>NZ_BPRB01000102.1 GCF_022179685.1 Methylobacterium trifolii
GAGGGCAAGTTACAAGGGGGAGGCGCGCGCTACGTTCGCAAACCGTGCAGGCCGTAGCGGCTTCGGGGCGAAAGGCCCGAGTCCGGTTGCCAGCCGGTACGGACAGCCGGTCGGATTTCGGACTGCGTCACGGCCCGATCCGGCGTGCGGTTGGACCCGGGCCGCTTAGGCCGTAAGGGAACGGACAAGGCCGAGCTTTGTTGGCCCGGCTGAACCATCCACTCCCGGAGCCGCCGTGTCGACGCTCGTCAAAGTCCTGCTCGCGATCTTCCTGCCGCCGGTCGCCGTCCTGATCACGGTCGGCTTCGGCCTCCAGTTCCTGCTCAACATCCTGCTGACGCTGATGTTCGGCATCCCCGGCATGATCCACGCCGTCTGGATCATCACCCGCGACCGGCCGCTCTGAGGCACACGACCGCGAGAAATAGGTTGCCGGGCCTGCGGCCCGGCACCCTCGGTGTTCCCGCGTCGGCCATTCGCATCCCGGCCGTCAGGGCGTCTTGTCGGACTTCGCCGTCTCGGCCTTGCCGGTCTCGGCCTTGGCGGTCTTCGTGGCCTTCGGCGCGACCGCATCCTTGCGCGCGGCGTGCGGGGCGGCCTGGCCTTTGACCTGCGCCGTGTGCGCAAGCTTGACCGGCTCGGCGGTGGCCGCGTCCGTCGCTGGCGTCGCCGGCACCGGGGCCTCCTTCTTGAGCAGGCTGCCCAGGAGCTTCTGGTAGGCGCTCGGGTCGCCGTCCGCGTCGGCCACCGCGATCCGGGTGGGCCTGGCGGGGTCGGCGGGCTTGGCCGCGTCCGCGAGCTTGGTGTCAGCGGCGCTGTCCGGCTGCTTGGCCATCAGGGTCCGGGGCGCCGGCTTGCCGGGCACCACCTTCCCGTTCGGCTTGGCCAGGGCGGCCGCCGCAGCCTTGGTCGGGATCGGCGCGTCGATGGCGGCCGTCATCATCGGCTTGCCCTTGGCGTCGACCTCGATCTCCTGGGGGCCGGCGGCCAGGGTCTCCGGGCGGCTGACGTCGCCGAGATGGTGCCGGCCGAACACCGTCTCGTCGTAGGGCAGTTCCTGCGCGGACGATCCGAGGCTGGCGAAGGCCGTGGGCTTCTGGGAGCGGAACACCGGGTTCTGGTCGCCGTCCTGGTAGACGACGCGGGTGGCCGGCGTGCCCTTGGCGACGAGTTCGGCGATCTCCTGGTTGTCGCGGGCGCGCTTCTCGGCCACCAGCGTTTCGACCTTCGGGGTGCAGGAGCCCGCGGCCGCGTCCGCGCCGCCGAACACATATTTGCTGCCGCACAGGCCGACGCGGGGCTCCTCGCGCAGGGCCTCGAAGTAGTCCGAGCCCTCCTTGATGTTGCGCCAGAACGGCGCGTTCGGATCGTTGCGGTACTTGGCCATGTTCATGGCCGTCATCCGGAACGGGTAGGACTGGAACTGGAACGAGCGCTGGCCGCCGGAGAACGCCTCGCGGGCGATGGCGTAGATCTCCGAGATCGAGGCGTCGGTCATGGCGAAGCACCCGGCCGAGGAGCAGGTGCCGTGGACCATGATGTAGTTGCCGGTATGCCCGTTGGCCCGGTCGTAGGCGTTCGGATAACCCGTGTCGAAGGAGAGGAAATACGAAGAATTCGGGTTCATCTGGCCCGGCGTGATCGTGTAGAATCCCTCCGGCGCCTGCCGGTCGCCCTGCTTGGTCTTGGGGCCGAGCTGGCCGGACCAGCGGCAGATCGGGAAGGTCTTGAGCAGGGCGTACTGGCCGTTCGTGCCCTTCTTCCACACCTCCATCTCCGCTTCCTTCTTGTAGGCGCGGATCAGGATGGGGTCGGCCTGCTGCATGCCCTTGGTCTGCATCAGGGACAGGGTCTGGGTCGGGATCGGCGTCAGGTGCCGGGTCGACGGACCGCCGATGCCGCCGTCCTGGCAGGCGGCCAGGCCGAAGGCGAGCAGGGCCGCAACCACCAGCGGACGCACAGCCGGGTACACAGCCATGGGGGGAACCTCGTCCTCGCTATAGACCGCCCGCGGGCATTTGCCGGCGTCGGGCGCCACTCCCCAACTCTGTAGCGTCGTTAAACTTGCGCCATCGTTACCGCAATGACACGGGCGCCACAGGGCGCCGCCCTGTGGATCATGGGAACGCGGCGGGCGCGCGCGCCGCTTCCGCCGCAATCGCCGCGATCAGGACGGCGTCGTCGGCCGGGTCGGCGAGGCGCAGGCCCACCGGCGCCGAGGGAGTCTCCACCGTGAGCCAGCGCAGATCGGGCCGGATCTCCGTGGCCTCGACGCGGCAGGCGGGCCGGCCGGGCAGGAGTTGCAGGAAGGTTAAATGGTTCCGGCTTCGACGCTGCGCCAAAAGGTCGCAGATGTCGATCGCCACGTCCTGCGGGGTGTGCAGGTGCGTCATCATCCAGAACCGGTTCCGGGTGCCGGCCGAATCGAGGGCCGTGCGCAGCCGGCGCACGCCGTCCGCCAGGAAGGCGTAATCCGCCTCGCTCCCGGCCGGGTCGTGATGGTTGAAGATGCATTCCAGGCCGTGCCGCGCGCGGTAGAGCCGGTGGCGCCCGCGCCAGATGTCCGGCCCGCGCCGCTCGGCCTCGGGGATGGTCTCCAGTTGCGTGCGGTCGAGGAGGGCGGCGAAGTCGTCGGCGAGGCAGTCGCGGGCCATGCCCGGCATGGAGAAGATCCAGTCGAAGGGACCGGACCAGTGGCGCAGGTTCAGGGTCTTCAGGGCGTGCGCCATCTGGCAATGGCTGCCCAGCGAGACGTGGTTGTCGGCACCCGGTTCGCGTGCCTCGCCCCGTCCCAGGCGCAGGCCGAGCCGTCCGAGCGCCCCGCGGAAAACCCCGCCTGGGCTCAAAGCTTGCGGCCGATGTCGAGGAACTTCTGGGCGCGCCGGTCGCGGATCTCGGCCGGTCCGAGGCCCTCGAACTCCTTGAGCGCGCCCGAGAGCGCCTCGCCGGCCGCCCGGATCGCCCCGTCCCGGTCGCGGTGCGCCCCGCCGGTGGCCTCCGGCACGATCGCGTCGATGACGCCGAGCCGCAGCAGGTCCTGCGCCGTGATCTTCATGGCGGTGTCAGCCTCGTGCGCCCGGCCCTGGTCGCGCCACAGGATCGAGGCGGCGCCCTCGGGCGAGATCACGCCGTAGATCGCGTGCTCCAGCATCAGGACGCGGTTGGCGGTGGCGAGCGCGATGGCGCCGCCCGAGCCGCCCTCGCCGATGATGAGGGCGACGTTGGGCACGCCGAGCCCCAGGCAGGCCTCGGTGGAGCGGGCGATGGCCTCGGCCTGCCCGCGCTCCTCCGCCTCGATGCCGGGGAAGGCGCCCGCCGTGTCCACGAAGGCCAGGACCGGCAGGCCGAAGCGGTCGGCCAGCTCCATCAGGCGCACGGCCTTGCGGTAGCCCTCGGGCCGGGCCATCCCGAAATTGTGGCGCAGGCGCGCCTCGGTGGTGGCGCCCTTCTCCTGGCCGAGCACGCAGACGGGCCGCCCGCGGAAACGCCCGAAGCCGCCGACGATGGCCTCGTCCTCGCCGAAGGTGCGGTCGCCGGCCAGCGGCGTGAACTCCTCGATCAGCCCGGCGCAGTAATCCACGAAGTGGGGGCGCTGGGGGTGGCGGGCGACCTGCGTCTTCTGCCAGGGCGTGAGGTTGGCGTAGATCTCGGCCAGCGCGTGGCCCGCCTTGACCTCCAGGCGCCCGACCTCCTCGCTGATCGAGACGGCGCCGTCGCGGGCGCCCACCGCCCGCAATTCCTCGAGCTTCGCCTCGAGTTCGGCGACCGGCTTCTCGAAGTCGAGGTAGGAGCGCATCACCGCCATCGTGTCACAAGCGTCCTGTTCGTCGCGGTGCGCCGGGCAGCCGCGCCGCAGCGCCGGCACGGGAGGCGCGGCGGCAGGGCGTCCCTTGCGATGGGCGCGAGGTGTTGGCGAAGCGTGCCGGCCTGTCAACCGTCACGGGTCTCGCGCGGACGGCACCGCCGCCGGGGGCGGGCCGCCATCCTCAGGCCGCGATTGGGCCCTCTCCTGCTCCCATGACCGCACGCGCCACGACCCTGCTCGCCGCCGCTTCCCTCGCCCTCCTCGCCGTGCCGGCGGCGGCCCAGGCGCCCCGGCCGCCGGCGCCCCCCGCCCCGCCGCCCCCGATGGAGGCGATCGCCAAGCTCGCTCCGCCCACCGAGGGCGTGAAGCGGCGCGACTTCTACCTCAAGCCCGAGACCGAGAGCGCCGCCCGCGACAGCGAGGCCAAGATCGACGCGATCCAGCGCAAGATCGACGCGCGGGTGCGCCAGGCCACCCGCAGCATCTGCGCCGGCTGCACCGATGCGGCCCCCCCGCGCCGGCAGCGGCTGGCCGCGCCGCGCATCCCCGACGAGCCGGTGGCGACCGACCCGGCCCAGGCCCCGATCGACTGATCAGAACCAGCCCTTGACGCGGAAGAACACGATCGGGACGAGCGCGCTGATCAGGATCAGCGCGAGGCCGTAGGGATAGCCGTAGGCCCATTCCAGCTCCGGCATGTGCTTGAAGTTCATGCCGTACATGGAGGCGATCAGCGTCGGCGGAACGCCCACCACCGAGACCACGGTCAGCACCCGGAAGACGTTGTTCTGCTCGATGTTGATCAGGCCCAGCGCCGCGTCGAGCAGGAACTGCACGTTCTCGGAGAGCCGGGTCTCGAACTCGTCGAGGGAGTCGATGTCCCGGCGGATGGTCTCGAAGCGCCCGGTCTCCTCCTGGCCGAGCAGGTCCTCGCAGGAACCGGCGACGTAGGGCACGATCCGCTCCAGGCCGAGGAGGCTCGCGCGAATCCGGCCGAGCGCCTTCCCCCGCCGGGCGATGCCGCGCAGGATGCGGCGCAGCGCAAGGTCGCGGCGGCGGGGCGGCGGCGCGTCGCCCGTCTTCCCCCGCCGCCCGCGCACGTCGAAGTCGAAGATCCGGGTCGAGAGGCCGTCGAGTTCGGCGCTCATGTCCTCCAGGGCGTCGGCGAGGCTGTCGACCAGCTCCTCGATCAGCAGCAGGAACACCTCCGTGCTGGTCGATGCGGCGCCGTCGCCCTCGCCGAGGCGCTTGCCCACCTCGCCGAAGGCGCGCAGGTCGTGGAAGCGCACGGTGACGAGGTGGTCCCTGGTCAGGACGAAGCCCAGCGGCTTCAACTGCGAATCCGTGCGCTCGAAGGTGATCATCGGGGTCGAGAGGGACAGGCCGGTCTTCAGCCGGCGCAGGCGGCTCGACGATTCCACCTCGCTCAGCGCCTTGCGCGATGGCACGCGGATGCCGGTGGCCGCCTCGACCTCGGCCGCCTCCTCGGCGCTCGGGTCGTTCAGGTCGATCCAGACCGTGTGTCCGGGCAGGCCGTGGCCGGCGCCCGCCTCCGCCGCCCGCGCGATCGCGCCTTCGGGACCATGGAGGCTGATCATGGCAGACCGGTCATGGATGCGTGTTTCCGTAAACCGCGGGTCATGGGGATTTCATCCCCTGTTCCGGGGCGTTCGCAGGCCGATCGCCTTGACTTGCCGGTCGTCTGTGGCTATCCCGCCGCAGGCTTGGCACTCACCCGAAGCGAGTGCTAACGACCCAGGTTCGAGGCGGCCTCGCGGGGCCGCATCAACGCCAGTTCCCCATTTGAAGCAAGAGGGCAGCTCATGAAGTTCCGTCCGCTGCACGACCGTGTCGTCGTCCGTCGCATCGAAGGCGAGGAGAAGACCAAGGGCGGCATCATCATCCCGGACACCGCCAAGGAGAAGCCGCAGGAAGGCGAGATCGTCGCCGTCGGCCCCGGTGCCCGCGACGAGGCCGGCCGCATCAACCCCCTCGACGTGAAGGCCGGCGACCGCGTCCTGTTCGGCAAGTGGTCCGGCACCGAGGTCAAGATCGACGGTCAGGATCTCCTGATCATGAAGGAATCCGACATCATGGGCGTCGTCGCCTAGGACGTTCGGACACTTCGCCAAACCCAGCCCTTCGAGGCCGCCTCCGGCCTTGGGGCTTGTCCCCCTGACGAAAAGGAATCCTGCACATGGCAGCGAAAGACGTTCGTTTCTCCTCCGACGCCCGTGACAAGATGCTGCGCGGCGTGGACATCCTCGCCGACGCGGTGAAGGTGACGCTGGGCCCCAAGGGCCGCAACGTCGTGATCGAGAAGAGCTTCGGCGCCCCGCGCATCACCAAGGACGGCGTCACCGTCGCCAAGGAGATCGAGCTCGCCGACAAGTTCGAGAACATGGGCGCCCAGATGGTGCGCGAAGTGGCCTCGAAGACCAACGACATCGCCGGCGACGGCACCACGACCGCGACCGTGCTCGCCCAGGCGATCGTGCGCGAAGGCGCCAAGTACGTCGCCGCCGGCATGAACCCGATGGACCTCAAGCGCGGCATCGACCTCGCCACGCAGGCCGCCGTCAAGGACATCACGGCGCGCGCCAAGAAGGTCGCCTCCTCCGAAGAGGTCGCCCAGGTCGGCACGATCTCGTCGAACGGCGACGTCGAGATCGGCAAGATGATCGCTCACGCGATGCAGAAGGTCGGCAACGAGGGCGTCATCACCGTCGAGGAGGCCAAGACCGCCGAGACCGAGCTCGACGTGGTCGAGGGCATGCAGTTCGACCGCGGCTACCTCTCGCCCTACTTCATCACCAACGCCGAGAAGATGGTCGCCGAGCTCGAGGACCCCTACATCCTCATCCACGAGAAGAAGCTGTCGTCGCTCCAGGCGATGCTGCCGGTGCTCGAGGCCGTGGTGCAGACCGGCAAGCCGCTGGTCATCATCGCCGAGGACATCGAGGGCGAGGCGCTCGCCACCCTCGTGGTGAACAAGCTGCGCGGCGGCCTCAAGGTCGCGGCCGTCAAGGCTCCGGGCTTCGGTGACCGCCGCAAGGCCATGCTCGAGGACATCGCGATCCTGACGCAGGGTCAGATGATCGCCGAGGACCTCGGCATCAAGCTCGAGAACGTGACGCTCCCGATGCTCGGCCGCGCCAAGCGCGTCCGCATCGAGAAGGAGACCACCACGATCATCGACGGCTCGGGCGAGAAGGCCGACATCGAGGCCCGCGTCGGCCAGATCAAGGCGCAGATCGAGGAGACCACCTCGGACTACGACAAGGAGAAGCTCCAGGAGCGCCTGGCCAAGCTCGCCGGCGGCGTCGCGGTGATCCGCGTCGGCGGCGCGACCGAGGTCGAGGTCAAGGAGAAGAAGGACCGCGTCGACGACGCCCTCAACGCCACCCGCGCGGCGGTCGAGGAAGGCATCGTCCCCGGCGGCGGCACCGCGCTGCTGCGCGCCAAGAAGGCGGTCGCCGCCCTCCACAGCGACAACCCCGACGTCCAGGCCGGCATCAAGATCGTGCTCAAGGCGCTCGAGGCCCCGATCCGTCAGATCGCCCAGAACTCGGGCGTCGAGGGCTCCATCGTCGTCGGCAAGATCACCGACAACACGAGCTCCGAGACCTACGGCTTCAACGCCCAGACGGAAGAGTACGTCGACATGATCCAGGCCGGCATCATCGATCCGGCCAAGGTCGTGCGCACCGCCCTGCAGGACGCGGCCTCGGTCGCCGGCCTGCTGGTCACCACCGAGGCCATGATCGCCGATTCTCCCAAGAAGGAGTCCGGCGGCATGGGCGGCGGCGGCGGCGGCATGGGCGGCGGCGGCATGGGCGGCATGGACTTCTAAGTCCACGCGCCATCCGCCAAGAGACGAGAGGGGTCGCCGAAAGGCGGCCCCTTTTTTCTTGCGCGCATCGTCTCGACTGGGGCGAAATCCTGCACGGGCTCCTCCCTCCCCCGCAGAGCGACGGCCTAGACAGGTTTTACAATTCAGTCCGGGAGGCCTGTCATAGCGCGCGTCCCTTGTAACT
>NZ_BPRB01000104.1 GCF_022179685.1 Methylobacterium trifolii
CGCAGCCGGCCGCGCCCGCGCGCCCGCCCGTCCTGCGGCCGGCGCCCGAGCGGCGCTCGGACGGCGTGCTCACGCCTGCCGAGATCCGCCGGATCAAGCTCTCGCTCCGGCTCACGCGGGACCAGGAGCCCTACTGGTTCCCGGTGGAGCAGATGCTGGCCGAGATCGGCAGCCAGCAGGCCGCCCTGGTCCGCGCGGGGCAGAACCCGAGCGACGCCTTCGGGATCGGCGCGGCGATGCGGATGAGTTCCGTCGCCCGCCCCCTCCTCGACGTGCTGCGCGAGGACCAGAAGGCGCAGGTGCGCGAGCGCGCCCGCGCCATGGGCTTCGGCTCCGTGGCCTCCTCCATCTGAGCGGTGGGCCTCAGCGCGTGGCCGCCACCGGCACGACGGGCGCCTCCGGCGGCACGTTCACGCCCTTGACGCTGCGGTAGCGGTCGAGGCGCAGCGAGATCATGGTCTCGAACTTGCCGCGCACCTCGGCCACCGACAGGCTCTTGGAGCCGGCGCCGTAGAAGATCGGCTTGTTGGCGGCCGCAGGCCTCGGCAGGAGTTCGGCCGCCACCGTGTCGGGCTTGCGCGTGACCTCGTCGATCATGCGCTCGGCCCCGTCCGGCCCGAGGAAGTGGACGAGGTAGACCTCGCCGCCGGTGAGGTTGCGGCCGATCCGCCGCGCGATGCGCAGGCTGTCGCGCTTGAGCATCTCGGCCGCCAGCACTGCCGAGAGGTAGGGATCGCGGCGCAGGTCGAGGATCCGGGTGCGCTGCGCGGCCGGCACGTCCCCGGCTGTCAGGAGCGCGGCCTCCTTCTCCAGGCCGTAGCGCGGCCCGAACTCGCGCACGACCCCGAGCCAGGTCTTCTCGATGAACTGGTAGAGGCCCGACGCGGAGGAGGTCTGGGCCTGCACCTCGGTCTTGAAGCTCGATTCCTTGTCGGCGATCGCCATCAGCAGCACCGGATCGACGCTGGTGGCCCGCGAGGCCCGCACGATCTTCTCCACGAGGTAGCGGCGGATCTTCATCGGGCCGAAGACCAGGAGCTCGTCCGGGTTGCGCGGGCCCTTGGCCTCCAGCTCGCTCGCCAGGGCCGTGTAGGCGGCCAATTCCGGGCGGTCGCGGGCGCTCTCGCGCACGGCACCCGTATTGCCCTCCACCAGCGACTTGGCCGCGCCCGCCGAGAGCTTCACCGCGGGCGGCGCGACGGGGGCCAGCACCGCGGGCTTGCCCCCCGGTTCGAGGCTCGGGGCGACGCGGATCGAGGAGGCCAGGGGCGAGGTCGGATCGGCGTCCACGTCGGTCACGTCGTAGAGCTGGGCCGCCACGTCCGCGCTCACGAGGATGACCGGCTTCTCCTCGCCCAGCGACAGGATCGCGGTGGCCTGGGCGAGTTCCGCATCGGGCTCGGGTACTTGGGGCACCATCAGCCAGCCGATGCCGGCGCCGGCCAGCATGAACACGGCGATGGCCGCGATGCCGGCCAGCGGCCGTCCCTCGACCTGCGGCAGGGTGAGCGTCGCGCGCAGGGTCTCCCACAGGGTCTCGCGCTCCGACGACTTGGGCACCGGGGCGGCGCCGGCCTCCCGGTGCGCGGCGACGAGGGCGGCGATCTCCGGGAACCAGTGCTCCGGTGCGGTGGCCTTCAGGCGGGTGATGCCGGCGGCGAGTTCCGCGGCCGTCCGGCGGTCGGTGCCGAGGCGGCGCCGGATCGCGCGGGCGCCGGGCGCGCCCCGTTCAGCGAGGTCGATGGCGAGGAACCACGCGGGCAGGGCCGGCCGGGGCTTGGCGAAGGGGGTGCCCTGGCACGGGAACACCTTCAGGCCGCAGGCCCGGCAGGAGAAGGCGCGGTTGCGGCTCTCGCGCAGGTATCCGGCGCGGGCTGCGCAGGCCTTGCAGGGGGCATCCCCGAAGCGCAGGCGCATCAGGGTGTCGAGGCAGTCCTCCTCGGTGAGGGGGGTGGGCCTGGCAGCACGCATGGCTCACCCGCCGACCTTGAGGTAGCGGACGGCGAACCCGACGCCCGCGTTCGCCCGGTCCGCCTCCTGCCCGATCGCCCGGAACACCGCCTCGCTGCGCGCGCCCTCCCCGAGGCCGGGGAGCGGGCCCGGGCTCGTCACCGCCACGAGGAGCTGCGCGCGGGCGCGCGCCGGGGCCGGAACCTCCAGGCGGACGGTGAAGCGGGCCTGCAGGCGATCGCGCTTCAGGTAGGGGGCGAGGTCGTGCACGAGGCCGTCGCCGTCCACGAGCAGCAGTTGCAGGCTGGCGTCCTCGGGCAGCTCGACGCTGCCGCGCAACGCCTCGCCGCTGCGAATCCGGTCCTGGTCGAGCTTCAGCCTCGGCACGCGCTGCGGCCTGCTCCGGGCCTGCTGCGCCAGGAGGTCGACCACCGGGCATTGGGGGGGCTCGACCTGCCGCAGCTGGATCTTCGCCTCGAAGCCCAGCGCCCGGCGGAACGCCGTGTCGAAGGCCATGAAGGGCTGGGGCACCGTGCCGTAGGCCTCGACCGCGGCCTCCCGCGGGCTCACCGTCACGGGGCTGAGGAAGACGCAGGGCCCCCCCGGATAGTCACGGATGTAGGCCGCGACCCGCTCCATCGTCGGCGAGCCGGGCTCCGTGATTGCGGGCGGGACGGCGGGCGGATCGAGGGCGGCGGTCGCCGCCTGCGGCGGAGCGGACGGGGCGCCCTCCTCCACGCGCGGCGCCCGAGCCGGCGGCGGGCCGGCCGCACGCCGCCCCTCGGTCGCCTCGCCCTGCGGGACCGGATCGGAGGCGGGCGGCGCCTCGACGCGCTTCGGCTCGCGGCGCGGCGACGGCACGCGCTCCGCGAGGGGCTGGGCCGTGTCGGGCCTCGGCGGCGGCTCGGCCGGTCCGCGCAGCAGGAACGGGACGAGCCCGGCGGAGAGGACGATCCCGACGCCCGCCAGCGCCAGGACGAGCCCGCGCCGGGACCGGCGGGGTGCGGCGGGCGGCACGAGCTGCGTCGCAGCGATCGGCCCTCCCCAGGCCGCCACGTCGGCCATGCTCTCCGGGCGCAGGCGCGGGTCGGGCCGCAGCATCGCCTCCAGCAGCGGGACGAGGCGGGGATCGACGCCGGCAAGGTCGGGAACCGCGGAGCGGCGGGCGATGAAGTCGGCGGGGTTGGCGCCCATGTCGAGGGGGCGGCCGAGGCTCGCCTCCGCCAGCACCAAGCCCAGGCTGTAGATGTCGGAGCGGGCGTCGACCACGCCCCCCTGGAGGCCGAACTGCTCGGGGGAGACGTAGCTGTACTTGCCGGCGAACCCGTCGCCGATCACCGTCGCCCCACCCACCGGCGCGCGCGCGATGCCGAAATCGATGATCTTGGCCCGCGCCGGGTCGCCCGCGGGCAGGATCACGTTGTCGGGCGAGACGTCGCGGTGGACGATGCCCGCCTCGTGCGCGGCCTGGAAGCCGGAGGCGAGGCGGCGGCGCAGGATCTCGACGCTCGCGAAGGGGAGCGGGCCGCCCTTGACGGCCTCGGCCAGGGACTCGCCGGTGACGTATTCCATCGCGAGGTAGGGCAGGTCGAGGCGGCGGTCGATCGAGAACACGAAGTAGCGCACCACCGCCCCGTGGTGGACGTTGAAGAGGGCCGCCGCTTCCTTGCGGAACAGGGCCAGCGCGTGGGCGTTCTCGGCGAAATCCGGGCGGATGGTCTTGATCGCCACCGGGTCGCCGGTCTCGATGACGTGGCCGCGATAGACCTCGCCCATGCCGCCGACCGCGATCAGGTCGTCGATCTGGTAGAGGTCGTTGAGGCGTGTGCCGGGGCCCGCCCTGATCCGCGCCTTGGCCTCGACGATGGTGCGCTCGTCCATCAGGCGCTCCCCCCGGCGGCGGGGCCGGGCATCGCCACCGTGACCGCGGAGGCCCGGCGCGGGAAGGCGGCCGGCAGGCCGCAGCGCACGATGACGACGGTGACGTTGTCGGCCGCCCCCCGCTCCAGGGTCAGCGCCAGCAGGGCGTCGCAGGCCCATTGCGGCGCGGAGGTGCCGGCGGCAAGCAGGATGTCGTCGTCCGAGGCGTGGCCGGTGAGGCCGTCCGAGCAGATCACGAACACGTCGCCCGGGTTCAGGACGCCTTGCTCCAGGTCCATCTCGGGCAAGTCGCGCACGCCCACCGCCTTGGTGATGACGTGCCGGCGCGGCCAGGTCGCCATCTCGGCGGCCGACAGCAGGCCGCGCTCGAACAGGTCGCGCCCCTCGGTGTGGTCGCGGGTCAGCTGGACGATGGCGCCCTCGCGGATGCGGTAGATCCGGCTGTCCCCGGACCAGAGGCAGGCGAAGTCGCGCCCGAACACCAGCAGCACGGCGGCCGTGGAGCCGACGATGGCGCCCTGCGCCTGCCCCGCCGACCAGAGGGCGGCGTTGGCGCGCAGCATCCGGTCCTCCAGCCGGGCCATCAGGTCGGCGGCCGAGACCGCGGCGCCGATGGAGGACAGGGCCTCGACCACGGTGGCGCTGGCGAACGCCCCGTCCTCGTGGCCGCCCATGCCGTCGGCCACCGCGAAGACCCCGAGGTCGGGGGCGACGAGGCAATGGTCCTCGTTCTCCTCCCGCACAATGCCGGGATGGGTGACGAAGCCGGCCTCGATGCGCAGTGCCTCGGCCGTCGCCACGACGGTGCGCTCGGCCAGGGCGGAGGGGTCAGGCGGCATGCGCATCGAAGCACCCCGTCAGCAGCCCGGCGAAGGCGTAGGCGTCCGGCATCCGCCGGCAGGCGCAGGCGAGAGGCGGGAAACCCTCGCCGCCCGCGCTCCACCAGTAGCTCATCCCCGCATGCAGGCCGGCATGGCCGAGCGCCCGCAGGGCCGACAGGGCAATGGTAAAATCCTGGGCGTCGGCGGATGCGACCAGGGCCCCGCCGCGCAGGCGCGTCGCGCCACCGCTCAGTGGCGGCAGGCGGGCGGAGACCGGGTCCGGCAGGTTGGCGAGGCCCGCCGTGATCGCCTCGAAGGAGGCCCCGTCCGAGAGCGTCGAGAGCAGGAAGGATTCGGCGAGCCCGAACCAGGCGTCGAACGGGTCCAGTTCCGGCGGCGGCATCGCCCCGTCGCCCGCCCGGCCGATCAGCGTCAGGGGGAAGTAGCGGCCGATGCCGTCCACCGAGGGCATGACCGCCCCCAGAACCGTCTCCCCGGCGATGTCGGCCCCGAGCCAGAACCGCCAGATCGGCGCCCGCAGGTAGGCGTGGTTCCAGCCCTCGCCGAGGCTGGCGCGGCTCGCCGAGAGGCCGCCCTGAATCCAGGGTTCCCAGGCGGCCAGGAAGGCGCGCGGGGTGGCGAGCGCGATGAAGTCGCGCTTGGCCGGGAGCTTGCCGTAGAGTCCGCAGGGCATCTCAGATCCCCGTCGGGCAGCGGAATTCGCGAAGCGCCGGCAGCGCCAGGGGGTTCTGCACGGTGGTGGCGCTGAACCGGTAGGAGAGCTGGCGCGTGCCCGCGGTGATGGTCGCCACCACGGCATCCCCCTGCTTGAGCACGGAGCCGGCATCGAGCATGCGGAACAGCGACCAGGTGCCGGTCTTCTCCAGCAGCACCGTCGCCGCTCCCGCACCGCCGAAGAAGCTCGGCGTGCCCTCGATCTGCAGCACCGTGCGGGCGGGGCTGGCCGGCCCCGGCCATTGCACGGTGGCCGGGGTGTTGACGCCGGCTTGGGTCAGCACGACGCTGCCGTTCACGTCGAGCTTGGCCTGGGCGGCGTCGCCCGTGAGCGAGAGCGGCGTCACCGAGAAGGCGATCGAGGGCATCGTACCGCCGGTGGCGAAGAAGGCGTCCCGGATCTCGGCGGCGCGCTGGAACTCCCGCAGGGTCGCAACGGAGAGGCCGCGGGCGACCTGATCGTCGGTGCGCCAGGCCCAGACGGGGCGCGAGCGGTCGGTGCGGCTGGCGAGGTTCTGGGTGAAGAAGCGGTCGAACACGCCGTTGGGGGCGAAGAGCTTGGCGAAATCGGCCAGCGGCACCTCCCGGTCGCTGGCGCGCATGAAGGGATAGCGGTTGGCCGCGATCTGCTGGCACTCGCGGATCACCTCGTCGGAGAGCGCCTTGGCGATCTGGCTCACGGCCGCCCCCGTGGCGCTGCCCTCGAACTCGTTGGCGACCTGGCGGATCATCGCCTCGAAGGGCTGCGGGAACCGGGCGGCGAGCGACCGGAGCGCCGTGGTCTGCGTCACCAGGGCGTTGTTCGCACCCGCCGCCTGGTTGGGGTTGGCGGCCTCCAGCGCCGTGTTCTTGATCTCGTTGAGGGTGGCGACCAACTGGTCCACCGCGCGGCGCCCTCCCTCCCCCTCCATCAGGACGTGGAAGGGTCGGAACGCCGTCTCGACGTTGGCGCCGGGCGCGTCGTTGGCCGTCCCCGCGAAGCGGTCCACCGGGGCCATGCCGGTCGGCGAGAGGCCGCCCTCCGTGGCGATCCGGCCGAGCGAGGTGGCGACGTTGGCCGCACTCGACGGCAGCACCGCGCCGATGCGCTGCTCCGCCTCCCGGCCGGCCGCCGCGCCGAGGACCGACTTCACCCGCGCGGCACGCGCATCCGCGGGGCCGCCCGCCGCGCCGGGCCGGGCCGGCCGCTCGCGGGTCAGGCGGGTCTCGTCGCGGATCGATTCGAGGATCAGCTTGAGGGGCGAGGTCGGGGCGGCGATGGCCTGGAGGGCGAGGTAGCGGGGCTTGTCGGCGGTGAGCGAGCGGACCTTGAGCTTGCGCAGGGTCTGGGCCCAGTTCTGCTGGAACTCGCGGGCGTAGATCTTGAGCAGGTCGGCGAAGAGGGAGCCGTACTGCGCCCGGTAGGCCTGCTGCTCGCCGGCCGGCCCGACCACCCAGCGGTCGCGCTCGGCGATGTCGGCGACGTCCCCGAAGCGGTCGATGAAGGCTTCGAAGAAGCCGTCGTAGGTGAAGAAGAACGGGATGCGCACGCTGTCGAGGTCGGCCCCGCCCACCGCCTCGAACACCAGCCCGGCATCCTGGCCGGCCGCGCGCTGCACGGTCCAGTCGCGGGCGGTGGCCGGGCGCGCCTCGGATTTCAGGATCTCGTAGGCCCGCTCGGCGACGCTGAGGCGGGCCAGCGTCCGCTGGCTGTCCTCGACCAGCGACTGGTTGATCGAGACCAGCGGCGGGCCCCCGTCGTCGAGGTCGAGCATGGCCTGGAGGTGGTCCTCCAGCAACTGCCGGCCACGGGCGAAACCGGCGCCGGGATAGAGGTTCTCCGCCCAGTCGCGCCGGAACCAGGCCACCACCAGGGGGCGGTCGAGGGGGGCGTCGGCGCGGCCGCCCAGCATCAGGTAGACCTTCAGGGCTTCGTAGACGAAGCCCGGATTGGCGCGGTTGGCCTCCAGCTGCTCCTCCAGGCGGAAGATCAGGCGCGGGCGGAACAGGCGCTCCATGCCGGCGCGGTAGCTGGTCTCGGCGGCCGAGCGCAGGCGGGGCCGCTGGCTCAGGCCGAAGGTCGCCAGGACCGGCGTGCCCTCGTCGCGCGTCGCGTAGCCGGTGGGCAGGTAGCGCAGCGCATTGAGGAGGGGCAGCACCTTGGAGAAGTTGCGGTCGGCCACCACCGGCTCGCGCAGGATCTCGGCGGCGTCCGCCCGGTACTTGCCCGTCAGGCCGTTGGTGATGGTGACGAGCTGCTCGTTGCGCAGGAAGCTCGTCCACCACAGTCCCACCAGCAGCGCGGAGCCGAGGGCCAGCCCGGCATAGGCGGCCAGCCGCAGGACGTTGGCCCGGCGCATCGCCACCCGGTTGGTGGAGACCCAGCCCGCCTCGCCGATCACCACCTTGCGCAGCAGGTCGGTGAGGAAGAAGCTCTTGCCCCGGCCGGAATAGGCGGCCGCCCCCACGTTCTCCGAGCCGAAGCTGCGCGACAGGGCGCCGATCAGCTGGTCGATCGGCGTGCCCTCCTGCGTGCCGGAGGTGAAGTAGAAGCCGCGCAGCGTCGCGTTGACGTGGAAGCGGCTCGGCTCGAACACCCGGCCGAGGAAGTCGACCACGTGACCGCGCAAGGCCGCGACCTGGCTGGGGAAGCCGAACAGCACGACGCGGCTGACGGGGGCGACCTCGTCCTGGAGCCGGTCGGGCATCCATTCGTTCAGGCGCTCGACCAGGGCATCGAACTCGGCGGGCACCTCGCCGATCATGTTGCGGGTCTTCTCCGCGGTCTGGAAGGTGTGCCCCCAGACCATCTGCCGGTCGGATTCCGAGAGCTGGCCGAAGAACTCCGTGAAGCCGGAAACGAGGTCGGCCTTGGTGAAGACGACGTAGACCGGGAAATCCACCTTGAGCCGGTCGTGCAGCTCGACGAGGCGCTTGCGCACGGCGTTGGCGTGGGCCTCGACGCCCTCGTCGCCGCCGGTGAGCAGGTCCAACAGGCTGATGGCGACGATGACGCCGTTGATCGGCTGCTTCGGCCGGGTCCGGTGCAGCATGTCGAGGAAGGCGATCCAGCTCGCCCGGTCGCCCTTGGGGTCGGAATCCTGGGTGGTGTAGCGGCCTGCCGTATCGATCAGCACGGCGTCCTCGGTGAACCACCAGTCGCAGTAGCGGGTGCCGCCGAGCCCGGCCACCGCCTCAGGCGTCCGGCCCTTGGCCAGTGGGAACTTGAGGCCCGAGCGGGTCAGCGCCGTGGTCTTGCCGGCGCCGGGCGGGCCGATGATGACGTACCAGGGCAGGTCGTAGAGGTGGCTGCCCTTGCCGCCGCGGGACTTCTTGAGCGTGGCCAGCGCGTCCGCCATGCGCTCCTTCAACACCTCGCCGTCGCCGGGCTCCTCGGGGCCCGCCATCTCGGCCTGGAGGGCTTCGAGGGCACGATGTCGCTTGTAGAGGTCCCAGCCGATCGTCCCGGCGACGGCCAGGACGACGAGGGCGCAGAGCAGCGCGCGGAGCCAGGCGGCTTCCAGGGGGCGGACATCGGCCACCGCGATCAGCGGGCCGGCCCACCAGACCAGGGCCGAGAGGGCGAGCGCCCCCAGCACCAGCGCCGCGATGCGCAAGCCTGCACGGAGCGTCATCGGCCGCCTCCTGTGCGCGGGTGCCCCATCGCCCTCATCCTCAGCGGTTGCGCGGGACGACGATGTCGACGCGGCGGTTGCGGGCGCGCCCCTCGGGCGTCTTGTTGGAGCCCACCGGCACGTCGGCGCCCTTGCCCTCGACCTCGACGCGCTCCGGCTTGGTCAGCCCGGCCTTCATGATCTCGGCCACCGCCTTGGCGCGGGCCTCCGAGAGCACGAAGTTCGAGGGGAAGCGCACCGTCTTGATCGGGATCACGTCGGTGTGGCCCACGACCTTGATCGGGCCGGAGCCCTTCTCCAGGAGCCCCGCGAGGCGCTGGACCAGGCCCTTGAAGGCCGGCTTCACCTGGGCGTCGGCCGGGGCGAACAGGGCGGCGGCCACCCTCAGGACGATCTGGCTGCCGTTCTCGATCACCGCGATCGAGTTGTCGGCGATCTCGGCGCGCAGGGCCTCCTGGTACTGGCCCGCCTGGCTCGCGGGAGGGGGCGGAGGCGGCGGCGGCGGCGGGGTGTAGATCCGGCGCTGGAGGCCGATCTCGCCGGTGGGGTGGACGGTGACGAGGCCGTCGGCGGTCGCCTCGGCGTTGCCGGTGAGCAGCGTGCGCAGCAGCAGGAAGAAGCCGAGCAGCAGCACCGCGATCACCGCCCCCGTGGCCCAGAGCGGGATCTGGACGCGGAAGGCTTCCGGCACGATCAGTTGTCCCTGCCAGCGCGGCGAGACCTCGCGGCTGACCTGGCGCGTGCGCCGCAGCAGCTCGTAGAGGTTGCGCTGGATCTGCTGGAGGTTGGCAGCCCCGCCCCCCGAGGTGCGGTGCATGCCCTGGAAGCCGATTCCGAGGCAGGCGTGGATCAGTTCGAGCAGGTGGTAGTTCCCGCCCGGGTCGACCTTGGCCCGGTCGAGCTCCTCGAAGAAGCGCACGCCGCCGACGCGCTCGCCGAAGAAGCGGCTGAGCATGCTGTACTGGGTCCAGACGTGGCGCTCGTCGGTGGGGATGTTCTGGACGATGTCGTCGGCGGTGGCGCAGACCACGTACTTGGCCGCCCGCACCTGTTCGGCCGAGACCCCGGCGCTGCGGGTCTGCGTCTCGAAGTCGTCGATGCTGGCGGCCACCTGCTCCATCAGGTTCGAGAACGAGGCGTGCGAGAGCTGCACCCGCAGGCGCCCGAGCAGCAGCAGCAGGGGGCCGGCCGCCCGCAGGAACGGGTTGGCGTTGGGCGCCACCACCACGTCCCGCTTCATCACCAGGGCGCGCTGGCGCTCCCCCGGCACCGGCTGCGCGGGCGGGGCCTGCGCACGGGCGGCCAAGTCGGAATCGGCCCAGTCGTCCTGGTCGGGGGACGGCGCGCGGCGCTGCTGGACCGGCGGCAGGGGCTGGTAGGCGGGGGGCGCCGGCTCCACCGGTTTCCGCCGCCCGCCCGGATCGGGCAGGATGATGGTGCGGTCGCTGCGGCCGAACGGGTCGTTCATGGCGCGGCCGCCATCAGGCGCGGGCTCACCGCCGCCCCTCCAGCACCGCCCACAGCTCCAGCTCCAGCTGCGGCCAGTCGCCTGAGAAGTGCATGCCGATCGAGCTGGCGATGGAGAAGTCCGGCCAGAGGGGCGATTGCCGGTCGAGCAGGAAGTAGACGTGGTCGGTGATCGCCCGGATCTGCGGCGGGGGCGTCGGCAGGTGGACCAGGGTCACGCCCGGCAGGTGGGCGTGGACGATCTCGTTCATCTTGGTGTTCGGGCCGACCTTGAACAGCTGCGGGAACTGCGTCTGAATCTCCGTGAGCGGCCGGCGGGCGGCGACCTCCAGCACGAGGCTGGCGTTGCGGAACAGGTTGCGGTCGCGGATCATCGAGACGAAGGCGTTGGGCGCCCGCTCGATGATCTCCAGGCGGATGGCGCGCCGCCCGAGCTGGGCGGAGAGGAAGTCCTGGATGTCGCGCACCAGCGGCGCGAAGGTGTTCTCCAGATCGTCATGGTCGTAAGCCGGGTAGGTCCGGGCCCGCCGCTCGGCGGTGGTGAAGGTGGCGAGTTCTCCGGCCAGGCGCAAAAACTCCTCGTAGAGACGTTCCGGGTGGATGTAGCGGGACTGCTCGAAATGCTGGAGCACCGGGATGTGCCGGTTGAGCAGTTGCAGGATGAAGTAGTCGGCGCTCTGCAGGCCGCCCCCGGCCGTGGGGTCGGCGGCGTAGCGGGCGAGCTCCTCCAGCTTGTTCTCGATCCAGCCGATGGCCCGCTCGATCCAGCCGTGCACGACCGGGTGGCTGGAGCAGGCCAGGACCGGCGGGGCGAAGGTCTCGTCGAAGACGATGGTCCGGTCCCGCACCTCGACGATGCGCCCGACCGCCAGCCCGACGTAGCCGGGCTTGGCGGTCTTGCGCAGTTCGTAGGCGAGGCGGGGCTGGGCCACGTCGATCTCCTCCTCGACGCGCAGGGCCGAGGTGGTGTCGATCAGGCGGACGGTGGCGGGCACGAAGCGGCTCGCGCTCTCGGCCTCGGCCGGCTCGACCTCGCGGGTGTTGGGGGCGCCGAGCGGCATCGACAGCCAGACCACCTGCTTGCCGGCGTTCTCCGGCACGTCGATGGGCGGCGGCAGGGGCGAGTCGCCGGGGATGTCGAAGGGCGTCCCGTCCGGCATGATGCCGGTGGCGCGCCGCACGGAAAAGCGGCTCTGCTGGGCGAGGTCGCGGTCGATCTCGAGGGTGGAGAAGCCCCACGGGTAGGGGGTGACGTGCCGGGTCCGGCTCTCGACCAGCCCCTCGACGTAGCGGTCGTTCTGCTGGAGGTGGTGCGGCCGCAGGAACAACCCTTCGGACCAGACCACCTTGCTCTTCCAAGACATCGACGCCCGCTCTCCCGGCCGGGATGGAAGCCGCCCTGCCGCCCCGCGCCCGCCTCGCCCGTCCGGACGGCGTCCGGGGCGGTCGTGACGGGCCCGGTCACGCCCCGATGCATAGCGGCTTTTTTTGGTCTGGCCAATGCGGAGGCAGGGTTGTCCGCGGCTCCAGCCTCGGGTTTATGCGGAGTATGGGGAGCAGAGTGAAACAGTCTGTATCATTCGACTAAACGTCAGCTATCGCAATTTTCCGACAGATTTGAGCCAAGGCGGTCGCCCAATCTCGAACTCAGCCCTTCCGATGCCACACTTACGAAGAGCGCAGATAGTGCCGGCTACGATGGTTAGAACGTCTCGATAAGTCCTGTGGCACTCACGGCGGCTCCGCCAATCTCCGACTCCGTACCGCATATCGGCGATATCACGCGACAGGGGCATTCGCTTCAATACTTCCCGTGCAAATTCGGGTTTGGGATCGGTATCATCGAACAATTTGAAGAGGTCATGCGTCTCGCGGTAGGTGCCTGCTTGTTGTTGCCGTAGAGCCTTCAGCGCATGTTCGCAGGCGAGTTGCATCTCCCAATAGGCATGCTGGACGGATACACTCTGCGGCCGCAAGAGGAGCGATGCGGCATTCTCAAGTCGAGGTAGGATACCTGCCATGAGGCCGACGAGCTGTTCGTCGCTCTGGGCAACCGCCATCAAGCTCGTCCTGATGTAGCGGAGCTTTCCAGCGGTCTCGTAAACCTCTGCCGTGGCCAGACCCCGATCCTCTTCATCGAGCTTATCAATATTTGGACCAGCCTCGACCCAAGCGATCGGGAACTCATCGTCGCGTACGCCATCAGGAAAGCCGATCCAGATGGTCTCGCCGGGTTTGCCAGGGCGCGTTCGCACCGTCGGAATGTCAAGTGCGAAGGGCGTTCCAGCAATCTCTACAACACCTTTAATACGATTGTCAGTTTTTCTGTCCAATGCAGCACCGTACCGGTCACGATACCAGCTATCGACGTGATAAAAAGCGACTGAAAACCAGTTCTTTGCAATAAATTCAATTGAATCACCAGTTAACTTGGCCTCTCCATCGCCTTCGTCTATTGCAATGACGAAATTTTGCACATATTCTACAGCCGCATAAAAGACGCGATCACCAAGACCGACTTCGCGAACGGCGGCAATGCGATCGATTAATGGAAGCACTTCACGTATATGTGAGACAAACTGATCTTCCTCGCCGCCAACCAAATTTTTGCCCTCCATCATTGCCACCGAATGCCATACATGGCGCCCTATGAAATGTCGGAAGCGTGCGGTTATCGGTCAAGGAAAGGAACGCCTCGTTTATGAGGCGTCAAACGTGCCGCGCGAAAACGTCCGCTTCGTCGAAATGGGATGTGCTTGCGATACGACGCATGCGGGTCGAAACCGGTTGCAAACGGCAGATACCCTATGTCGGATTTCGACCATCAGACCCCAAATCAGGTTCCACCGACGCGCTCCCCGTCCGAAGGATCGTCCGAGAAAACCTACCGGCTGTTGTCGTAGCAATCCGAAAAAAACAGCATGAAGGCGTCGATCATGCCGTCGTCGTGGGGAGAGGCCAGGGCGTCCCAGCGGGTGGTGTAGATGTCCCACAGGCGCGCCTTGCGGGAGCCGAGGAGGCCGCCGAGCCCACGGTCCTTCTCGTCGGAGGCCTCGATGCCCTCGGGGCCGAGGTCCTCCATCAGCAGCCGCAGGGCGTTCTGCATCGCGGCGTAGGTCTTGACCTGATGGGTCTTCAGGTCGCGAAACCCTGCCTCCATGGCGCGCCGCGCCTCCAGGTAGCCGCTCGACGGGGCCCCGAGCATGATGCGCAGGGCATCGTCCACGGTGGGTGCGAACTTCAGGGGGTTGTTGTCGAGGGCCTGGATCATGGTGTGGCTGGAGGCCCGCGCGGCCCGCTTCGACTCGGCGCGTGCGGCGAGCAGCTGCTTCACGTTCTCGGCGCAGAGCCGCAGCAGCAGGCCGGCCTCCTCGGCGAGATCGCCCGGGTCCTGCCAGGACAGGGTCTCTGGCGGGATGCCGAGGCCGGCCGCGAAGCGCCGCACGAAGGCCTCCGCGTCTGGCTGGGGACCTGCCGGCTGTCGCGGGTTCGCGAACCCGGCATCGTCCTCGTCGGGCCGCGCCCTGGCGGGCGGGCGCGCCTCCTCCGGCCGCAGTCGCGCCGGGGCGTCCGGCGCCGGCATCGGCGGCAGGGGCTCCGGGGTGCCGAGGCGCGGGGCGGGGGCGCCCCAGGGATTGTCGCCGGCCGGTTCCGCTGCCCGCAACTCGGGCCGGCCCGGCGGCGGCGCGTCGGCCCAGGACGGCAGGGGCGCCTTGCCGGGCTCGGGCGGGCGGCGCGGCGTCGGCAGGGGCGGCGGTTGCGGCTTCGAAGGCTCCGGGCTGGCGCGGGCCCAGTCCATGGCCTCCTCCGGCGGCGCGGCCCGGCGCGCGGCGGGTGACCGCTCCCCCGGCAGGTCGACCGCCCAGTCGATGAAGTCGGGCTTGACCGGGCGCAGCGCCGCGGGCGGGCGCAGGTCGCGGCTCGGGATCGGCGGGGGCACCTCGCCCTGCGGGTCCCAGTATTCCCCGGCCGGGACGCCCGCGGACGCCGGGGCCGCGGGACCGGCATCCGTTGCGCCCTCCCCGTCGATCCGCACCAGGATGAGGTACTGGCCGATCTGGATGCGGTCGCCGTCCTTGAGCCGCTGCGGCTCCTGGAGGCGCTGGGGGTTGCGGTTGAGGAAGGTGCCGTTGCGCGAGACGTCGTGCAGCCAGTAGCCGCCGTCGCGGTGGCGCAGCTCGGCGTGCTTGCCGGAGATGACCCGGTCCGGGTCCGGCAGCGTCCAGTCGAGATACTGGTCGCGGCCGATGTCGATCCCGCGCCGGCCGGACAGGCTGACGCTCAACGGCCCGCCATCCGGCAGGGCGGCGAAGTTCTCGATGGCCAGGGTCAGCCCCATCGCCGTGCCCGCCTGTCTTCGATGATGGTACGGCGATCCGGCACAATCGCCTCCCTCCCCCCTTTGCGGG
>NZ_BPRB01000105.1 GCF_022179685.1 Methylobacterium trifolii
GTCCGCGACCTCGTCGCCCTGTTTCGCACGCTGCCCAACGCCAAGGGCTCGTTCGCGACCAAGGCCGTCAACCCCGACCTGCTGGCCTACGATCCCCAGGGGCGGACCCGCATCCGCTTCTCCTTGATGCCGGCGCGCATCGCCAGGGTCGTCGACGTGCGCACCGCCCCGATCCACGAGCGGATCGCGGCCATCGACGCCTTCGTGGCCGCCGGCTACGAGGTCCACGTCAACTTCTCGCCGGTCATCCTCTACGAGGGCTGGGAGGCGGATTGGCGGGCGCTGTTCGCCGAGATCGACGGCACCCTCTCGCAGGCCGCCAAGGCGCAGCTCAAGTGCGAGGTCATCATGCTGACCCACAACGCGGCCCTGCACGCGGTCAACCTCGGCTGGCATCCGAAGGCCGAGGAGCTGCTCTGGCGTCCCGACATCCAGGAGGCCAAGGTCTCGGAAGGGGGCGGGGACAACCTGCGCTACCGCGCCGGCTGGAAGGGCCGCTGGCTCGCCCGCTTCAAGGCGTTGCTGGCCGAGACCATGCCCTACTGCACGGTGCGCTACGCGTTCTGAATCCGCCTCGACCGCGGGCCTTCCGCAGACGACCGGCCATCGCCGCTCCGGGTGTCCAGGCATGCCGTATCGGTTCGGGCGTCGTCAGGACATGGCGACGAGGGCGACGCCGCCGACCATCAGGATGCCGCCGAGGATGCGCCAGAGGGTGGCCGGATGGCGCTCGAAGCCGACCCAGCCGAAATGGTCGAGCACGATCGAGGTGACGACGCCGGCCGTCACGAGCAGCCCGAGGAAGGGCGCCGCGCCGATCTGCCGGGCGACCACGAACTGCGCCAGGATGATGCCCCCGCCGAGGATGCCGCCGAACCAAGCCCACCACGGCATCTCCATGGCCTGCGCGTAGGTCGGCCAGGCGAGTTTGCCCGAGGCCAGCCCGACCGCGAGGATGCAGCTCGCCGTGCCCGCCGCGACGACGAGGCCGGCGGTCAGCGATTGGGACAGCCCCTTGGACAGGGCCCCGTTCTGTCCCGCCTGGACCGCGTTGGCCACGCCGGCCAGGAGGACGAAGCCGTAGAGATACCACATCGCCTGCCCCGGCCCGACCCCGATGGAGGTGAGGTAGGGCGATCGCGGCGTTCCAGGGTTCCTGTTGGCAAGTCTGCGACCTCTCGTCCGGCCCGGAACACGGGCCGCGCCGGCCGGTTGCCCGAATCCGCATCACCGGCTGCCGTTTTCCCACGCAGCCCGGGCGGTTCAGTGACGAGTGCGTATGCAATTCCCCAGAGACGACCGTGACCACCCCCTTGCCCACGCGTTCCGCGCCTTCATCCGCAACCCGCCCTTTCCCTGTGTCGGCGCGAAATCCGCGCTGTCGAAGGAGCAGGTGAAGATCGTCGTTGCCCGCGACATCACCTCCGGCTGGGACGACATGCGGATCTACCCCGCGCTTCTGGCCTTCGCCGCGCGCTACAAGCGGGCGCCGGACCTGTTCCAGAGCTTCGCCGTCGTGTTCGAGGGGCCGGGCGATCTCGGCGAGGAGCAGTTCGAGCGCCACCTCTGGGCGCGCGCGCAGTCACTCGCCGACAAGGATTCCTGGCTCGGCCAGCCCTGGGACCGGCGCGTCGCGACCGATCCCGAGAGCCCGCACTTCTCCCTGAGCTTCGGCGGCGAGGCCTTCTTCATCGTCGGGCTGCACCCGCGTGCGAGCCGGCCGGCCCGGCGCTTCGAGGCGCCGGTCCTGGTGTTCAACCTGCATGCGCAGTTCGAGCAGCTGCGGGCGGCCGGCCGTTACGAGAAGCTTCGCACGTCGATCCTCCAGCGCGATGAGGACCTGGCCGGTTCGGTCAACCCGATGCTGTCGCGCCATGGGGAAATGTCGGAGGCGCGCCAATACAGCGGCCGGGCGGTGGACGATGCCTGGCGCTGCCCGTTCCAGGGCCGGACGGACGCCGCCGATGTGCAGTGAGCCGCACCGGACCATCGCGCCGCGATCCGGCGCGGCCTTCACCCTCGACCGGGGCCAGAGGCTGACGGTGATCGATCCGATGGGCGAGCAGGTCGCGGACCTCCTCGCCTTCAATCGCCACGATACGGCCGAGGTGATCTCGTCGGGCCGGACCCTGGACTACGCCAGCCGGATCTACCTGACGACGGGCGACCCGCTCTACTCGAACCGCTCGAACGTGCTGCTCCGCATCGTCGAGGACACGGTGGGCCGTCACGACTTCCTGCTGACGCCGTGCTCGGCCGAGACCTTCCGCATCATCTACGGCGACACCGATCCGCATCGCGGCTGCTTCGGCAACCTCGCGGCGGCGCTGGCGCCCTACGGCATCCTGCCGGATGCCATACCGGTCGCGTTCAACTGTTTCATGAATGTGCCGGTCGACGCGGCCACCGGGGCCCTGACCGTGGCCGCCCCCCTCAGCCGGGCCGGCGACCACGTCACGTTCGAGGCGGCGACCGACCTCGTGGTCGGGCTGACGGCCTGCTCCGCCCTGCAATCCAACAACGGGAGTTTCAAGCCGATCCATTATGTGATCTCCGGTTGAGGGACGAAGCCGCGCGGCACCATGAGCGGTGCGGGGGAGGAGAGAGCGTCGATGCGTGCGGACCCGACAGGGGACGGTGCGGCGTGGCGGCGCTTCGGCGCGAACTTCGTGCTGTCCGGTCTGGGGCTGGGGCTCGCCGCCATCGGGTTCGCGGCCATGATGGACCCCTACGGCCTGCGCGCGGCGCCAGGGCAGCCCTCCGGTCCGATCATGGACAGCAACCAGCGCTTCACCTACCCGCAGATCGCCCGCGGCGGCGGCTTCGATGCGGCGGTGTTCGGCACCTCGACGGCACGCCTCCTCGATCCGCAGGCGCTGGACCGTGCCTTCGGCGCGCGTTTCGCCAACCTCGCGATCAACGCCGCGACCCCGGACGAGCAGGCCCGGCTCGCCCGGCTGTTCCTGCAGCGTGAGGGTGTGCGCGCCGTCCTGTTCGGCCTCGACGCCACCTGGTGCGCGCCGCATCCGCCCGCCCGCACCACCCATCCGTTCCCGGACTGGCTCTACGCGCCGGGTGCGCCGTGGGGCCTGCTCAAGCAGGCGAACTGGCAGGGCCTGACGGTGGCCGGCCGCGTCGCCCTCCACCGCCTCGGCCTTGCCGGCCCCCGCATCCGCGGCGACGGCTACGCCGTGTTCACGCCGCCGGAGGCCGCCTACGACCCGCATCGAGCCCGGATGCACATCCACGCGGGCACCGCCCACGATCCGGACTCGGCCGATGCCACGGGAATGCGGCCCCAGCAGTCCGCCCCGGCGGACGGTATGATGCCGGCGCTGGAGACCCTGGACCGCCTGCTCGCCGCGGTGCCGGCCGGCGCCCTCAAGCTGATCGCGTTCATGCCGGTGCACGCGGCCGCGCAAGGGCCGCCGGGTAGCGCACAAGGGCTGCGCGAGGCCGCCTGCAAGGCGCGCGTGACGGAGATCGCTCAGGCGCGCGGCGCGGTCGGAGTCGATTTCCGCATCTCGTCCCCGGTGACGACGCGGGACGAGAACTACTGGGACGCCCTGCATTACCGCCTGCCGGTGGCCGGCCGCATCGTGGCGGGCCTCAAGGCGGCGGCGGAGACGGGGCGCGATGCCGAGGACGGGTTCTACCGCGTCCTGGCCCATCCCTGACGGGCGATGCCGCCGGGAGGCGAGCTATTGCTGTGCCACCACGCTGTAGATCACGAGGCCCGCGCCGATGACGATCGAGGTGTAGGCGAAGGCGACGCTGCGCCAATCCGAATCGCGGGTGGAAAGGGCGCGGTGCAGGCGTTCCATGTCCATGATCCAACTCCTCCGGTCCCGATGCGGAATCGGCGGCCCGCCCGACGGCGGGCTGCCCCGCGCACGCACCACCCGGCGATCCGGACGGTGCGGCGCGCGCGAAGTCCCCGGCTCCCCACGCCCCTCCGAGCCCGCGGGAGCCGGGGGCCCGCATCAGTAGAAGGACAGGCCGGCGCCGTAGGGGCCGACATGGAAGACCGGGCGGGCATAGGCCGGCGGGCCGTAGTAGCGGCGCGGCCCGTAATAGCCGGAGCGGCGATACATCGGACGGCAATGGCCCCAGGCGTTGGGGGCGAAGCCCGGGCCGCAGCCGTAGGCGACGGTCTCGACCGCATCGCCCGCCAGGGCGAGGGCCCGGGCCGGCGACAGGGGGGCGGCACTCGCGGAGGACGCGAGGCCGAGCGTGCCCGCGACCAGCGCCGCGATCCCGATTTTCCTGGACAGCATCATGATTGACCTCCTCGAATGTTCGGGGCTGGTTCTGCCGTGCCGCGAACTATCGAAGGGGTAGACCGGCCTGCGAATGCTGGATGTGCCGAATGGTACGCGAGAATTCAGCAGTCGGACGGGTTTTCGTTGGGCTCGATCATTGATGTCCCCCGGTGTGCGGGTTCGCACCGTTCCGGCCTTCACGATGCGACCGCCGGATACCGTGCCGATATGCACGACGATGCTCTCCCGTCGGAAGGCCGATACCGAGCCTTGATGCCTCTGGACGCGGATTCCGCAAGACTACGTAAGCAAATTCTAGGGGCGGCTCAGAGCGCCGAACGAGAAAAATGTGAAAATTCTGTGTCGGCGGTCTGTTCAAGCGCGGCCGTTCGGATAATCTCCATGTCGAGGCAAGATAGATTTCACGCTTCGGCACGCGCCGCGCGCGTCCGATGATCGGTTTTAATTAGCTCATCCGACAGTTAAAGATCGATCCAAATAGTTCGGATCTTTTTAGGCTGTTTCTTAATGGTATATTCTTGGCCGGCTGGATTTGTCATCGTCGCATCAAGCATTCCGCAATCGCGGCTCACTGAATAAAAGGATCGAGCGAATGCATATTTCGAAGTCTGCCCTTGCCGTCGTCGGCGCCGCCCTGCTCATGTTCGTCCCGATGATGCCGCGTGCCTCGGCCGGCGCCCTCGATGGGCTCGCAGGTGCCGCTGTCGGTTTCGCGCTGGGCGCGATGGTCGCCGGACCTCGGCCGGGCTACTACGCGCCCCGGTCGCGCCGTGTCGCCGTCTACCGGAGCCGCCCGGTCCGCAGGCACTACGCTGCCGCACCGGGCCGCCGCCGCGCCGGATCGGGGGGCGTCGCCGTCAACGCCGCCTCCGATCCCTTTGCGAATTCCGCTCCCGCCAGACCGATTCCCGTCAGTGGTCGCTGACGCTTCGTAGCACGCGGGCATCCGCCGACCGGGATGGATCGGCGCACACGGATATCGGCAAGGTTGCCTGAACGATGCTGACTGTTCCTCGCGCGCTGCTTCCCCTCTTGGTGACGGTCCTGTGCTGCATTGCGTCGCTGGCGCAGGCGATCACGATCCTCGGCGTGGACAAGACCATCGGCAAGGTCTCGGGCTGGTCGATCGGCGTCAACACCGCCCTGAACGGCTGTCTCGCCGCCGCGACCTATCAGGACGGGACGACGGTCTGGATGGGGATGGACGGCGGAAAGGACGAAGCCTTCGTCGCCTTCACCAATCCCCGCTGGAAGTCGATCGACGTGGATCGTTCCTATCCCCTGATGCTGCTCACGGGTCGGCGCGGCCGGTGGAAGGGCCAGTTCGTCGGCATCGAGCGCACCAGCGAACGCGGCCTGTACGCGTCGGGCCTGAAGAAGCGCTTCGTCCTCGATCTGGCCGAAGCGGGCAGCCTCGGCCTCGTCTTCGAGAACCGGACCATCGCGCAGCTCTCGATGTCCGGTTCGGGGGACGCCCTCGACGCGATGTTCACTTGCCAGAAGTCCGTCATCGAGGCGAAGGCGGCACCGGGCCAAGTGCCGGAGGGCGGCGGGTCCACGCCGCGCAAGAACGGGGCGAGTTCGGGAACGGGATTCTTCGTCTCGGATGTCGGCCATGTCCTGACCAACAACCACGTGATCGAGGGCTGCTCCGAGATCAACGTCGCCAAGTTCGGAGTGCCGTCCATGCGCGCCCGCCTCGTGGCGACGGACGTGCAGAACGATCTCGCCGTTCTCAGTACGCCGTTCGACCGCCCCGTGGTCCCGGCCCTGTCGCTGCGCCCTCGGGTGGGCGAGAGCGTCTACGCCTACGGCTTCCCGCTCCCCGATCTCCTCGCAGCCTCGGGCAACTTCACGGTCGGCAACATCACCGCGGCCGCTGGCCTCGGCGATGACACGCGGATGCTGCAGATCTCTACGCCGGTCCAGCCCGGCAACAGCGGCGGCCCCCTGGTCGATCAATACGGGGCGATCGTGGGCGTGATCACGTCCAAGCTGAACGCGTTGAACGTCGCCAAGTCGAACAACGACATTCCGCAGAACGTGAACTTCGCGATCAAGGCGATGATCGCCCTGAACTTCCTCGATTCGAACGGCATTCCGCCGGCCGTAGGAACCAAGAGCCAGACATCGATGGACCCGGCCAGTGTGGCCGAGCAGGCCAAGCTGTTCACGGTCCACGTCACCTGCCGCTGAACGGGAGACTTCATGGAAGGGCGGCCCCGGGGGCCACTGCGCCTCAGGTCCGCGCCCCCTCCGCCCGCGCCCAGCCGGCGCGGGTCTCGTCGCAGAAGTCGGCGAGGCGCCCGGCCGCGATCGCCCCGCGCAGGCCCGCCATCAGGTCCTGGTAATAGGCGAGGTTGTTCCAGGTCAGCAGCATCATCCCCAAGATCTCGTCCGAGCGTACGAGGTGGTGGAGGTAGGCGCGGGAATAGTCGCGGGCGGCCGGGCAGGTGGAGGTCTCGTCCAGCGTGCTCGTATCCTCGGCGTGGCGGGCGTTGCGCAGGTTGACCCGGCCGTGGCGGGTATAGGCGAGGCCGTGGCGGCCGGCCCGCGTCGGCATCACGCAGTCGAACATGTCGATGCCGCGGGCGACCGAGCGCATCAGGTCGTCCGGGGTGCCGACACCCATCAGGTAGCGGGGCTTGCCGGCCGGCAGGTGCGGCTCCACCGCCTCGATCATGGCGAGCATCACCGCCTGCGGTTCGCCCACCGCGAGGCCGCCGATGGCGTAGCCCTTGAGGTCGAGGCCGACGAGGGCCTTGGCGCTCTCGACGCGCAGGGCCGGCACGTCGCCCCCTTGCACGATTCCGAACAGAGCCTTGCCCGGCTGCTCACCGAAGGCGGCCCGGCAGCGCTCGGCCCATCGCAGGGACAGGTGCATCGCGCTCTCGATCGCCTTCGGCTCGGCCGGCAGGCGCACGCACTCGTCGAGCTGCATCTGGATGTCGGAGCCCAGAAGCCCCTGGATCTCGATGGAGCGCTCCGGGCTCATGTGGTGGCGCGTCCCGTCGATGTGGGACTGGAAGGTCACGCCCTGCTCGTCGAGCTTCCGCAGGGACGAGAGCGACATCACCTGGAAGCCGCCCGAATCGGTCAGGATCGGCCCGTCCCAACGCATGAAGCGGTGCAGGCCCCCGAGGCGGGCCATCCGCTCCGCGCCGGGGCGCAGCATCAGGTGGTAGGTGTTGCCGAGCACCACGTCGGCCCCGAGGGCGCGCACCTGCTCCGGATACATCGCCTTGACGGTCGCGGCAGTGCCCACCGGCATGAAGGCCGGCGTCCGGATCGTGCCCCGCGGCATGGTGATCGCGCCGGTGCGGGCCGCCCCGTCGGTGGCGTGGACCCGGAAGCGGAAGTCGTCCGTGGGGCCGGGAATCTCGGGTGTCGGTGTCATGGGGCTCCGGCCGGAAACAGCAGGCTCGAATCGCCGTAGGAGTAGAAGCGGTAGCCGGCGGCGATGGCGTGGGCGTAGGCCGCGCGCATGGTGTCGAGCCCGGAGAAGGCCGAGACCAGCATGAACAGGGTCGAGCGCGGCAGGTGGAAGTTCGTCATCAGCGCGTCGACGGCCCGGACGCGGTAGCCCGGCGTGATGAAGATCTCGGTCGGCCCGGCGAAGGGGCGCAGGCGCCCGTCCGGGTCGGCCGCGCTCTCCAGGAGGCGCAGCGACGTGGTGCCGACAGCCACGATCCGCCCGCCAGCAGCGCGGACGCGGTTCAGGTCGTGCGCGGTCGCAGCATCGAGGAATCCGACCTCCGCATGCATCCGGTGGGCGTCGGTGTCGTCGGCCTTGACCGGCAGGAAGGTGCCGGCCCCGACATGCAGGGTGACGTGGTGGCGGCCGATCCCGGCGGCATCGATCCGCGCCAGCATGTCTTCCGAGAAGTGCAGGCCCGCGGTCGGGGCGGCGACGGCGCCGGGCTCGCGGGCGTAGACGGTCTGGTAGTCGGTGGCGTCCCGCGCGTCGGCGGGCCGCTTGCCGGCGATGTAGGGGGGCAGCGGCAGGCTGCCGAGCGTCGCGATCCGCTCGTCGAGGGCCGGGCCGGAGAGGTCGAAGCGCAGGCGGATCTCTCCGCCCTCTCCCTTCTCCAGGAGCGTAGCGGCGAGTTCGCCGAGGTCGCAGGGGGCGCCCGTGGCTAGAGCGGAGTCGCCGAAGCGCAGGCCGTCGCCGGGGGCGAGGCGCTTGGCGGGGCGGGCGAAGGCGCGCCAGGTCTCCGGGTCCTCACGCAGGTGCAGCATCACCTCGGTGCGCTGGCCCGGCGCGCCGGGGCGGGTGCGCACGCCCTGGAGGCGGGCCGGGATCACCCGCGTATCGTTGAACACCAGGGCATCGCCCGGCCGCAGCAGGGCGCAGAGGTCGTGCACCTGCCGATCCTCGAAGGGGGCGCCGGGGCGCACCACGAGGAGCCGCCCGGCATCGCGCGGCTCGGCCGGGCGCAGGGCGATGCTGGCCTCGGGCAGGTCGAAATCGAACAGGTCCACGCGCATCGGCTCGTCACCTGCACCGATCGCGGGCGCGGTTCAATGGCCGGCGGCCGGCGGAACGGGGCAATCGCGCTTCCCCGGTTCCGTGTCTTGTTCCGTGCCTTGCCCCGATCGGGCGCGCCCGCATCCGTGGGCCCAGGCTTTCGGCTCAGGCGAGGCGCTCTTCGCGCCCGCCGCGGCGCTACGCGAAATCGGCGGCCTCGTAGAAGCGGCGGATCTCGATCTCGCTCGGGGTCGGCATGGGGTTGGGGCAGCGCATGACCCAGGCTTGCGCCTCCGCCATGTCCGTCACCTCCCAGATCCAGAAGCCGGCGAGGAGTTCGCCGGTCGCCGCGAAAGGCCCGTCCGAGACGGTGCGGCTCGTGCCGTCGAACCTGATCCGCTTGCCCTCCCGAGTCGGGCGCAGGCCCTCGCCCATCTTCAGGAGCCCGGCATCGGCCAGTTCCCCATTGAACCGGTCCATCGCCTCCATGAGCTCGCTGGAGGGCATGATTCCAGCCTCGCTCTCGGCCGTCGCCTTCACCAGAACCATCACGCGCATCGGTCTTCCCCATGGCCGTGAGACGCGGATCGGCCTCACCTTATCAAGACGCACGAGGTTCTGGCGGCCCGACATTCGGCGAGCCGTTTTTTCGAGGTGGCCGCCGGTCCTGCCGCAATCGTGGCGTCGCGCGATTGGCGCCGCCGGCGGAACCGTGCCCGGATCGCGTCCGTTCCCGCGAGACCCGGCCGTCCCGGAGCCGGGATTCGGAAACCGATATGCCCTGGTACGCCGTGCGTCCCCGCGATTCCGCCGATCCCCGCTGGCCGTTGCCCGACCGGCCGCAGGTGGTGCTCAAGGCCGCCGGTCCGGACGAGGCGCGGGCGACGTTCGAGCGGGCCTATCCGAGCGAGCCCTTCGGCACCCCGGCCTCGCCCGTCCCCGATGCCGGCCCCGGCAGCTTTCGCGGCGACGGCGACGGCCTGATCGTCGAGGAGACGGGCGAGCCGCCCTCCCCGGCCGATTGAGGATTTTGGGGGATGCCCCAGGTTTCTCCGGGAACCGCGTCCGAGACGAGGAATCCGACACCATGCCCGACGGACCGACGCCGCGCCGACCGGCCAGGATCACCCTGGACGGGCAGTTGCTGGGTTACTGGGAGCGGGAGGCTGCCCGCCTCGACGCGCTGGCCGCGAACGCGCGCTTCGGCTGGCAGAGGCGCGGCTACCTGCGCAAGGCCGAATCGGCCCGGGCGCAGGCCGCCCGCAGCCGGGTGCGGGAGGTGGAGCGCGGCGCGGTGATTCCCGGAGAGCCGGCCGCCTGAACGGCGGACGCCACGTCGCGAACGCGGCCGTATTCGTGTTTCTCACGAAACTCCCGCAGCGCCGCTGCGGCCAGACGGAGGCCCCCGGGTGATCGGGAGTCTTGTGAGGTGCACTTAGCCACGGCTAACACCTGTGCCGTGGCCTTGTGCCGCCCGCCTCCCGTATGGGCGCCCGGACGATCGGCCGGACGGACCCATGGACCGCACACAGAAAGCCGCCCTCGCCAGCGCCGGAATCGGCTTGGTCGTGATGGGCCTGAAATTCTCCGCCTACTGGCTCACGGGCAGCCTCGCCCTCTACTCCGACGCCCTGGAGAGCATCATCAACGTGGTGGCCGCGGCCGGCGCCTTCGTGGCGCTCCGGGTCGCTGGCCGCCCGGCCGATGCCGAACATCCGTACGGGCATCACAAGGCCGAGTTCTTCTCCGCGGTGATCGAGGGCGCGCTCATCATCGTCGCGGCGCTGCTGATCCTGCGGGAGGCCTATTTCGGCATCCTCGCGCCCAAGGCCCTCGACGCGCCCGGCATCGGCGCGGCCGTCAACGCGCTCGCCACCGCGATCAACGGGGCCTGGGCCTGGGCCCTGCTGCGCTGGGGCCGGGCCTGGCGCTCCCCGGCGCTGATCGCGGATGCGCGCCACGTCTTCTCCGACGTGGTGACGTCGGGCGGCGTCCTCGTCGGGCTCGGGGCGGTGCTGGCGACGGGCTATCCGGTGCTCGATCCGCTGGTGGCCGGATTGGTCGCCCTCAACATCCTGTGGTCGGGCTGGCAGATGGTGCGTGATTCGGTCGACGGCCTGATGGACCGGGCGGCGCCCGCCGAGATGATCGGCCAGATCCGCCAGTCGATCTCCCAGCACGGCGACGGCGCGCTCGAGGCGCACGACGTGCGCACCCGCTCGGCCGGCCAAGCCACCTTCATCGACTTCCACCTCGTGGTGCCGGGCGAAATGAGCGTGAAGGAATCGCACGACATCTGCGACCGGCTGGAGGAGGCCCTGGAAACCACGATTCCGGGGGCCGTCGTCACCATCCACGTCGAGCCGGGGGAACACGCCAAGGGGCGCGGGCTGCCGGTGATCTGAGGAAACCCGGCCCCGGTCGTCGGGGCCGGGGCCGAATCGCAAGGTCCGAGACTCAGACCGGCGCGGCACCCAGCCACTTCAGCACCACGAGGGTGCAGGTGACGGTGAGCGCCCCGCCGATGCGGGTGGCGATCTGGGCGAAGGGCATCAGCGCCATGCGGTTGGCCGCCGTCAGGATCGCCACGTCGCCCGTGCCGCCCTGGCCGCTGTGGCAGGCATTCACGATCGCCGTCTCGATCGGGTACATCTTGAGCATGCGCCCGACGATGAAGCCGGTGCCCATCAGCGTGGTCACGGTGGCGATGATGGTGATGAGGTTCGTCACCGTGAAGGCGGCCATGAGCTTGTCCCACGGCGTCAGCGAGACGCCGATGGCGAAGAGCAGCGGGTAGGTCATGCCGGTCTGCACGAACTTGTAGACGACGAAGCCCCCGGCCTGGAGATGGGGCGAGACCGCGCTGCAGAGCTTGGCCATCACCGCCAGGAACAGCATCGCCACCGGGGCCGGCAGGCCGATGATGTGGTGGCACATCACGCCGAGGAGATAGAGGGTGATCGCCGTGAGGCCGGCGGCGGCGATGGTCGCCACGTCCACCTGGCCGGACGCGGCCTCGGCCTTCGCCTTGGCGTCGCTCGACGGCATGTCGTTCTCATGGTCCGGCTGAAGGCGGCCCTCGCCGGTGAGGTGGGGGTACTTCTTGCCGACGAAGTTGAGGGTGCCGGCGAAGATGATCGCCGTGAGGCTGCCGAGCATCACCGGCGGCAGCACCTGGGCGAAGACGTCGCCCTGCGCCTGACCGAGGATCGCGGCGTAGCCGATCGAGAGCGGGATCGCCCCCTCGCCGACGCCGCCGGCCATGATCGGCACCACGATGAAGAAGAAGGTGTGGTGGGCGCCGAGCCCCAGCAGCGTGCCGACCAGGGTGCCTACGATGCCGGCCGCGACCGAGCCCACGGCCAGCGGCACGAAGATCTTGAGGAAGCCCTTGATCAGCACGTCCCGGTCCATCCCGAGGATGGAGCCGACGATGATGGCTGCGATGTAGATGTAGAGGAAGTTGGTGAACTTGGTGAAGTCGATGATCGACTTCTCGATCTGCGGCGGGATCAGCTTGTAGTAGACCAGGGCCGAGGGAACGAAGGTGGCGAAGATCGCCCCCGCACCGATGTTGCGCAGGATCGGCAGGCGCTTGCCGATCTCGGCGCAGGTGAAGCCCCCCATCACCAGCACGGCGATCATGGTCGGACCGTCCGGGCGGATCTCGCCTTCCAGCGTCAGGATGGTGAGCAGCGCGGCGACGATCAGATAGACCGGCAGCGGGATGATGCCGATCTTGTAGTCCACGAGGCGCCACCAGCCCTCCGGCCAGAAGCGGCGCGCGGCCGGCGGATCGGCTGCGGGCATGTCCACGGCCTGGGGTGCGACGGGGCTCGACACTGGGCGTTCTCCGATCATCCCGGCCTCTGCGGGCCGGTCAGCGTTCGTCGTCGGCGCGATCTCGCCTGCGCGCGACGTCTTTGGGCACGGCACGGAACGGTCCAGCGCCCCGACGGGCGGCCGGGCCTGCCGGCACGCGTCAGATTGGAGTTGGTCCAGAACGCCGCCTTCGCGTCAATCGGGCATCGCGGCCCCCGCGTGTCAATCCGGCGTTACCGTCTCCGGGGCGGCCGTCCCAGTCCGACGCCCCCGCGCCGGCTCCGGGCGGACCGGCGCCAACGAAAAAAGCCCGGCTGTGAAGCCGGGCTGAATCCGAAAGCCTTTGGAGGTCTCGATGGCCCCGGACGGGCCCGTCTCGGGCGCCGTCCAGGGTCGTTTCGTCGCCGATGGACGTCGATTTAGAAGTCGCGCTGGACGCGGGCGCGGAGCTGGAAGATGTCCTCGCTGTTGATCGTGCGGACCGGGTTGGCGAGGTTGTTCACGTAGGCGGCGGTCTGTCCGGGGACCTTGTTCAGGTCGAGGACGCGGCCGTTCTGGGCGCCGACCTTCACGTAGACGCCTTCCAGGCCGATATCGAGGTCCTTCACCGGGGACCAGATCAGGCTCGCGCCGGCGCTGACCTGGTAGGTGTCGCGCAGGACCTGGTTGAGGGCGTAGTACCGGGTGCCGGGGACGCCCGGGCCGGTGCCGAGGAGGCCGAAGTAGGAGCCCTGGGCGAAGCGGGCGCCGTTCGCGAAGGTGTTCTCGCCGTAGCTGCCGAAGAAGGCCGAACGCCACTCGGGCGACCAGTAGTGCAGCATCGCGGCGACCGCCGAGAAGCTGGTGGCGAGCTCGAGCCGGTTGGTGAACGGGTTGAGCGTCGCGTCCTGGAAGTACTGGCTGAAGGCCGAGCCCTGGATCGAGGTCGGGTTGCCGGTGTACGAGCCGGAGTAGGACGAGTTGCCGGTGTAGAGCTGCGTGCCCTCGCCGTAGGAGCCCTGGAGGTACAGGGTGTCGCCCGGCGCGATGAAGGGCAGGTTGAGCTTCAGGCCGCCCTGGACCGCCCAGCCGTACTCGCTCGGGGTGCGGGCCAGCGGACGGGCATTGGCCTGGGTGAGGGCCGCGCCGGCATTGGTGCCGACGAAGGTGGTGACGGTGTTGCCGGTGTTCAGCTCATGCACGGCACCCGAGACCTGGGCCGAACCCCAGGGGGCGTCGTAGCGCAGGGCGCCGACGAAGTCGGGCATCCGGTTGCGCTGGACCACGTCGGTGAAGCCGAGGCCGCTCGGCACGCCGGCGGCGGTGTAGCCGAGGAAGACGGGCGTCAGGGCGTTGGTCTGCGCGAAGATCAGAGCCGAGGATGAATTGGCTACCGCTGCGCCGGCGGCCGCGGCCTGAGACGAGTAGATCGGGGTGCGGCGGAAGCTCGGGTCTTCCATCGAGATCGTGGCGGAGAAGCCGTTGCCCAGCGTCGCGGTGTAGGCGGCGAGGTTGGTCGAACCCAGGTCCGAACCGGAGGTCACGCCGACCATCTCGAAGTCGTGGGCGTAGAAGTCGAAGAACGACGAGGCGCGACCGGCGGTGAAGCCCGCGAACTGGATGAACGCCTTGTCGGTGTTCAGGTACTGCTCGACGCGGCCGTAGGCATCGACGCCGGCGCCCGGGAAGGCGTTGGCGATGCGGATCTGCGTGCCGGAATGCAGGGTCGGGATGCCGGTGCGGCTGGCTGCCTCGACGCGGAGGAAGGCGCGGAGGGTGCCGTAGCCGGTCTGGGTGCGGGCATCGATGTTGATGCGGGCGAGGCCCTGGTAGCCGCTGTAGTCGCCGGCGCCGTTGCCGCGGCCGACGGGAGCCTGGAAGCCGTACTGGAACCGCGCGCGGCCCGAGAGACGCAGGCAGGTGTCGGTGCCGGGGATGTAGAAGAAGCCGGCCCCATAGGCGGAGCAGACGCGGACGAACTCGATCGGGGCGGCCTTCTTGACCGGCAGATCGGCGGCTTGCGCTCCGGCGACCGCGGCGAAGGCGGCGGCCGATCCGAGCAGCGAGCTCTTCAAGAGCTTCATTGTCATCTCCAAAAGCTTCGAGACCCGAGGACGCACCATCGCAGCGGCTTCCACCTGACTGCCCGGTACTTGTTCTGTGCGGCCCGCGTCTTGGCGGCGGGCTCATCTGGGCTCGCTTTGGCGATGCCCCCAGTGCCAAGTCACTCTGTGCGAACGAACACGTCGGGGCAACGATGATTCGCAGGGACCCGGGCAGTTCCGGCAGCCTGTTGCCGCCCCGCCACATCTTCGGAAGGCCATAGCCGGCAATGAGTTGCGCGCGATCCTGAAAGGCGTGGAGAGGGCCGCCAGGGCGGGATTCGATACCGCAGGGCGACCGGACACGACCGGCCTGCAACCTGTAGTTTGGATCGCGAGGACAGATCTGGCGAAGTCTTCCGTATCCGCCCGCCTCCGGAATGCCTGCTCCCGGGACGGCGCATCTGCCGAGGACAGGTGGGTCGCCAGGGAGAGCGGGCCTCGCCGGAGATGCCGGACGGCCTCCCGCGAATCGCATTCGGCCGGCGCGGTGGCGGTGCCCCGGCGCGGACCCTCAGAGGCCGCCTGACCGATCGAGCCCCGGCGATCTCCTCATGCCCGAGAGTGCGCGACGCGCCATTCCAGAAGATCGCATGTGCCGCCGAGGACTTTGACGGTCCTGTTAAAGACTCCCACCGTGCAGAGGCACTTCAAGGCGCGTCTGCGCCAAAGAGAACGGTCGGTTCGCGTCTCCTCGCGGTGGAACGCTCATCCCATAAGTCGAACATTCAGCGTCCGTAGATGTCCTCGACGCGGATGATGTCGTCCTCGCCCGTATAGGAGCCGACCTGCACCTCGATCAGTTCCAGGGGAATCTTGCCGGGGTTGGTCAGCCGGTGCATCGAACCGATCGGCAGGTAGACGGCCTCGTTCTCGTGCACGAGCACCACGCGGTCGTTGATCGTCACCTCGGCGGTGCCGCGCACGACGACCCAGTGCTCGGCCCGGTGGTGGTGCTTCTGCAGGGAGAGCCGTCCGCCCGGGGTCACCTGGATGCGCTTCACCTGGAAGCGCTCGCCGATGTCGATGCGCTGGTACCAGCCCCAGGGGCGATACATCCGCAGGTGTGCATCGGCCTCCGGGTGGGCGTTGGCACGCAGGGTGGCGACCAGTTCCTTGACCTCGCCCGAGCGCGCCTTCGAGGCGACGAGCACGGCGTCGGGCGTGGACACCACCACCACGTCGTCGAGGCCCACCACCGTGGTGAGGCCGTCGCCCTCGCTGTGGATCAGGCTGTTGCGCGTCTCGATCAGCTCGACCCGCCCGCGAAGGGCGTTGCCCTGGGCGTCCTGCGGCAGCACCTGCCAGACCGCGTCCCAGGTGCCCACGTCCGACCAGGGGAAGGACACCGGCAGCACGCCGGCCCGCGTGGTCCGCTCCATCACGGCGTAGTCGATGGAGATCTTGGGGGCGCGTGCGAAGGCTGCCGCGTCCAGGCGGACGAAGTCGAGGTCGGTCACGGCCGCGTCGAGGGCGGCCCTGGCGCCGGCGAGCACGTCGGGCGCGTGCGCCTCCAGTTCGGCGAGCATCAGGTCGGCCCGGAACAGGAAGTAGCCGGAGTTCCACAGGGCGCCCTCGGCGATCAGGCGCTCGGCGCCGGCCGCGTCCGGCTTCTCCACGAATCGCTCGACCCGCGCGGCGCCCTCCGCCTCGGGGAGCGGGGCGCCGCGGCGGATGTAGCCGTAATCTGTGGCCGGCCGGGTCGGCTCCACGCCCAACGTCATGGTGTAGCCCGCCCGCGCGCCCACGGCCGCGGCGCTGACCGCGCGCACGAAGGCCGCGGTGTCGCCGATGACGTGGTCGGCGGCCATGATCAGCACGACGGTCTCCGGGTTCCGGCGCGCCGCGTGCAGGGCCGCCACCGCGACGGCGGCTGCCGAATCCCGTCCCTGCGGCTCCAGGACGATGTCGGCGGACAGCCCCACCTGCGCGAGCTGCTCGGCGACGATGAAGCGGGCCTCGCTGGAGGCGATCACGGCGGCCCTGGCGAAGGTGGCGGGGTCGGCCACGCGCTGTGCGGTCGCCTGGAATGTCGAGAACTTGGGGTCGACGAGGCGGGCGAACTGCTTGGGCATGCTCGCCCGCGAGGCGGGCCACAGCCGCGTGCCCGAGCCGCCGCAGAGGATCACGGGAAGAATGTCGGCGACGCACGCTGCGCTCATCGAGAACCGCTCCGAAACCCGATCGTCGGGCGCTGCCCGGTAGAGCCCGGACGGCGCCGACCCAATGATAGGCCGAACAGGATCGACCAAGCCGGCGCCCCGATGCCCCGGCCCGGTGTCCATGCGGGCAAGCGTCCTGGCGATCAAGCGACTTGGCGATCAAGCGGCTCGGCGATCAAGCCGGCAGCTGCCCGACACGCCCGGCGCGCAGGAATCGTGCCTAAGCTTTGCCCCCGCGGCAAGACGCCCATCGAACGGCAGCGCGGAACGCCCTGCGGGTCCTGCGCGCGGCGTTGGGGCGTTCTTGCGTCCGGCGGGTCGGAAGGCTAGGGAAATGAAGCCTTCACCGGCTGTCGGGGTGTAGCGCAGTCTGGTAGCGCACCTGGTTTGGGACCAGGGGGTCGTAGGTTCGAATCCTATCGCCCCGACCATGTTTTTAGGGCCGTCCGCCTCTGGGAGCCGTTGAACCGATGCCGAGCGCCCGCATCTTCCAGCCCACGAAGGACGCCTCGCAATCGGGGATGGCGCGGACCAAGCTCTGGCTGCTCGAATTCGACCAGACCGGTCCCCGCGAGACCGACCCGCTCATGGGCTGGACCGGCTCCTCGGACATGCTCCAGCAGGTCCGCCTCGAATTCGAGACCCGCGAGGAGGCCATCGCCTACGCCAAGCGCGCCGGCATCGCCTATCGGGTCGAGGAGCCGCAGAAGACCGTGATGCGCAAGGGCCTGTCCTACTCGGACAATTTCAAGTTCAACCGCACGGCGCCCTGGACCCACTGAGGGCCTGTCCGATCTCCGGAGCGGCGCTTCGGACGACTGGCGCGCCTCGTCTCGCGATCTCGATTGCGGAGGGCTGGCCCGACAAGCCGCTTCCCGGTGCCGAAACGCGGCCTTGCGACCGATGCGACGTGAGGGTCGCTCACGCCGTTCACGGCCGCGGCGAACGTAGAACGATGCCGTTTCCAGGGAGTCTGCGGCCAAACGGTCCCGGACGGGACGCCGCCCGTCGCGACCGGCCGCTCACGCCCGGTCGGCGCGACGCCGAGACTCGTCTCCGGCCGCCGCGTCCGGCAGGACGCCGGGCCCGCCGCCATCCCAGCGTGACGCCATGATCCCCCACCTCGCCTCCGAGCCCGTCACCGTGTCGGTCTACGCGGCCTTCTGCGCCGAGCTGCGGGCGCGCGGCTTCTCCGGAGACCTCTCCCTCGGCTCGGGCGACCGGACCGTCATGGCGACGGACAACTCGATCTATCAGCTGACGCCGCAGGCGATCGCCTTTCCGCGGGGCACGGACGATCTCGTCCGCATCGCGACGCTCCTCGAAAAGGAGAGGTTCGCCGGGGTGCGGATCGCGCCGCGCGGCGGCGGCACCGGCACCAACGGCCAGTCCCTGACGGACGGTCTCGTCGTCGACCTGTCGCGGCACATGAACCGGATCGTGGCCATCGACCCGGAGCGGCGCACGGCGCGGGTCGAGGCGGGCGTCGTCAAGGATCAGCTCAACGCCGCCCTCAAGCCCTTCGGGCTGTTCTTCGCGCCGGAACTCTCGACCTCGAACCGCGCCACGATCGGCGGCATGATCTCGACGGATGCCTGCGGCCAGGGTTCCTGCCTCTACGGCAAGACCCGCGACCACGTGCTGGACCTCACGACGGTCCTGTCCGACGGGATCGTGTGGCGTTCGGCGCCCCTCGACGGGGCCGGCCTCGCGGCCGCGCAGGCGCGCCCGGACCGGGCCGGCGCGATCCACCGCGCGGTGGACCGGCTGCAGCGCGAGAACGCGGCTCTCGTCGCCGCGCGGTTCCCGAAGCTCAACCGCTGCCTCACGGGCTACGACCTCGCCCACATCCGGCGCGCCGACGGTCGCTTCGACCTCAACGCCGTGCTGTGCGGCTCCGAGGGCACGCTGGGCTTCCTGGCGGAGGCGACGCTGTCGGTCCTGCCGATCCCGCGGCACGCCGCGCTCGTCAACGTGCGCTACGACAGCTTCGATGCGGCCCTGCGCGACGCGCGGACCCTGGTCGAAGTCGAGGCCGCCTCGATCGAGACCGTCGATTCCCGGGTGCTCGCCCTGGCGCGCAACGATATCGTCTGGAGCGAGGTCAGCGCCTACTTTCCCGACGATCCCGAGGGACCGGCTGCGGGCGTGAACCTCGTCGAGGTGCTGGCCGACACGGCGGCGGACCTCGAAGCCCGGCTCGCCGTCGTGACGGACCTGCTGTCCGAGGGCGGCCGGACCGGCGGGCGCCGCGGCTTCACCGTCGCCCGGCAGGCCGCGGCCGACCCGGTCGCGCCGCAGGAGGCGTCTGCCCGCCGGTCCGCGGCGAACGCGCAGGGCAGTCGACGGCTCGGCGAAGACGGTGACGAAGCCGTCTCTGACGGGGTGCTGCTCGCGCTGCCCGAGGCGGGCGATGCGGTCACCCGCATCTGGGGCATGCGCAAGCGGGCGGTGGGTCTGCTCGGCAACATGAAGGGGGACGCCCGTCCGATCCCCTTCGTCGAGGACACCGCCGTCCCCCCTGAGAACCTCGCCGACTACATCGCCGAATTCCGCGCGACGCTCGACCGGCGCGGGCTCGTCTACGGCATGTTCGGCCATGTCGACGCGGGCGTGCTGCATGTCCGCCCGGCCATCGACATGAAGGCGCCGGGCGCCGAGGCGCTGATCCGGGCGATGACGGAGGAGGTCGTCGCCCTGACGGGCAAGTACGGCGGCATCCTCTGGGGCGAGCACGGCAAGGGCGTGCGCTCCGAGTTCTCGCCGCAGGTGTTCGGGCCGCTCTACCCGGTGCTGCAGGCGGTGAAGGCGGCCTTCGATCCCCGCGACCAGTTCAACCCGGGCAAGATCGCCGCCCCCGACGGGGCCACGCTGCTCACCGTCGACGGCGTGCCGACCAAGGGGCAGCACGACCGCGCGATCCCGACGCCCGTGCGGGCCGGCTACGACGAGGCCCTGCACTGCAACGGCAACGGCGCCTGCTTCAACTGGGACCCGGACGATGCCATGTGCCCGTCCTGGAAGGGCACGCGCGAGCGCCGTCACTCGCCGAAGGGCCGCGCCCAACTGATGCGCGAGTGGCTGCGGCGGCTTGCGGCCTCCGGCACCGATCCGCTGGCCGAGGCGCAGCGGCTGCGCACCCGCCCGGCCTGGCGCGCCTTTCCGGGACGCGTCGCCGCGACCCTGCGTCGGCGGGAGGACGATTTCTCGCACGCCGTCCACGAGGCGATGGCCGGCTGCCTCGCCTGCAAGTCGTGCACGGGCTCCTGCCCGATCAAGGTGGACGTCCCCACCTTCCGGGCGAAGTTCCTCGAACTCTACCACGGCCGCTACCTGCGGCCCCTGCGCCATCACGTGCTCGCCGCGCTTGAGACGCTGGTGCCGTGGCTGGCCAGGGCGCCCGGTCTCGTCAACCTCGGGACGGCGCTCGGGGCCTCCGGCATGGTCGGGCTCGTCCATACCCCCAGGCTGTCCGGCCTGAACCTCGATCGCGAGATCGCCCGCCGCGGCGTCGGCCTCGCCAGCGCACAGGCCCTGTCGGCGCTGTCGGCCCCCGAGCGGCTGAGGAGCGTCGTCGTCGTCCAGGACGCGTTCACGAGCTACTACGAGACGCCCGTCCTGCTCGACCTGCTCGATCTCCTGATCGGGATCGGGATACGGCCCTGGCTCGCGCCCTACCGGCCGAACGGCAAGCCGCTCCACGTCCACGGCTTCCTGGGGCGGTTCGAACGGCTCGCCTCCGTCAACGCGGACGAGTTCGGCCGGCTTTCCGCCACCGGGATCGACCTGATCGGTCTCGATCCCTCGATGACGCTGACCTACCGGTCGGAATACGCGCAGGCGCTTCCGGGACGCGACCTGCCGCGCGTCCAGCTCGTCCAGGAATGGCTGGCCGCCCGCCGCGAGGGCCTCCCGCGCGCCTCCGGCACCCAAGCCTACTGGCTGCTGCCCCATTGCACCGAGCGGACGACGGCCCAGCCCGCCGTCGTCGCCTGGTCCACCGTCTTCGAGGCGTTCGGGCTCACCCTCGCGACGCTGCCGTCCGGCTGCTGCGGCATGGCCGGCACCTACGGCCATGAGGCCGAGCACCGGGCGATGTCCGAGCGCATCTACGGCCTCAGCTGGGCGCGGCACGTGGCCGAGAAGGGGCCGACCGGCCGGCTGCTGGCCGACGGATATTCCTGCCGCTCGCAGGCCAAGCTCGTCGACGGCGTCCGCCTGCCGCACCCCGTCTCGATTCTCTGCGCCCACCTCTCGGCGGGCGGCGGCACGGCGGCCGGACACCGCCGCCCGGCCGAGGCGCGGGGCTGATCGATCGCGCTGCGGGCAAGGAGCCTGTCATGGCAGGCCGCACCCTCGGGCGGGCCTCGAAGCGGTCGCCTGCTACGACACGTCCGCCACCCTCATCCCGTCGCGGACGGCCGAGGCCGATGGTCTCGGAGCCGAGCGACACCGAAAGGGTGCGGCCTACAGCGAGACGGCGAACGTCGGAGGGGATGCGGTGCTCGATTCGCGGAGGAGCGGGCTGCCCGCTTCATCGAACGGGGAAGCCCGAAGAGCATGTGGCACACCGCCGTGGCACGGTCCGCCTGTCGCAACTGCTTCGTCCGGCTTGAGTTTCTGAGGCGTGGACGCTTCTCGGAACATTGGCGCCCGGGAAAGGACTGGCACCCCCAGGGTGTGGCTTGCAATGGTATCATAGGCCGTTCACGACCGCCCGCATGTCCACGCTGCACTTGCCGCCGCCGCGCTTGGCCGGAAGGATCAGAGGGGCGATCGGCGCCCACTCCGCATCGGTCAGGTCGCTCGGATAACGAAGCTCGCTGCGGTCGTAGCGAGACCGGTTCCCAGTCTCCGCATCGGCAACCTCCAAACCCAGCCGCCTTGAATCGCAAACCACTCTCGTCGCTCAATATGTCGCCAGACAGACACCGAGGCACGGTCTGCCGAGCCGAGCCGCTTCAGGTCAAACCCGCCCCCCAAATGCCGGGACCGAACATCTGATAATCCTCCAGCCACGGCTCGAAACTCGCCGTTAACCTTAATGAGTAATTTGTCGGATCGTTAGTGGCTTTACGCAGGCTGTACCTGCCGCCGCGCGAGGATGGCAAATTATGCGGCTGATCATCGGCGCAATCATCGTCTTCGGCTGCGTCTTCGGCAGCTACGCGGCGATGGGTGGCCACCTGGAAGTCCTTTGGCAACCGTACGAATTCGTCATCATCCTCGGTGCGGCGATCGGCGCCTTCGTCATCGGCAACACCGGGCCGGTGCTCAAGGCCGTGCCCGCCACGCTGGGCATGCTCGTGAAGGGCCCCAGATATAAGCAGCAATGCTATGTCGAACTGCTGGGGATGCAGTATTCATTGTACAAGCTTGCGAAGCAGAAGGGTTTGATGGCGCTCGAGCCGCACATCGAAAATCCGAGCGAGTCGACGCTGTTCAACGCCTTCCCGACGTTTGCCGCGAACCATCACGCGGTCGAGTTCGTCTGCGACTACATGCGTATGGTGACGCTGGGCGCCAACAACGTCCACGAGATCGACGCTCTCATGGACGAGGAACTGGAGACGCACCACCAGGAGCAGGAGCGCGTCGTTTCGGCCATGCAGGCGCTCGCCGACGGAACACCGGCGCTCGGCATCGTCGCCGCCGTGCTCGGCGTGATCAAGACGATGGGGGCGATCAAAGAGCCGCCGGAGGTGCTGGGACATCTGATCGGCGGCGCGCTCGTAGGCACCTTCTTCGGCGTCTTCGTCGCCTATGGCTTCTTCGGGCCCATGGCGCAGTCGCTCAAGAGCCTCTTCGAGGCCGAGTCCAAATATTACGTTTCACTCAAGGCGGGTCTCCTCGCCCACATCAGCGGCCAGCCGCCGGTGATGGCGGTGGAATTCGCCCGCAAGGCTCTGATGAGCGACGTCCGCCCGACCTTCAACGAAGTGGAAACGGCAACCGCCGCTCTGCCCGCCTAGATCCGACCCGATCTCGAGCAAGGACTCGACGACCATGGCCGTCCAGCCGATCATCATCAAGAAGGTCAAGAAGGCCGCTCATGCGCACCACGGCGGGGCCTGGAAGATCGCCTATGCGGACTTCGTGACCGCCATGATGGCGTTCTTTCTGCTGATGTGGCTGATCAGCATGACGACCCAGGAGCAGAAGATCGGCTTGGCGGAATACTTCGCGCCGGCTGCTCTGAGCCCTGCAACCAGTGGCGCCGGCGGAATGCTGTACGGCACCTCCCTCGACACTTCGGGCAACAAGCCGTCCAAGCCGCGCGACGCAGCGACGGGCTCTGCCGAGCGGGAGGACAGAGCGCGTTCGACCAGTCCGGACCGCGCCAGCGATCTCGCTGCCAGCGTTGAGGCCAACTACAGCGCCATAGCCAGCCTCCGGCAGGCGCTCCAGAAGATGCCCGACATTGCCGAGCTGTCGCGCAACATCGTGATCGAGCAGACCAAGGAGGGCGTGAACGTTTCCCTCGTGGACCAGGATGGCCGCTCCATGTTCCGCGAGGGCTCCGTCGACCCCTACGAGCGCACCCGTCGCGTACTGGAGGCGCTCGCGCCCGCCCTGCGCCAGCTGCCCAACCGCCTGTCTATAACCGGCCACACGGCAGTCGCGCGCCCGGGCTCGGCGCGGGCCGGCGAACCCTGGAACCTCACCGCCGGGCGTGCGCTCGCCGTGCGCGAGATCCTGGCGGGTGCCGGGGTTCCCAACGACAACTTCGCTTCCGTGGTGGGACGCGCCGACACCGAGCCGGTTTTCCCCGATAACCCCTACATCGCGTCGAACCGACGGGTGACGATCGTTCTGCTCAATGGGAGTCCGCCGGTGCCCCCGAACTTTCTTCGCTGACGACATGACGCCTCGCCGCTGCGTACCAATCGGTACCGACGCGGACGCACGGGGTTTCGCGTTGGCGGCGGATCTGGTTCGATGGGGCGAGCGGGGGGGGCGCCATGTCTGCAGCCATTGCCCTGCGAGACGATTTCGCTGCCGATGACCTGCGACGGCCGGCCGAGGCCAGCCGGGACGCCAGTCCGAGCCGGCGCCTACTGGCGCCGGCAGGAATCGACAACGGCGGCATCCGCACGGACGCCGGCCGGATCGGGGCGGTGAGCCTTCAGAGACGGTGCGCGATTGGGTGCAGGCTTTCGATGCGCAGGGGCCGGACGGGCTGATCGACGGCAAGGCACCGGGGAAGGCGCCCAAGCCGATCCCCGAACAGCATCAGGCGCTTGCCGCCATCGTGGAGCGCGGTCCCGATCCGGACCGGGACGGCGTGATGCGCCGGCGGTTGAAGGATCTGGCCGCCTGGATCCGGACAAGCTTCGGAGTGAGCCTGCACCAGATTTCGGTCGAGCGCATGGTCAAGGCGCTCGGCTTCCGCAAGCTCTCGGCGCGCCCTCGGCATCGTGCCCACGATCCGGCCACGCCGGCCGCGATCAAAAACACCTGCCCGCCGAACTGAGTGCGATCCGCGCGCGGCTGCCGCTTGGCACGCCCATCGAGCTCTGGTGGCGGGACGAGGCGCGTGCCGGCCGGAAGAACACCCTGCCGCGCCGTGGCTCTCGGCCCGCAGCCCCCAAGGATCAGCGAACGGAGTACGCCTCCATCTTCGGGGCGATCTGGCCCGAGAGAGGCAAAGGCGCCGGCCTCGCCCTGCCGCGCCGCACCGAGTCGGCGATGACCGCGCATCTCCGTGAGATCAGTCTCGCCGTCGATCCCGGTGCCCATGCCGTCCTGATGCTCGACGGAGCCGGATGGCACATCGCCGACGAACCGATCGTTCCCGACAACATCAATCATGCCGTCGGCTGAAGACCTTGCGGGGCCTCACACCCTGCGAGCATGTCCTTCAGGTCTGGACGAAGGAGTCCAAGCGCTTCAGGCCCAATCCGTCACACCACATCCCGGGACCATACATCCAGCGGCCTCGGGATTGACTTGGCGCGACCGCGAACAGCGCCGGATGCGGGATCCGCGCCGGCTTCTCGCAGGACCTTCTTGGGTAGAGGCGAAGGCTTCCAAACCAGCTTCGCCGCCCCGGACGCCACGATGCAAACGAGGCCGATCGCAATGCCTTCCCATGCTGGCTACGGCTTGCTCGCCAAAGCAACAAGTCCGCCGATCCCGAACACAGCGATGCGCGGCTTGAAAAGCATGGGGAAATCCTACTCGGCCTTCGTTTTCTAGTCTCCAGAATAATGCCCTGAAATTTTATCTAACGGAGCGCCAATCAAGACCAATCGTGCTGCGCGGCAATCACAAGGGACAGTCATCCGAGCTGGGGGCTTGTCGCAAGCTGGGCCTGCGGATCGTCGACGGCCAAGACCGGGAGGATGCCGAGCAAGACCAGCGCGAAACGCGTTGCCAGACCTCACAACGTTGTAAATTATCAATTGCAGCGTTTATCATCGTGATCCGGTCAAATCTGACTGTTCTGGACGATTTTCCAGAGGAGGTAGGCAATCGTGATGCCGGCCGAAACTACAAAAACGCAGAGAATCCGTACGGTCCTGTCTAACTTCTCGACGCGCTCGAGAAGCGATATCGTGTTGCCCAGCGCGTGAGACGCATCCTGCCTGGCGTGGGCGAGTAAAATATCCTTCGTTTGGTCATCGAGACTGTAATGAGGCCGATCCACCCGATTGTATCCGAGTTCGTCGAACAGGACGTCGCGAGCAATGGCTTGATTGTCCCAGCTCTCGCCTTTCAATCCTACTGCGTTCCGAATCTTGATTGTCGATTGTATACGCTTGGTGGCTTTGTTCATCTTTTCCTCGCGTCATAGCCTTATAAGTTACGGCGGATTGAGTCGGCGCTCAGTTCATCGAGCGAGACCCCGTGCTTCTCCCGCAGGTCGTAGGCGAGGGCCTCCAGGTAGGGCTTGTCGCAAGCCGTGCCTTACTACCAATCTGCGCTGATCCCGACCGATGGTCGGGATCAGCGCGTCCGGCGGACGCCCGCCGCCCCGCTTTCGGGGGGGGCGAACGGCGATGACTCGCGCTCACCGCCGTTCGGCATTAGGCCGCAAGGAAGTCCTGAACCGCCTCGGTTTCGGATTTTGTCAACCGCCTGAAGTCCGAAGCGGACACCAACCCTCGGGCCAGACCATTCGGAACTGGGTCGCCGAGGTCGACCGTAGCGAGGGGCGTCGCGAGGAGAAGCGCCCGGGTGCCGATCCCGGCCTGACGACGGCCGAGCGCGACGAACTCATCCGGCTACGGCGTGAGAATCGGCAGTTGAAGCTGGAGCGCGATATCCTCTCCCGCGCGCGACAGCCTGGTTTGCGCGGGAGACTGGAGTTCTGCCGTCGGGGTCTTCCGGTTCATGAGCGCCGACCAGGCCGACTTCCCGATCACGGTGCTGGCGCGCATCCTCGGCGTGAAGGCCGGGTACGATGCCTGGGCCGGCCGGTAGCCCTCGGCGCGACGCGTGGCGGACGCTGCCCTGCCGAGGCGGATCCGCGCCGTCCATATCGGCTCGCACGAGACCTGTGGCGCGCCCCGCGCCCATGCCGACCTGCGCGCGCGCAGGGCGAGCGGCATTCCTGTAAACGCAGTGCCCGGCTGAGGCGCGAGGCCGGCCCTGGTCGGGGCCAGCCATCGGCGCGGTGGGCCCCTCACGACGCGGCGGGACCGGGAGGCGCGTCCGGCTCCCGATCTCGTCGACCGCAACCTCGCTGCCGCGGCCCCGAAGCTCCGGGTGGCGGAACCGAAGGACCGCGCAGCTATATCACCGACGTGCCGACTCCTGCCGGCTTCCTCGACCTCGCCGTCGTGCTCGTTCTTCGACAAGCGCAGGATGAGGGCCTTCAGCCGCCGGATCGTCGGCTGGGCGATGGCCAACCACCTCCGGTCGGAGCTCGTCCGGGACGCCCTGGAGATGGCCGTCACCCGGCGCAGGCCCCACGACGTGATCCATTATTCGGACCGGGGATCACGATACACGTCGCTGGCGCTCAGTAGCCGCTGCCAGGGGGCGGGCGTGCGCCCATCGATCGCTCGGTCGGCGATGCCGACGACAACGCCACGGCCGAGAGCCCTCATCCTCGTCTTAAG
>NZ_BPRB01000106.1 GCF_022179685.1 Methylobacterium trifolii
ACGCCGACCTCACCAAGGCTGCCGACGCCCTGACCAACTCGCTGACCTCGCTCCGCTCCACGGCCTCGACGCTGGGCTCGAACCTCTCGGTGGTGCAGACCCGCCAGGACTTCACCAAGCAGATCGCCAACGTGCTGACCACGGGCGCCGACTACCTGACGAACGCCGACCTGAACTTCGAGGCGGCCAACTACACCGCGCTTCAGACCCGCCAGTCGATCGCCCAGCAGACGCTGGGCCTCGCCAACCAGGCCAACCAGGGCGTCCTCCAGCTCCTGAAGTGAGGCCTGCGCCCACTCCGGACCCATCGACGGCGGGGCCACAGGGCCCCGCCGTTGTCGTTTGGTTAACCAATCGGATCGACAGTGCGGGGCGTGGACGGCGCCCCCACTCCAAGCGTGGTGCCGCGAGGGGGACGTCGATGCCGCTGCGGATCGAGCTCAAGCCCAACGAGCGCCTGATCATCGGCCCCTGCGCCATCCGGAACGGGCCCCGGCGCACCAGCTTCATCGTCGAGACCGACCACAAGGTCCTGCGCGAATCCGAGATCGTGCGGGAATCGGAGGCCGACACCCCGGCCAAGCAGATCTGCGTCGCGCTCCAGCGCGCCTACGTGCTGGACGATCCGTTCGATGCCGAGACACACTTCATGGCGCTGGCGAGCGCGGTGATGGAGGCGGCCCCGAGCGCCAGGCCCTACATTGCGGCGATTTACGAGCGGATCGCGGCGGGAGACCGTTATCGGGCCCTGAAGGCCGCGCGCGACCTCGTCGCCTTCGAGGCCCGCCTCCTCGACGGCGCGGAACCGGCAGCGATCGCGCCTGCCGCCTGAATCTCCCTCACGAAGCCCCTGCTGCGCCTTGGCGCCCCGAGGGAGTGCTACCGGTGCGCGGGCGTTTCGCCCGCCGCGCCGAGCCGGCCGGTTATTGCCCGGGATCGCCCTGGAGGCCGGCGGCGAGGTTGTGGTTGATCGAGATCAGGGCGTCGAGCTTCTCCGGCGTCGGCGCGATCATCGTGTCGATGCAGCAGCGCAGCACGAAGACGCCGAGGCGCCCGACGTTCTGCTTGATCGCCTCGGGCAGCGGGTTCTCGGCCGCGGTCGCCTCCGACGAGATCAGGGTCCAGACCCGCTGGTTGAAGCTCAGCGCCTCGTTGAGGGCGGCCGCCTGCTCGGGCCAGCCAGTGCGGATGGTGCGCAGGCCGTTGGCCGCCTTGATCAGGACTGCCGCTTCCGCTTCCCGCGGCGAGAGGGCGCTGCGCGAGGTTCTGGCATAGGCGTTGGCGGCATAGCTCATCGATCGGGCGTTCCCGGCGCTCGGTCCGCGACTGCGCTGCGGACACCGGCCGGATTTGTCGCACCGGAATCTTAAGAGGCCGTGAGCGGGCTTCGCCCCAATGCCGCCGGGTTGCGGAGCGAGCACCGTTGCGGGCCGGGCGCCGGCCCGGCCGCTGGATTGCGTCGGGGATGATGAACTTCGTTCTGGGACTCGTGGCCGGTGGGCTCATCGCCTGCATCGCCACGATCGCGGCGGCCCGTCACCCCGAGGTGCAGAGCCGCCTGGGCCTGTTTCCCGCAGCGCCCGCGATCACCATGCCCGCGGCGGTCGCGCGCCCCGAGCCGGCCTGCCCGCCCCGGGCCGCCCCGCCGCCGGGCGTCGGCACGCAGGAGATGCTGTTCTCGAAGCGCCGCTTCTGGTCGGTCGCGCCCTGATACCGTGTCCGCCTGATCGAGCCGGCACGGTACCGCGAAGCCCGCGCGGCGCCTGAGCGAACTCGACATCCGCATCGGGCAGCGATCAAACGGATTTCGTCTGGGACGGCGATCAGACGCTGCTGAGCAGGAACATCAGCATGGTCGTGGCGACCGTGGTGCTGAGGAAGCCGACCAGCGCCGCGGCGAAGGACGGACCGGTCGTGACGGAGGCGGTGAGGGACTGGGCGAGGGGCTGGGCAAGGGGTTGGGTCTGCGAGGTCATGACGAGCGGTCCTGTCGGCGACTCGGGGTCGCCTTGGTGGTGACGATGCCCTTAAGGCACGCGCTTGGGTGTGCGAGGACGCACGCGGTCAGTCGCAGCGGTTGATCCGCTTGGCGACCCGCAGGCCGCGCAACTCGCTGCGCAGGTCGATGGCGACGACGCCGGCCCCGCATTCGTCGAAGGCGTCGCGGGCCTCCTCGTAGCGGTCCCCGACCTCGTCGAGGGTGTCGCAGACCCGGTCGTGGTTGCCGATCCGGGCTTCCTGGCGGGCCTGGTAGCGGAGGGCGGAGGCCTCATCGACCTTGCGCTGCGCCTCGATGCAGGCCGGCGCGGCGAGGACGGAACCGGAGGCGGCCAGAAGGCCGATCCCGGCGAGGGTCGTTGCGAAGATCTTGGTCATGGGGCACCGTGAAGACGATCACGAGAGCGGAACTACGGGTTTGTCCGGGCCGCCCCGGTCGGAGCCTTGCCGTTCTGCTGCTGAAACGGCCGAGCTACGGCGAAGGTTCCGCAACCGATGCAACCTTGCTGCGACGCCGCGAGACCAGGATCTGCGCCAGCGTGACCGGTGCGAAGCCCTGCGCGTCGACGCCCACGTCGTATTGCTTCGGGATCGGCCGGAGCTGGGCGTGCGAGTGGCCGTGCAGGTTGATCGCCCCGCGTCCGATCCCGTTCCAGGTGCGGAAGGCGTAGTGGCACAGGACGAGCCGGCGCGCGTCGGCCTCGATCTCGGCATAGTGGGCCACCGACGCCCAGCCGGGGGCGGACAGGGTGTCGGGGCCGTCGTTGTTGCCCACGATCAGCCGCTTGGTGCCGTTCAGGGCGGCCAGGATGGCGCGGACGCGCTCGGGCGGAGGACCGAGGGCGAAGTCGCCCAGGTGCCAGACCTCGTCCTCCGGGCCCACCGCCGCGTTCCAGGTCTCGATCAGCGCGGCATCGTGGGCGGGCAGGTCCGGAAACGGCCGCCGGTCGAGCCGCAGCACCCGCGGATCGCCGAAATGCGTGTCGCTGGTGAAGAAGACCGCCATGGACCCGTCCCGGCCGCGCCGGAAGGCGGGCCGGCGGACTTTTTGTCCTATCCGTGGCGTCGTCCGCAAGGGGGATACGGCGCTGAGGCGGCCCCCTCGCCGCGCATGCCGGCCGGCATGAGGGATCAGCGCTTGGGCGGGGGAGGCCCGCTGCCGAAATACGAGCTGTCGACGCTGGCGATGCCGAGCAGGTCGACCGTCCCGCCGCCCGACAGGGTCAGGATCGTCCCGCCGTTCCCGTCGCCGGCCTGCGTGTAGGTCTGGCCCTGGAGGTCGATCCGGTCGCCCTGGGACTGGCTGAAGCCCAGGATGATGTCGGCACCCGTGTTGCCCGTGAAGACGAACCGGTCGGCGCCGAGATCTCCCGAGAGCACGTCGTTGCCCCCGGCGCCGGCGATGAGGTCGTTGCCCTGCCCGCCGTAGATGGTGTCCGGGCTGTCCCCGCCGACGATGGTGTCGTTGCCCAGGTTGCCCAGCAGGATCGCGGTCGCGGTCGAGGCGACGCCAGGGACGCCGTAGAGGATCGTGTCGTCGCCCTGCCCGCCGTAGACCGTATCGTTGCCCGAGGCGCCCGCGACCGAACTCGTATCGGCCAGGATGACGTCGTTCCCCTGGTTGCCGAAGATCAGGTCCGACCCGACCGATCCGGCGATGACGTCGGCCCCCTGCCCGCCCGTGAGCGTGTCGTCTCCGGCCCCGCCGACGATCGTGTCGTTCCCGATCCCGCCGGTCACGGAATCGTTGCCGAGGTCGCCGTAGAGCTGGTCGCCGCGGAGGCCCGTGCTGAGGATGACGTCGTCGCCCTGCCCGCCGAAGACCGTCGCCGAGCCCTGTACGCTGACCTCGATGTAATCGTTGCCCAGGTTGCCGAAGACGACGGACCCGAAATCCAGCGTATAGCTGTAAATCCTGTCGCTGCCCTGTCCGCCGTAGATCGTATCCTGGCCCCAGTAATCGAACGCATTGCGATCGGAGGAGGAGTATATCAGGTCGTCGCCCTGGTTGCCGAATATGACGTCGTCGCCCTTCTCGCCGTAGATCGTATCGTTGCCGGCAAAGGCCGTGATCGTGTCCGCGAAGGGCGTCCCGTCCAGAATTTCGGGGCCGTTCGTACCGTTGATCGTGGCCATGGCGTCGCCTCGTTTCGAACGGTCACAATGAATCTGCCATTTTCTCGGTGAGTCAAGCAGATTTCGTGAGGCTCGAAAGGCGGAAATTTTGTTTCCGTCGACACGAATGCTCAATTCGGTGACGAGCCCGGCACCGATGTTGGGGTGTCGGAGGCGGGAGGTCGACGCGATCCACTCGAACCGGCCATGCCGTCGATCCGGATTACCCCTGCACTGGGCTACGTCCGTGCCATCGCCGGCCTGAGTTCAGGCGTCCGATTTATCGGGGATTAACCAAACCGGTGCTCAATGGGCCGCAGTCGAGGTTGATGTTTCCCCAGCGGCAGTAACGACCGACCCGTCGCACGCTCGCGCCTCCGCGCATCGAGCGACGGCCGGAATCCGTGCGGGATACGCGTATCCGAGTACAGCCCGCATGATCGACGCCGCGCATCCGTCCGGCCGCCGCAGACGCCGCCGCAATCTCGGGCGCTATCTCATCCCGATCTGTGCCGTGGCGATCGTCCTGGCCGCCCTCCCCCGCTCCAACATGCCCACCGAGACGCAGCCGGTCGAGCGGGCCGACACGGACCCGGAGCCGGCCGCCAAGGCGTCGCCCGGACGCATCGCCTGGATGCTGGACCCGGCTCCCGCCCTCGGCTTCGCGCCCCGCGCGATCGGTCAGGCCGCGCCCCTCGGGTCGGCCTTCGCGCGGACCGCCCCGGCCCCCGTTGCCGCCGTCGCGCCCTCCGTACCGGTCGCCCAAGCCGGCGAGCCTGTCGACGTGCCGCGGTCGCAGCCGGTCCGGCAGGCCACCCTCGTCCTCCAGACCGTGCCCCTGCCGATGCGCCGGCCCGCCGAGTTCCGGCGTCCGGAGGCGCGCCTTGCCGAGCGCCCCGCCCCGCCGCGGGCGCAGGTCGCCGCGCGCGAGAATGCCGAGGCCGAGCGCTCGTTCTTCGAGACGGTGTTCGGCGCCAAGCCCTCCGCCGGGCCGGCGCTCGCCTATGCCGCCGTCGACACCGGCGCCCTCGACCCGGCCCCGCGCCGCCTGCTGGGCCCCGCCCCCGATGCGGCGGCCGGCACCGCAATCTACGACATCACCGCCCGCATGGTGACGCTCCCGAGCGGCGAGCGGCTGGAGGCCCATTCCGGGCTCGGCAGCAGCATGGACGACCCGCGCTACGTGCACCAGCGGATGCGTGGTGCGACGCCGCCGGGCACCTACGACCTCACCGAGCGCGAGGCCCTGTTCCACGGCGTGCGGGCCATCCGCCTCAACCCGGTCGGCGGCAGTGCCGCCATCCACGGCCGCGACGGCATCCTGGCCCACACCTACATGCTCGGCCCGAGCGGCGCCTCGAACGGCTGCGTCTCCTTCAAGGACTACAACCGCTTCCTGCAGGCGTACCTGCGCGGCGAGGTCCGGCGCCTCGTCGTGGTGGCCGGACGCGGGCAGGACAGGTTCCCGGCGGTCGCCAGCCGCCTGTTCGGCGGGTAGCCCGCCTCAGAGCCGGTGCCGGGCGAGCCAGGCCAGCACCGCGGCCGAGCCGGATTCCGCCGCCGGCCCGAGCATCGGGAAGTGGCCGGCGCCGGCAAGCAGGCGGTATTCCGCGCCGTGGTAGAGGGCGGTGCGGGCGGCGGTCAGCGGATCGACGATGGTGTCGCCGGCGCCCGTCAGCACCAGCGCCGGCAGGCCGGCGGCGAAGGCCGGCAGCACGGGGCGCGGGATGCACGCCTCGGCCACCGCGACGAGGGATCCGGGCCCCAGTCTCGCGGCGTAGGCCCGCGCGTCCGCGGCCGGCATGCCGTCTCCGAAGATCAGGCGGTGCCGAGCGGGACTCCCGTCCGGTCCGGCCCCGCAGAGGGCCGCGATGCCCGCCGCCCAGCCCGACCACGCCAGCCAAGGCCAGATCAGCCCCAGCCCCTCGGGCGGCAGCGACCCGACCAGGACGAGGCCCTGCAACGGGGCCTGCCCGATCAGCCATTGCGCCATCAGGCCGCCGATCGAGTGCGCGACCAGCACCGGTGGAGCCGGCATCGCGCCGATCGCATGGCGGAGATCTGCGAGGAACTCCGCCATGGCGGCCCGCCAGACCTCGCCCCCTCCTTCGCTGCGGCCGTGCCCGCGCAGGCTGACGGCCGCCGCATGGCGCCCCGCCCCGGCGAAGGCGGGAAGGTAGCTCTCGCGCCAGCACCACGCTCCGGCCAACGCCCCATGGACGAAGAGGACCGGCGCACCCGCCCCCAGGGTTTCCGGCCGGGCGACCAGGATCTCCAGGGCGGGGCCGTCGTCGCGCAGGAGTCGCTCGGCCGCGATGCGGCGCGTCCCGTCCGGCCCGTATCGCGAAGGCGGATGCGGGACCGGCGGCGGCGCATCGAGCGCCCTCATTCCGGCCGGCCGAGCCAGTCCGTGACGATCCCGATCTGGTGGGCGTCGAGGAGGGCCGGGGCGTGTCCGCAGCCCGGAATGTCGATGCGCGTGGCGCGCGGTCCCCTGCGGGTCATCTCGTCGGCGGTCTCGCGCAGCAGCAGGTCCGAATCCGCCCCGCGCAGCAGCAGCACCGGGCAGGTGATCGCATCCCAGACCGGCCACATGCTGACGCTGTAGACGCGGCCCGGCCGGAAGGCGTTGCCGATGCCCGGATCGTAATGCGGCCGGAAGCCGCCGGCGGGTTCGGGCACGAAGCTGTGCTCGGTGAGGTGGCGCCACTGCGCGTCCGTGAGGGGGCCGAACGGCGCGTGGACCGTGCGCAGGCGCGCTTCGGCCGTCTCCAGGCTCTCGTGCAGCCGCGGCGCCTCCCGCAGGCGGGCGCCGATGGCGCGAACCGGCGCCCAGGGCAGGAACGGGCCGATGTCGTTGATGACGAAGCGCCGGATCGGCGAGCCCTTCGCCCCCGCGAGCACCATCCCGGTCAGGCCGCCCAGCGACGTGCCGATCCAGTCCAGGCTGTCGACCCCGAGATGGGCGACCAGCATGGCCATGTCGGCGGCGTATTGCGGCAGGCCGTAGCCTTCCGGGTCCCTCAGCCGGCCGCTGCGCCCGCGCCCCACCAAGTCCGGGCAGACCACGCGGTAGCCCATGCCCGCCAGGGCCTGGGCGAGGGGGTCGAAGTCGCGGCCCTGGCGGCTGAGGCCGTGCAGGCAGACGATCACGTGCGGGCTGTCCCGCTCGCCCCACTCGACGTAGGCGATGTCGTGGAAGGCCCCTTGCGCGAAGCCGCGCGTCAGGCCCGTCCGGAACGGCACGGCGGGAGGGCTCATGCCGTCGCGGCTCGCGTCATCGGGCGGGTCATTCCAGCCGACGCGGTGCGGTGGCGCCGTCCGGTCACGGCGCGTCCGGCTTCGCGGGGGCGAGGTCCCGCGCGACGCGGTCCGTGGTCTGCTGCAGGTCGATCATCTGCTGCGTCAAGCGCGCGGATTGTTCCTTGAAGAACCGGGCCTGCACCGCGACGAAGGCCGAGGGGTCCTCGGCCCGGGCCAGATTCTCCGCGCAGTCGAGGGTCGCCCGGACGTTGGTGTCGGAGGCGATCAGCATGGCCTGGGCGATCTCGCGCATCCCGGCCCAGGTGCGGGTGGCCGCCTCGAACGCGTCGTAGCCGTGCGCGCCGGGCCGTCCGTCGGGGGCGCTGCCGGAGGCGGGCCGCATCGCCGACCGGGCGGACTCCGCGAAGGTGCGCATGCCCGAGAGCGTCTGCGCGGCGGAGGCCTCGAAGGCGTTCACGACGCGCTCGCCGGCCTCGGCATAGGCCTCGTAGGCCTCCCGCGCCCGGGCGACGCCGCTTTCGGCGAGCCGGCGCGATCGCGCCCCCGTTCCATCCTCGGATGCCATTCCCATGTCCTCTCGACGCTGCCGGCTCCGGCAGCATCATATTCCGGCCGCGCGATCAAGATGGTCCGGCCCGGCATCGTTGAGTGCGGCGCCCGACCTTTCCCGGCTTCGCGAAGGCGACGGTCAGCGATGGTCCGCTGGCGGACCAACCGGCGATCGTCCGTTTTCGTCACGACGGGGCGGCCTGCCGGACGCTCACCTTCGCGCCATACCCCCGTCCCTCACAGCGGCGCTGCTTGACAGCCTCGCGGGGCGTGCACCAATCCGAGCCCCGCATGCCCGTCGCGCCGCCGCGTGATCGAGAGGGCCACCCGATGACGCACGACGACCGGCATCCGTTCGAGACGGGCCTCGACCGGACGGGCGCGAACTACGTCCCCCTGACGCCGGCGAGCTTCCTCGCCGGGGCGGCGGCGTCCTTCGGCGAAAACCTGGCCGTCATCGACGGCGAGCGCCGCATCACCTACGCCGCCCTCTACGCGCGCTGCCGGCGCCTCGCCTCGGCGCTCTCCGGGCGCGGCATCGGCCGCCTCGACACGGTGGCGATCCTGGCGTCCAACATCCCCGAGATGATCGAGGCGCACTTCGCCGTGCCGATGCTGGGCGCCGTGCTCAACCCCCTCAACACCCGCCTCGATGCGGCGACCATCGCCTTCTCCCTCGATCACGGCCGGGCCAGGGTGCTGATCGTGGACGGCGACTTCGCGCCGCTGGTGGCCGACGCCCTCCGCCTGGTGCGCGACAGACCCCTGGTGGTCGAGGTGACGGCGCCGGGCGCGGCGGACGCTCCTTTCGATGCCGTTGACTACGAAGCGCTCCTGGCCGAGGGCGATCCGGACTACGCCTGGGCCGGCCCGGCGGACGAGTGGCAGTCCCTCTGCCTGCTCTACACCTCGGGCACCACGGGCGATCCGAAGGGGGCCGTCTACAGCCACCGCGGCGCCTATCTCCAGGCGCTCGGCAACGCCGTCACCTTCGGGCTCACCGGCGGCAGCGTCTATCTCTGGACCCTGCCGATGTTCCATTGCAGCGGCTGGTCCTACCCCTGGGCGGTGGTCGCGGCCGGGGGCACCCAGGTCTGCCTGCGCAAGGTCGAGCCGGCGGCGATCTTCCGGCTCATCGCCGAGCACGGGGTGACGCACCTGTGCGGCGCGCCGATCGTGCTCTCGATGATCGCCAACGCAGACCCCGAGGTCCGCGTGTCCTTCGCGCAGACGGTGCGCTGCGCCACCGGCGGGGCCGCTCCGTCCTCCACGATCCTGCGCACCATGGAGGAGCTGGGCTTCAAGGTGACCCATCTCTACGGCGCCACCGAGAGCTACGGGCCGGGCACGGCCTGCCTGTTCCAGCCGGACTGGGCCGACCTGCCAACCGAGGCGCGCTACGCCCGCATGGCGCGCCAGGGTGTGGCGCTGCCCACCGTCGAGGGGCTGATGGTGGCCGATCCCGGGACGGGGCGGCCGGTGCCGCAGGACGGCGTCACCGTCGGCGAGATCATGATGCGCGGCAACACCATCATGAAGGGCTATCTCGGCAATCCCGAGGCCACGGGCGGCACCCTCGTGGGCGACTGGTATCGCTCGGGCGACCTCGCGGTCTGGCATCCCGACGGCGCCGTCGAGATCAAGGACCGCTCGAAGGACATCATCATCTCAGGGGGCGAGAACATCTCCAGCCTGGAGGTCGAGGAGGTGCTGACGCAGCACCCTGCGATCATGCTGGCCGCCGTCGTCGCCAAGCCCGACGCGACCTGGGGCGAGACCCCGTGCGCGTTCCTCGAACTGAAGCCCGGCTCCGCCCCCCTCACGGACGCGGAGGTGATCGCCTTCTGCCGGGAGCGGCTGGCCCGCTTCAAGGTGCCCAAGACTGTGCTGTTCGGGCCGCTGCCCAAGACCGCCACGGGCAAGATCCAGAAGTTCGTGCTGCGGGAGCAGGCGCGGGCGCTCTCCTGAAGGCGCCCGGCGGAGCGGGTTATCCGCCCTCGCCTTGCCCGGCCGGCTCCGGTTTCCAGATTCCGGCGGCGATGTCGGTCGCCTGAAGGAGCGCGGCGTGGAGCGCAACGTCGGCATCGTGCCGCCCCGAGCCTATCGCGCGCACCAGGGCGGCGACCGGGTCGTCCGCGCCAGAGACCGGCTCCAGGGCCCGCGCCTCGGCCGCCTCCAGCGCCCCGCCCCGCTCGATCTCGCGCATGGCGATGCCCAGCGCGTTGGCGACCATGAGGGCGACGTAGCGGGGCCGGCCGGACAGGCCGGGCACGACCTCGTCGGTCAGCGCCTGGCGGGCGACGGCCAGGAGGGCGGCGCCGGACGGGGCGTCGGTCATGCGCGGCTCCAGGATTCGGGGGCAGTCGCCTTGAGGATGGTCCGTTCGAGTTCGGGCACCATGCGCCCGGTCAGGGCCAGTTCCAGGGAGGGCTCCCGGCCGGAGACGTGGCGGAAGCCCTGCTCCAGGGCGATCACCGCCCAGCGCAGATGCGCCATCACCTCCCAATAGGCCACGGCCGCCGCGTCGACGACCCGGCCGCCCTCCCCCCGGTATCCCCGGTAGAAGGCTGCCCGGCTGCCGATGCCGCCGGCCTCCAGCGCCGGCCTGCCGAAGCGCCAGCAGGCGGCGCAGAACCAGCCGAGGTCCTGCATCGGGTCGCCCCAGCCCGAGAACTCCCAGTCGAGGATCGCGGTCAGCCCGCTTGGATCGACCATGTAGTTGCCGGTGCGGAAGTCCCGGTGGACCAGGGTCTGCGCCGGGCAATCCGGCGCGTGGCGCTCGGCCCAGCGCAGGCCCCAGGCGATGGCCGGACGGACGGCGCCGATCCCGTCGAGGCTCGCCCGCAACGCGGCGATCTCGGCGAGCGCTGGCTGCGGGGCCGGGTCGCCCAGGAAGCCGAGGCCGGCGGCGTCCTGCTCTCCGGGCCGGAGGATCGCGTGGATCTTGGCGAGCTCCCGCCCGAGCTGCTCGGCCAGACGCTCGCGGTCGCCCCCGAGGCCGAGGTCCTTGGCGATGCGGGGGCCGAGGCCCACTCCCTCGACGAGGGCCATCAGGGCGAAGGGCGCGCCGACGATCCCGGAATCGTCGCAGAAGCCCACGGGCTCCGGAACGCGCACGCCGGCCCGGTAGGCCGCCTCCAGGATGCGGAACTCCTCGGCCCGCGGGCGGCTCGACGCGATCGTGGCCGCGGCATCCTTGCGCAGCACGAAGGTGCGCGCGTCCTCGCCGAGCCGGCAGCGCACCAGCCAGTTCTCCTGGATCGAGCCGCCGCCCAGCGGCCGGATCTCCTCGATCGCGAGGTCGGGAGCCTCCAAACGTCCGGCGATCCAGCTGCGCAGGGCGGCCCGGCGTGCTTCGTCCAGCATGTCAGAGGCCCGAGACCAGGTGGCCGCCGTCGACGGCGATCACCGAGCCCGTCATGTAGCTGCCGGCCTGCGAGGCCAGGAGCAGCAGCGCGCCGTCGAGTTCGCCCGCGGTCCCGAGGCGCCGCTGCGGCACCCGCTTGATCAGCGCCTTGCCGGGCTCGGATTCGAAGAAGGCGTCGTTCAGCTCGGTCTGGATGTAGCCCGGCGCGAGGGCGTTCACGCGGATCTTGTGGCGGGCCCATTCCAGCGCCAGGCTCTTGGTGAGCTGGATCACGCCGGCCTTCGAGACGACGTAGGGCGCAAGCCCACCCGCGACCCGAAGCCCCAGGATCGAGGCGACGTTGACGATGCTGCCGCCGCCGCCGTGGCGGACCATGCGGCGGGCGGTGGCTTGTGCTGCCAGCCACACGCCCTTCAGGTTGGTGTCGAGGACGCCGTCCCAGTCGGACTCGTCGAGGTCCAGGGCCGCCTTGGTCACGGTGACGCCGGCGTTGTTGACGAGCACGCCGACCGGGCCGAACCGGGCCTCTGCGGCGTCCAGGGCGGCCTCGATGCCGGCGGCCTCCGTCACGTCCATGACGACCGCGTGCGCCTGGCCTCCGGCCTGCTCGACCCGGTCCACGGTCTCGGCCAGGGCACCCGCGCGCCGGGCGGCGAGGGAGACCCTGGCGCCCGCCCGCGCCAGCGTCCCGGCGAAGTGCCGGCCGAGGCCGCTGGACGCCCCCGTGACGAGCACGTGCGTGCCGTCGAGATCGAACAACCCTGCCATGATCGCCTCCTGTCGCCGCCTGTCCCTTTGTCCGCAGCCCTCAGTGCAGCCGCTCTAGCGCCAGCGCGATGCCCTGGCCGCCGCCGATGCACATGGTGACGAGGCCGTAGCGCCCGCCCGTGCGGGCCAGTTCGTAGACGGCCTTGATCGCGATGATCGCGCCGCTGGCCCCGATGGGGTGGCCAAGCGCGATGGCGCCGCCGTTCGGGTTGACCCTGGCCGGGTCGAGGCCGAGTTCCCGCGAGACCGCGCAGGCCTGGGCCGCGAAGGCTTCGTTCGATTCGATCACGTCGAAATCCGAGACGCTCAGTCCGGTGCGCGCGCACAGGCGCCGCACCGCCGGCACGGGGCCCATGCCCATCTCGGACGGATCGACGCCGGCATGGGCGTAGCCGACGATGCGGGCCAGAGGCTTGCGGCCCTCGCGCTCGGCCCTGGCCGCGCTCATCAGGACGAGGGCGGCCGCGCCGTCGTTGAGGCCCGAGGCGTTGCCGGCCGTGACGCTGCCGTCCCGCGTGAAGGCCGGGCGCAGCGTCTCCAGGTCGCCGAGACTGGTGGGCTTGGGGTGCTCGTCCGTGTCGAAGACCTGGCTCTTGCGGCCGGAACTCACCGTGACGGGCAGGATCTGCTCCCGGAAGCGGCCGTCCCGGATCGCGGCCTGGGCCCGCGCCTGGCTCTCGGCGGCGAAGGCGTCCTGCTTCGCGCGGGAGACGTCGTAGCGCCTGGCCACGTTCTCGGCGGTCACGCCCATATGGCCGTTGCCGAAGGGATCGCTCAGCACGCCGGTCATGTAGTCGAGGGCCACCGTGTCGCCCATCCGCTGGCCGAAGCGGGCGCTGCGCAGCATGTGGGGCGAGCGGCTCATGCTCTCGGCCCCGCCCGCCACCGCGACCTCGGCGTCGCCCAACAGGATCGCCTGCGCACCCGAGACGATCGCCTCGAGCCCGCTGCCGCAGAGGCGGTTGACGGTCATCGCCGGCACCTCCTGCGGGATGCCGCCCTCCATGGCGGCGACGCGGGCGATGTAGGCGTCGCGCGGCTCGGTCGGGATGACGTTGCCGAAGACGACGTGGCCGACCGCCTCGCCCGGAACCTCGGCCCGGCGCAGCGCCTCGGCGACGCAGGCCGCGGCCAGCTCCGAGGGCGGCACGGAGGCCAGCGCCCCGCCGAACGTGCCGATGGCGGTGCGCACCCCGCCGACGATCACAACCCCATCCGCCATCCGTCTCGGTCCTCGTCGCGTCGGTCGTCTGAATCCAGGTACTCGGAGACTGCCTAGGCCGCGTCCCCGGACACGTCCCAGCGCCAGAAGGCCTCGCCCTCGGCCTCCAGGGAGCGGTTGAGCACCATCTTGTGGACCTCGTCCGCCCCGTCCACGAGGCGGGCCTGCCGGGCGTAGCGGTAGATCCACTCCAGCACCGTGTCCTTCGAATAGCCCCGCGCCCCGTTGATCTGGATCGCGGTGTCGGCGGCCGCGTGCAGGAGGTTGGCCACGTGCACCTTGGCCATTGACACCTCCTTGCGCGCGAAGGAGCCCCGGTCGAGGGCCCAGGCGGCCTTCATCACCAGCAGGCGGCCGACCTCGATGCGCATGGCGAGGTCGCCGAGCATGAGCTGGATGCTCTCCCGGTCGGCCAGCCGAACCCCGAAGCCCTGGCGTTCCGACGCGTAGGCGCGGGCGATCTCGACGCAGCGCTTCGACAGGCCGAGCCAGCGCATGCAATGCGTCAGCCGCGCCGGCCCGAGGCGGATCTGCGTCAGCTTGAGGCCGTCGCCTTCGCCCATCAGGACGTTCTCGGCCGGAATCTCCAGGCCGTCGAAGGCGAGTTCGCAATGCCCGCCATGCTCCTCCGGGCCCATGATCGGGATGCGGCGCACGATCTCCCAGCCGGGCTGGTCCCTGTGGAACAGGAAGGCGGTGAGCCCCTTGCGGGCATCGTCCGAGGTGCGGGCCATCAGGATGAAGTGGGCGGCGTCCTCCGCGCCTGTGATGAACCACTTGGTGCCGTGCACGACGTAAGTCTCGCCCCGCCGCTCGGCCAGCGTGCGGATCATCGACGGATCGGAGCCGCCGCCGGGATGGGGCTCGGTCATGGCGAAGGCCGAGCGCACATGGCCCGCCACGATCGGGGCGAGCCAGCGCTCCTTCTGGGCCGGGGTGCCGACCGCCTCCAGCACCATCATGTTGCCGTCGTCGGGGGCGGCCGAGTTGAACACCACCGGCCCGAAGATCGAGCGGTTCATCGCCTCGTAGCAGACGGCCATCCCGACCTTGCCGAGGCCCGCCCCGCCGGTCTCCGGCTTGAGCTGGAGGCACCACAGGCCCTGCTCGCGGGCCATCCCCCGCAGGCGCTCCAGGTGGGCCAGCCCGATGTTGCCGTGCGCGTCGTAGGCCGCCGGGTCGCTCTCCAGGGGCAGGATCTCGGCATCGACGAAGGCGGCGACGCGGCTGCGATACGCTTCGACGTGGGGAGAAACGGTGAAATCCATGCCTGGGCCCCTTGGAGACGCGTCCGGCGCGGCTGCCTGCTTCCCGCTATCCGCCCATGTGGTCATCGAAGAAAACGAGCGAGCGCTCGATTTTTATCGCCTGGATTCCCGGTTGGCAACCGGCTACGTCCGGTCTTCGTGGCCGACGCGGGACCGGGACGATGACGCGAGCCAGACAGGCCGGGGAGGCCCCTGCCCCCGAACCGTACGCGACCGAGGCGATCTGCGGCCGCATCCTCGAGCGGCACCGCGACACGGTGAGCGTGCGCAAGGCGCACGTGGCGACCGCCAACCTCGCCCGCATCATCGAGGCGGTGCTCCGGCTGTCGAGCCGGCAGGGCTTTCACGAGACCTCGCTGCGCGACCTCGCCAAGGCGTCCGGCCTCAGCATGGGCGGCCTGTACTCGTACTTCGACAACAAGAACACGCTGCTCCTGATGATCCTCACCGAGGTGGCGCAGACCGCCGAGGCCGTGCTCGGCAACCCGCCGCCGGGCGTGGCCGAGCGGCCCGCCGCCCATCTGCGCTGGCTGATCGAGACGCATCTGCGCCTGACGGAGGCGATGCAGCCCTGGTTCGTCTTCGCCTACATGGAGGCGAAGGGGTTCCCCGCGCCGGCACGCCGCATCGCCACCGAGGGGGAACTCGCCACCGAGCGGATGTTCGCCGGCGTGCTGGAGCGGGGCGCGGCCGAGGGCGTCTTCGCCATCGAGGACGTGGACCTCACCGCCTCACTCATCAAGCCGCTGCTTCAGGACTGGTACGTGAAGCGCGCCAAGTACCGGAAGCGCGGCACCACGATCGAGCGCTACGTCGCCGGGGTGACGGACTTCGTCGAGAGCGCGATCCTGGCGCGTCCCGCTCAATCTCCGCCCGGGTCCGCCGACCGTGACGGGCGCAACCCGGCCGCGGTGCCGTAGAGCATCGCCGCCAGCACCATGGCCGCGAGGGTGAACCACGTGATCGCGTAGACGAGGTGGTTGTTGGAAAACGCCACCACCGTCAGTCCGCCGACCGGCAGGGCGGAGGGGTCGGGGCCGGCCTCCGCGTCGATGAAATAGGGTGCTACCGTACCGAGGCCGCGGGCTCCCGCGATGTCCGCCACGTCGCGCGAATACCATCGGTCCGCGGACGGCGCGTTGGTCCGCAGGAAGCCGCCGCCGGGTTCGCTCACGCGCAGCAGGCCCGTTGCTGTCAGCGAGCCGTCGGGCCGGCTCCAACCGGCCGGATCGCGCCTGTCGGCCGGCACGAAGCCGCGGTTGACCAGCACGGTGACGCCGTCCGCCGCCTCGAGCGGCGTCATGACCCAGAAACCGCCGCCGAGCACGGTCACGGCCTGGACCAGGCTCGCCCTGTCGTGGAGGAACCGGCCCGTCAGGCGCACGCGCCGGTAGGCGTCCGCCGAGGTGATGCCGGGCCAGTCGGCCGGTCCCGGCGCCGCGACCGCCGGCGCATGGACCCGTGCCTCGACCTGGGCGATCAGGTCGAGCTTCCAGGCCCGACGCTGCACCTGCCAGGTGCCGAGACCGACGAGGACGACGAGGATTAGCAGGCCCGCCAGGTCGAGGATGACGAGGGCGGCCAGGGGCCGTCCACCGGAATCCCGGCCCGGCTCCGCCTCGCCCGGAGGCGAAGCCTTCCGCGTGCCCACGCGTCAGGGCTTGTGGTGCATCAGGTCGTGGGGCGACATCGGCATCATGTTCGTATTCAGGTGATACATCACCCAGATCGAGCCGGTGAGCGTGATCACGACCAGGGTGATCGTGAAGATCAGCGCCAGGATGGTCCAGCCGCCCTCCGACTTCGTGTTCATGTGCAGGAAGTAGATCATGTGGACCACGATCTGCACGACGGCCAGCGCCATGATGACGATGCTGGTCTGGAGCTTGTTGCCGAGCACGTCGCCCATGACGAGCCAGAACGGGATCGCCGTGAGGATCACCGACAGGACGAAGCCGGTCACGTAGCCCTTGAACGAGCCGTGGCCGCCCTCGTCCGCGTGGTCGTGCCCGTGCGGCCCGGCGGGGTGGCCCGCCTCCGTCGCCGAACTCATTGCAGCACTCCCATCAGGTAGACGAAGGTGAAGACGCCGATCCAGACCACGTCCAGGAAGTGCCAGAACATGGACAGGCACAGCAGCCGGCGCTTGTTCTCCACGATCAGCCCGCGCTGGGCGACCTGGATCATCAGCACGACCAGCCAGATGATGCCGAGGCTGACGTGCAGCCCGTGGGTGCCGACGAGGGCGAAGAACGAGGACAGGAAGGCGCTGCGCTGCGGGGTCGCGCCCTCGTGGATCAGGTGGGAGAACTCCCACATCTCGATGCCGATGAAGGCCGCTCCGAACAGCCCCGTGACGATGAGCCAGAGCTGCATCGCGCCGACCCGGTTCTTCTCCATCTCCAGCATGGCGAAGCCGTAGGTGATGGAGGACAGGAGCAGCATCGAGGTGTTGAGCGCCACCACCGGCAGCTCGAACAGGTCCTTGGGCGAGGGGCCGGCCGCGTAGTTGCGGCCGAGCACCCCGTAGGTGGCGAACAGGACCGCGAAGATGAGGCAATCGCTCATCAGGTAGATCCAGAAGCCGAGCATCGTCCCCGTCTCGTGGGCGTGCTCCTCCTCCGCGTGGAACACGGGCGCCGCGCTGCCCGGCGGTGCGGTCTCGGTGTGCATCATCGGCTCAGGCCCGCCCCGCCATCATGCTCGTGCGCTGACCTTCCGAGCGGACGACCACGTCGGCCGGGATGTGGAAGTCGCGGTTGTAGTTGAAGGTGTGCAGCACGGTGACGAGGAACATCGCGGCGAAGGCGAGGGCCGCCAGCCACCAGATGTACCAGATCATCGCGAAGGAGAAGGCGATGCTGAGCACGCCCAGCACCGCGCCGGTGCCGGTGTTCTTCGGCATATGGATCGCCTTGAACCCCTGGAGCGGGCGGGCATACCCACGCTTCTTCATGTCGGACCACGCGTCGAGGTCGTGGATCACCGGCGTGAAGGCGAAGTTGTAGTCCGGCGGCGGCGAGGAGGTGGACCATTCCAGGGTCCGGCCGTCCCACGGATCGCCGGTGAAATCGCGCAGCTTCTCGCGGTTCTTGATGCTGACCACGAACTGCATGATCATCGACAGGATGCCGAACAGGATCAGCACCGCGCCGAAGGCCGCGATCACGAACCAGATCTGGAGGGAGGGGTCGTCGAAGTGGTTGGCACGCCGCGTCACGCCCATCAGGCCGAGCACGTAGAGCGGCATGAAGGCGAAGTAGAAGCCGATCGTCCAGAACCAGAACGACATGTGGCCCCAGAACGGGTCGAGCTTGAACCCGAAGGCCTTCGGGAACCAGTAGGTGACGCCGGCGAACATCCCGAACAGCACGCCGCCGATGATGACGTTGTGGAAGTGTGCGATCAGGAACAGGGAGTTGTGCAGCACGAAGTCGGCCGGCGGCACCGCGAGCAGCACCCCGGTCATGCCGCCGATGGTGAAGGTGACCATGAAGCTCACGGTCCACATCATCGGCAGCTCGAAGCGGATGCGGCCGCGGAACATCGTGAACAGCCAGTTGAAGATCTTGGCGCCCGTCGGGATCGAGATGATCATCGTCGTGATGCCGAAGAACGAGTTCACGTCGGCCCCCGACCCCATCGTGAAGAAGTGGTGCAGCCAGACGAGGTACGACAGGATGGTGATGACCACGGTCGCGTAGACCATCGAGGCGTAGCCGAACAGGCGCTTGCCGCAGAAGGCCGAGGTCACCTCCGAGAAGATGCCGAAGGCGGGCAGGATGAGGATGTAGACCTCCGGATGGCCCCAGATCCAGATGAGGTTGAAGTACATCATCGGGTTGCCGCCGAGGTCGTTCGTGAAGAAGTGCGTGCCAACGTAGCGGTCGAGCGAGAGCAGCGCGAGGACGGCCGTGAGGATCGGGAAGGCGGCCACGATCAGCACGTTGGTGCACAGCGAGGTCCAGACGAAGATCGGCAGCTTCATCATGGTCATGCCGGGCGCGCGCATCTTCACGATGGTCGCGATCAGGTTGATGCCCGAGAGCAGCGTGCCGATGCCGGCGATCTGGAGCGCCCAGATGTAGTAGTCGACGCCGACGCCCGGGCTCATGTCCGCGCCCGAGAGCGGCGGGTAGGCGAGCCACCCGGTGCGGGCGAACTCGCCGACGAAGAGCGAGATCATGATCGTGACCGCGCCGCTCACCGTCATCCAGAAGCTGAAGTTGTTCAGGAACGGGAAGGCCACGTCGCGCGCGCCGATCTGGAGCGGCACCACGTAGTTCATCATCCCCGTGACGAAGGGCATCGCCACGAAGAAGATCATGATCACGCCGTGGGCGGTGAAGATCTGGTCGTAGTGGTGCGGCGGCAGGTAGCCCTCGTTGGCCCCGAACGCGACCGCCTGCTGGGCGCGCATCATGATCGCGTCGGCAAAGCCCCGCAGCAGCATCACCAGCGCCAGGATGACGTACATGATGCCGATCTTCTTGTGATCGACGGAGGTCACCCAGTCCCGCCAGAGGGGCCCCCAGAAGCGGAAGTAGGTGATGGCGCCGAGCACGACGAGGCCGCCGACCGCGACGATGGCGAAGGTGAGCTGGAGGATCGGCTCGTGGAACGGGATGTCGTCCAGCGAGAAGCGTCCGAAGACGAGCCTCTGGAGGTCGGGATTTGAGAGCATGGTCTCGGCTCGTTGCAGAGGGTCGGGCGGCCTTAAGCCGGCGTCAATCGTTGCTGCGCTGGGGGGGCGCTACGGAATCCCGCTCCGGCGGGGGCTTGGGATGGCCCGCATGGGGATCGTTCCCGTGCAGCTGGTGCTCATGCCGATCGGGCGCCAGCCCCTGCGGCGAACCCTCGCTCTTGGGTGCCCGGCCCGAGGCCGGGGTCGTGGCGCCGGGGGCTTCGTCCCCCTGCTGGATGTGCCGGTTGTCGTAGCGCAACCGCTCGCGGTTCTCCCGGCTGTCCTTGCCGGCGCCGCCCTTGGCGTCGATCTGCATCATCTCGCTCATGCACATCTTGCCCGGCAGGGCGCACATGTTGAGGATCGAGCCGTAGAGGCCGTCCGCCACCGACGCGTAGTAGGTGACCGCGACCGCCTCGCTCGGCTTCTCCAGCTCGATGTAGCCCTCGCGGGTGAGCGGGGAGCCCTGTGCCTTGGCCTTGGCGACCCACTGGTCGAAGCCGTCGCCGTCGAGGCCGTGGAACTTGAACGTCATGCGCGAGAAGCCGCTGCCGCTGTAGTGCGACGACAGGCCGTCATAGGTGCCCGCCTTGTTGATCACGGCGTGGAGCTGCGTCTGCATGCCGGGCATCGCGTAGATCATGCCGGCCAGCGCCGGAACGTAGAAGGCGTTCATCACCGAGGAGGCGGTGATCTTGAAGGCGATCGGCCGGTCCACCGGGGCCGCGAGTTCGTTGACGGTGGCGATGCCGTATTCCGGATAGAAGAACAGCCACTTCCAATCGAGGGCCACGACCTCGACGGTCAGCGGCTTGACGTCCGCCATGACCGGCCGGCCGGCCTCGATCCGCCGCAGGGCCCGGAATGGATCGAGGGTGTGGGTGCTGATCCAGGTCAGGGCGCCCAGCGCGATGATGATGAAGAGGGGGGCCGTCCAGATCACCACTTCGAGCTGGGTCGAATGGTGCCAGTCCGGATCGTAGACGGCGTCCGTGTTCGTGGCCCGGTAGCGCCAGGCGAACAGCAGCGTCAGGGCGATGACGGGTACGACGATCAGCAGCATCAGCCCGACCGAGGCCAGGACCAGGTTGCGCTGCTGCAGCGCCACGTCGCCCGAGGGCTGCATCACCACGAGGTTGCAGCCGGCGAGCATCCCGAACAGGGGCAGGAGGAGAAGGCCGCGCAGGAACCCTCTGGCGATGCCCCGGCCGTACGACGGCCGGCGTCGCGAGGCGGAGGAGGATCTCGGGAACGGACAGAGCGCGGGGATGGTCACGGAACGCGGCCCATTTCTCTGCCGCCTGCCACGGCGGCGCTTCCGGAAGGTGGACGAGGCGGCGCGACCGCGCCGCACGGTGTGCGGGACGCGATCACATCTGCCGCATCTCGGAGCGGTCGAGGGCCAGTGCTAGAAGCGTGGCGGCCGCCCCCGACAGGAGGTAGAGGCCGACCATCGCGAGCCCGTAGCGGCTCGCCAGGAACAGCACCACCAGCGGGGCGAAACCGGCACCGAACATCCAGGCGAGGTCGGAGGTGAGCGCCGCGCCGGTGTAGCGGTAGCGCGAGCCGAGCCGGGAGGTCACCGCACCGGCGGTCTGGCCGTAGGCGAGGCCCATGAGCATGAAGCCCACGGTGACGTACATCGTCTGCCCGATGGCGCTCTCGCCGAAGATCAGGGGCGCGATGATGCTGCCCAGCGCGAAGGCGCCGATCAGGCTCGCGCTCAGGATCAGCGCGTTGCGGCGGCCGATCTGGTCCGCGATCAGCCCGGAGGCGGCGATGGCGCCCGCGCAGACGATCGCGCCCGAGCACTGCACGATCAGGAACTCGCCGGCCGAGCGGTCCGTATAGAGGTTGATCCAGCTGATCGGGAAGATCGTCACGAGGTGGAACAGCGCGAATGCGGCGAGCGGCACGAAGGCGCCGATCCACACGTCGAGGGCGTGGTGCCGCAGCAGGTCGAAGACCGGCACGGGCTCCAGCCGGCCCTTCTCCATCAGCCGTTCGAACTCGTCGGTGGCCACCAGCCTCAGCCGGGCGAACAGGGCCACGACGTTGATGGTGAAGGCGCAGTAGAACGGGAACCGCCAGCCCCAGTCGAGGAAGTCCTCCGACGTCAGGTTGACGATGAAGAACGCGAACAGGGCGCTGGCCACGATGAAGCCGAGCGGCGCGCCGAGCTGCGGGATCATCGCGTACCAGCCGCGCCGCTCGCGCGGGGCGTTGAGGGCGAGCAGCGAGGCGAGGCCGTCCCAGGCGCCGCCGAGGGCGAGCCCCTGCGCGACGCGGAGCGCCGCGAGCAGGTAGATCGAGGCCGCGCCGATCGAGGCGTATCCCGGCAGGAAGCTCATCATCGCCGTGGAGCCGCCGAGCAGGAACAGGGCGATCGTCAGCTTGACGCCCCGCCCGTGCTTGCGGTCCACCGCCATGAAGATCACCGAGCCGATGGGCCGGGCGATGAAGGCCAGCGAGAACAGCATGAAGGAGTAGAGCGTCGCCGTCAGGGGATCGGCGAACGGGAAGAACACCTTCGGGAACACGAGGACCGAGGCGATGCCGTAGACGAAGAAGTCGAAGTATTCCGAGGCACGGCCGATCACGACGCCGACGGCGATCTCGCTCGGGTCGACCTTGTGATCGGTCGAGACCCGGCGCGCATCCTGTTCCAGGGCGGTGGAGGAGGCCGGAGAGGAATGAAGGCTCATCGCGGACAACCGCCTCGCTCGGTGGGACTTCGATCGCACGTCCGACTGCGATCCGGTCATGCCTACCGGATTCACGCTGATGGGCAAGGGTGCCGCGTCGCGGCGCGGTGACACGGAGAACGGGTCATAACGGCCTCGGGCCGATGGACCCGCCGTAGCGCCGCTCGCGCCCTTCGGAGCAAGGCCGCCTATCCAGCTCCGCGGCGTCAGGACCGGGCGATGAGCATCGACATCACGCTCTGAACGAACCGTCGGAGGCGTGGTGGTGCCGCAAGAGGGATTCGAACCCCCGACCCCCTCATTACGAATGAGGTGCTCTACCAGCTGAGCTATTGCGGCGGGAAGCGGCGACGCGCGGTGCGGGCCGTTCGTGGTGGCTCTTAGCCTTCCGCCTCGGCCTTGGCAAGGTTGGCGGCGATGCAGCCCTGCCACGATCGCCGGCGTCGCAGGGCCGGGCCTCCCGCCGTCCTTGACGGGGGCTGGCTGCGCCGGGAGGGTGATGGGGGAGCCTGTCCCGGAGGACCTCATGTCGCTGATCGCACGCCTGCGGGCCTATGCCGCCGAGGCCTTTGGGGTCGCGCCGCGCGACGAGGTGGTGGACGACGCCCATCTGGCGGCGACCGCGCTGCTCGTCCACGTGGCGCGGGTGGACGGCATCCTGGCGCCCGCCGAGTCGGACCGCCTCGCCCGCCTCGTGGCCGGACGCTACGCCGACGGCCCGGAGGCCGCGCGGGCGCTCATCGCCCGCGCCACCGCCTTCGATGCCGAGACCCGCGACGTGGCGAGCCTCGTGGAACTGATCCCGCACGAGACGGACGGGGAGGAGCGCGCGCGGCTCCTCGCCATGGCGTGGTCGGTCGCCGGCGCGGACGGGACGGTGGACGAGTTCGAGGAGGCCCTGGTCTGGCGCCTGGGGCGGCTGCTCGGCTTCGACGAGGCCGGCATCGCGCGGGCCCGCGGCGAGGGCCTCGCGGCAACGGGCCCGACGTAAGGCGCGGGCGGTGATCGCCAGCCTGACGCTGATCCTGCTGGCCCAGCTCCTGGGCGAGGCGGGCGCCCGTGCGGCCGGCCTGCCGGTGCCCGGCCCGGTGATCGGCATGGCCCTGATGCTCGGCTTCCTGTTTCTGCGCGACAGCGGCCCGCGCCTCCTGCCGCGCCTCCTGCCCAAGCCCCTGACGGACGGCACCCTCGAGGCGACGGGCGCAGGGCTGCTGGCCAACCTCTCGCTGATGTTCGTGCCGGCGGGCGCCGGCATCGTCGGGCGCCTCGACGTGGTGCAGGCGCAGGGCGTCCGGCTCGCCGTCGTCCTCGTGGTCTCGACGGCGGCGGCGCTCACGGCGACCGTGCTCGTGTTCCTTGCCGTCTCGTGCGTCCTGGAGCGCCGCACGCGCGACGGCGAATCCGGGGGGCCGGCGTGAGCGGGGACTTCGCGGTCTGGGTCTACCTCGCCCGCACCCCGCTGCTGTGGCTGACGGTGACGCTCGCGGCCTATGTCGTGGCCGACCGGATCTCGGCGGCGACGGGGCGCCATCCGGTGGCCAACCCCGTGCTGATCGCGGTGGCGATCACCGGCACGGTCCTCGCGCTGACGGGCACGCCCTACCCGACCTATTTCGCCGGCGCCCAGTTCGTCCATTTCCTGCTCGGGCCCGCGACCGTGGTCCTGGCGCTGCCGCTCTACGAGCACCGGGCGACGGTGATGCGCGCGCTCCTGCCGATGCTGGCGGCGCTGGCGGCGGGCTGCGCCGTGGCGCTGGGCACGGCGATCGGGCTCGCCCGGCTCCTCGGTATCCCGCAGGACGTGATCGTCTCCTTGGCGCCGAAATCCGTCACCTCCGGCGTGGCGATGGGCATCGCCGAGGCGCTGGGCGGCGACCCGACCCTGACGGCGGTGCTGGTGATGACCACGGGGATCACCGGCGCGATCCTGGTCACGCCGCTGATGGACCTGCTGCGGGTCCGCGACATGCGCGCCCGCGGTTTCGCGGCGGGGCTTGCCGCCCACGGCGTCGGCACCGCCCGCGCCTTCCAGGTGAGCGAGGTCGCCGGCACCTTCGCCGGCATCGCCATGGGGCTCAACGCCTTCCTCACCGCGATCCTGGTGCCGCTGGCGCTGCGCCTCCTGTCCTGAGGGTCAGGCGTCTAGGCGGTCGGCCACGTCCTCGCCCAGGGACAGGCTCGCGGTCAGGCCGGGGCTCTCGATGCCGAAGAGCTGGACGAGGCCGGCAAGGCCGTGCTCGGCCGGTCCGTCGATCCGGAAATCGGCGGCGGGCTCGCCGGGGCCGGTGAGCTTGGGGCGGATGCCGGCATAGTCGGCCACCAGCGCGCCCTCCGGCAGGCCGGGCCAGTAGCGGCGGATGGCATCGTAGAACAGCGCCCCGCGGTCCGGGTCCACCCGGTAGTCGATGGCCTCGATCCATTCCACGTCGGGGCCGAAGCGCATCCGCCCGGCGAGGTCGAGGGTGAGGTGGATGCCCAGGCCGCCCTCCACCGGGGCCGGGTAGATCAGCCGCCCGAAGGCGGCGCGGCCGGTGCAGCCGAAATAGTTGCCCCGCGCCAGCACCAGGCGCGGGACTCGCTCCGGCGCATAGCCTTCGGTCCGCATGGCGAGCGCATGGGCGCCGAAGCTTCCCGCATTGACCACCGCATCCACCGGCAGGGTTCCGGGCGAGGCGCCGCCGAAGGCCGCGAGCCAGCGGCCGTCCGCGCGGCTCAGCGCCTCGACGGGCGTGCGCAGGGCGAGCACGCCGCCGTGGTCCTCGATGTCGCCGAGGAGGGCGAGCATCAGGGCGTGGCTGTCGACGATGCCGGTGGTCGGCGACAGGAGGGCTGCCGCGCAGGCGAGGTTCGGTTCGAGCCGCCGCGCCTGCGCGCCGTCGAGGAGGTCCAGCCCCTCGACCCCGTTGGCCTCGCCCTTCGCCCGGATCGCCGCGATCGTGCCGGTCTCGGCCTCCGAGGTCGCCACGATGAGCTTGCCGCAGGCCCGGTGGGCGACGCCGTGGCTCTCGCAGAAATCGTAGAGCATCCGGCGCCCGGCCACGCAGTGCCGGGCCCGCAGGGAGCCCGCCGGATAGTACATGCCGGCGTGGATCACCTCGGAGTTGCGCGAGGACACCCCTGTCCCGAAGGCTTCGGCCGCCTCCGCGACGATGACATCGTGCCCGCGCAGGGCGAGCGCCCGCCCGACCGCCAGCCCGACCACGCCCGCACCCACGACGAGAGCATCCATCCTCAAGGCCCCGCGCAACCCCTGCCGGCGCCCAGTCTAGCCGATCTCCCGGCCGTCGGCCCCTGGACGTCATGGGTTTCCCGCATCGGCCGTCCGCATGCCGTGGGTGCCCGGCAGAATCGCGATGGAAAATCTCAATCATGAATAGACAGCGATGGAGGGGCACAGCAGTTAAATGTTGAAAATACAATCGGTAGTTGCATAATGACGCGGTCGGTCGGACCCGGCGGGGCCGGAAGGCGCCAAGCTCCCCCGATCACACCGGATCGGTGGTGAGGCCGAGCCTGGACCTGCCGGGAGAGCCCGTCGCCGGGACACGCAAAACGATACGCATCGGGGGAGAACACAGTGGAGACCCGTCACGATACCGTCGAACTCGCCGCCCGAATCGTTGCGGCCTACGTGGCGAGGAACAACGTTCCGGCGACACGGCTGCCCGCTCTGATCGCCGATCTGCATGCGGCGATCGCGGTGCTCGGGCGCCCCGAGCCGGCGCGGCCGGCCAGGCCGACCCCGGCGCAGATCGCGGCCTCGATCCGCCCGGACACCCTCGTCAGCTTCGAGGACGGCAAGCCGTACAAGGCCCTGCGCCGTCACCTGACGCTCCGCGGCCTCACGGCGGAGGCCTACCGGGCGAAGTGGGGCCTGCCAGTGGATTACCCGCTGGTCTCGGCCGCCTACAGCGCGCGCCGCTCCACGATCTCCCGCGCGATCAGCTCCGGCATGCGCATGCGGATGCAGGCCGCCGCCGAGTAGGCGCCGGTCAGCCCGCGACCGGGAACTCGCCCGCCGCCACCTGCTCGATCAGGCGGACCTGCCGCGGCAGGCAGACCTTCTTGAGGTCGTAGCCCTCCGCCGTGCGCCGTGCCGCCTGGCGCAGGGCCCGGTGGGCGTGGGGCTTGGCCAGCGCGTCGACCACGGCCTCACTGATCGCCGCCGGCGAGAAGAAGTCCACGAGCACGCCGTTCTGGCGATCGCGGATCACCTCTTCGACGGGCGGGGTCGCCGAGCCGATCACCGCGCAGCCGGCCGCCATGGATTCGAGGAGCGACCACGACAGCACGAACGGATAGGTCAGGTAGACGTGCGCCGCGGAGACCTGGAGCAGGTTGACGTAGGTCTTGAACGGCACCTGCCCGACGAAGTGGACCCGCGACAGGTCGAGGTCGGCCTTGACCTCGTCGAGGTAGATGTCCCGGTAGGTGCGCCCGTCCGCCGGCCGCGCGCCGTAGCTGACGCCGTTGCCGCCGACCAGGATCGCCCGCGCGCGGGGCCGCCGCCGCAGGATCTCCGGCAGGGCGCGGATGAAGCTGTGGTAGCCGCGATAGGGTTCGAGGTTGCGGTTGACGAAGGTCACGACCTCGTCGCCCGGCCGCAGCACGAGGCCGTCGCGCCCGAGGGAGACGGTGGCCCGGGGATCGGGCCGCACGACCTCCGTGTCGATCCCGTCGTGGATCACGCTGAGGCGCCCGGCATATTCCTGCGGCAGCTGGCGGGCCTGCCAGCGGGTCGGCGAGACCAGCCAGTCGGAGGCCGACAGGGCCAAGTAGCCGGCCGCGTTCTTCACGCGGATGCCGAAGCGGGCCTCGTCGCCGCCGAGGGGAAACTCGGGGTCGAAGTTCACGTCCCCGCCGACGGCGTTGTAGCTGAACTCCACGAAGGTCAGGAGCTTGGCATCCGGCCAGACGTCCTTGAGGAACAGGGTCTCGCCCCAGCCGGGATGCCCGCAGATGACGTCCGGCCGGAACCCCTCCGCCCGCAGCGCCAGGGCCGCGCGCGCCGCGCTCTCGCCGCGCAGCACCTTCGTCTCGAAGTCGGAGGCCAGGGGATGGATGGTCGGCGTCGAGCCGCGGGAGACCGCGTGCGTGACGACGCGCACGCCCGGAATCGGGGATTTCTCGGTCATCGCCAGGGCGACGACCTCGCAATCGGGCCGGGCCGCCAGCGCCCGCGCCACGTGGGCGTACTGGGCGGGAAAGTTCTGGTGGACGAACAGGATACGCATGCGTGGGAAGCGCCGGGCCGTTCGGTCGAGGCGGAAGCGTGGCCCCGCCACGCTTGCCCTACTCGTCCGTGTTGATACCGAGAGGCTGCGCCCGCCAAGCCCGGGGGCTCGGCGGGATGGACTGCCTCAGCGCTCGTGGCCCGCCGTCGAGGTGGTCTCGCGGATCGGGGACAGGACGTAGTCGATCACGCGGCGGTTGCCGGTGTGGATCTCCGCCTGGACGGTCATGCCGGGGGTGAGCGTCACCGTCTTGCCGTCGGCCACGATGTTGTTCTTCTGCACCTCGATGGTCACGGGGAAGACGAGGTTCTGGGTGCGCGGCGTGCCGGTCACCTGGCCCACGCCCTGCCCGCGGGCCACCGAGAGGGTGTCCGTCGAACCGCTCGCGTCTCGGTCGTCGATGGCGTCGCGCGAGATCCGCAGCACCCGGCCCTCGGCCGTGCCGTAGCGGGTGAAGGGGAAGGAATCGACCTTCACCGTCACCTCCTGCCCCGGCGTCACGAAGCCGATGTCCTTGTTGAGGACCAGGGCCCCGTCGAGATCGAGGCCCTGGTCCTCAACAAG
>NZ_BPRB01000107.1 GCF_022179685.1 Methylobacterium trifolii
CGGGCCGGCTGCGATCGTCGATTCAAATGCCGGAGGCCACCAGGAAACCCGCCGCCGTGCCGTGGAGGCGCAGCGGGACGCACTCCGAGGTCGATATGCCGACAGCCAGGGCCGGCGGCCGTCGAGCACGGCGACGGCCACCCGTTCCTCAGACGAAGACGCCGGCGTCGAGCTGGGCCTGGGTGATGCCGGCGAGTTCGACGGTGCCCCCGCCCGAGAGCACCAGCAGCGCCGAACCCGAGCCGTCGGGGGCCGTGCCGAAGCTGTAGGTCTGGCCCTGCAGGTCGAGCCGGTCGCCCGTGCCCTGGGAAAAGCCCAGGATCACGTCGTGGCCGGAATTGGCCCCGAAGACGTAGCGGTCTGCCCCGAGATCGCCCGAGAGCACGTCGTCGCCGAGGTCGCCGTAGAGCACGTCGTCGTTCTGGCCGCCGTAGAGGGTGTCCGCGCCCTGTCCGCCGAAAAGGGTGTCGGCCCCGAGGTTGCCGAGCACCACGTCGGCGCCGAGGTTGCCCAGCACCACGTCCTCGTTCTGGCCGCCGTAGAGGGTGTCCTGGTCCTGGCCGCCGAACAGGGTGTCGTTGCCCTGGTTGCCGAACAAGACGTCCCCGCCCTGGTTTCCGAACACGGTGTCGTTGCCGAGGCCGCCCAAGGCCGTGTCGTTGCCCAGGCCCCCGGCGATCAGGTCGTCGCCGGCGCCGTCGCCGATCGCGGGCGCGTCCGCGACCGAGACCTGAAGCTGGTAGCTGTCGCCGTTCTGGAGCGCGCTCCGCTGGTAGCGGGTCACGGCGATCGTATACACGCCGGCCGAGACCGCATTGTAGACGATGAAGGGATCGCGGCTGAGCGTGCCGCCGACGGTCGTCGAGCCACCGGCGCCGTAGTAGACGTCGTTGTCGTCGTTCTCGGCCACGACGTTGCCGGCGGGGCTGATCAGCCGCATCTGCGCGTCGAAGCCGCTCGAGGGACGGTCGACGTCGAGGGTGATGGTCGCCCCGGGATTGCCGATCGTGACCGAGTAATAATCCGTGCCGGTGCCCCCGGAGGCGCTGACCGTGACGTGCGGGACCGCGTTCGCGTCGGCGATGTCGCCGTTGGCCCCGAGCCCGAACAGGGCGTTGAGGTTGAAGGCCGTCGCCACCGACGTGTTGGCGTCGCCGGTGTCGCCGAAGAGCCCGCTGCCGGTCCGGCTCACGCCCGAGGGCAGGGCGGGGAGCGCGTCGCCGTAGAGCAGGTCCGCGCCGCTGCCGCCGGTCAGCTGGTCGCTGCCGGCGCCGCCGACCAGGGTGTCGTCGCCGTCCCCGCCGACGAGCCCGTTGGCGGCGTCGTTGCCGATCAGCCGGTCGCTGCCCGAACCGCCGGTGGCGTTCTCGATGGTGACGCCGTTGGCGATGGTCAGGCCGCCGCGGATGCCGGCGACCTGCGAGACGAAGCCGCCGGCATAGGGGCCGTTGAGGGGCGCCTGGCGCAGGTCGACGACGGCCGGCCCGCTCGCGCCCGCGGCGCTGATCTCGTCGCTGCCGCCGGCGTCCCAGATCGTCGACCAATAGGTGCCGACCGCGTTGACGGTGGGCAGGGCGTAGCCGTCGTTGCCGGTCCGGTAGGTGGTGTTGACGCCGTAGAGCCGCTGGATCGCCGCGATGTCGAAGGCGCCCAGCGACGCGTTCTCGCCGTAGGCGAAGTTCTCCTGCGGTGCTTCGTCGTAGTCGAGATTGTAGGTCATGGCCGTGTACGGCCCCTGGTTCTGCTCGTAGAGGCCCGTGTCTCCGTCGTGCAGTCCGGGGAAGACGGTCGCATCGGGCTGGCTGCCGCCGTCCTGCGGGTGCGCGAGGCCCAGCGTGTGGCCGAGTTCGTGCAGGATCGTCTGGTAGCCGTCGCCTCCGGGCTGGGGCTGGCTCCAGGACGCGGTCGCGTTGAAGGCGTAGCGTAGCCAGACCTGGTTCGGGTTGCCGCCGTGGCTGACCGAGCCGTCCGGGATCTCCGCAAGGCCGAGATAGGCGGTGCTCGTGACCTGGAAGGCCACGATGTTGGCGGAGGCCTCGGAGGTCGCCTCCTCGAAGCGCAGGTTCGAGACGGCGGCGTAGTTCGCCAACGCGCCGACGAAGGCCTGCCGCTCGGCCGCGGACCAGCCGTCGAGCGGCGTCTCGCTCGGTCTGTTCGGGTCGTCGGGTGAGCCGAACCAGTAGGTGATCGGGCCGCTGCTCAGGTTCCAGCCCGAGTTGCCCCAGATGACGGCGTCGACGTAGGGGCTGCCGGAGCCGGTTCCGGGGATGTTGTGGTTCTGCGTGGCGGTGTTGGCACTCGCCGCGTTGGGCAAGGGGCCCGCCGGAGTCGGGTAGGGCGGATCGATGGCGTCGGGCGAGCCTTCGACGATGTCGGAGGCGTTGCCGGAAACGGTCTTTGGCGACGATACGCCGTCTTCTCGACTCCGACCCCGCATCGTCCGTCCCTCCGAAATCGCCGAACCCGCCCGGGATGCCGTGCCGGGGCTGCCTCAGCGCATTACCCTACATCACGGCCTCGACGAAGGGCCGGCAACCCCCGCGACCGCCTCGGCGTCGGCCCGATCCACTTCAGCCGCCCTGCAGGGTCCCGGCGACATCGTCGGCCACCGCACCGGACGGCCTCGGATGACGGGTCGGCCTCACGGCCCTGACGCGCGTACTGATCCCGGCCTGCATCGTTGCGGGCGTCGCCGGCGGCGGAGGCGGGTCGGTCTCCTTCGCGCCGAGTGCGCCCGACGCGGCCCGGATCGTCAGCGCCGGCTTCGCGGTGAGCCTCGTCTACGCGATGGACGCCTGCACGGGCTGGAACGCCGCATACCTGTCCCGCTCGTCCGCACGCGTGGCGAAGCGCCCGGGGTCGAAATCCGTGGCGTGCGTGCCCTTGAGGGAACGCGTATCCAGGGAGGTCGCGCGGCGGCCGGTTGCTTTCCCGGCCGGACCGTCGGCACCGGTCTCGGCAGCCACGGCGCCCTTCGTCCCGAGCACCGCACCAGCGACGACGGCGCTTCCGGACCCGAGCAGGACGCCGCGCGAGGGCGGCTTGCCGTCGCGCACGATGATCCTCGACCACCGCTGTCTGCAGGTATCGGGGCAAATTCGCCTGGAAGGGACGGTTCCGGGGCGCGACACCGCGCAGCGCGGCCTCGGGCCGGTGTGGTTCGCCCCCGACGCGGATCGGCCGTCGTCCGTCTTCGTCGGGTGTCCGCCGTCGCCGTGATCGAGGACATCCGCCGGGCCGCACACCGGCAGGCCTCGGCCGGGGACACGATCCGCATCGTGCCGGAAATCTTGCGCGGTGAGGACGGCCTCGCCGTGTCGGCGCCGGCGCATCGCCGCCTCGATGCATGACGGTTGGTCCAAGCCGTTCTTGGATGGTCCAAGACGCTCTTGAAGGCCGGTGAGCGGCGGCTGGCCGGAGCGACGCGGGTGACCATGCGCGCCGCCGTCACGCGTCAGCACAGCGTGCGCGAAGCAGCCTGCTCCTGTGTTATCGTTAAAAATTCCTACGTATAAATACCCTAGAATATCTCCGTCGCCATCATAGGTATTGATTCGACAGCATGGATCGAGCCGCTAAAAATCGCACGTCCCCGCCGCTACCGGGTCGAAAATCAAAATACACTCGGATCTGGGTTGAATCAGGGTCTTTCGCGGCGGGCCCATCAAGCAAAAGACCTCAAAGCAAGGGGAAACCATGTCGAGTGTCGGTAAAGGTGCCGAGGACGTCGTCGGCCAAAGCGATCTGGTGCCCCTTGCCGAGCGTTACGGTGGCGGGTCTTCGAATGTCAGGATCAGTGCGTCCCCGCTGACACCCACGGTCACGACCGGCACGCCGGGTCTCGTGACCGAGGCGAGCTACCTCAGCGGCCTCGACAACACCGGCGCGGTGGTCGGCACCTCTTACTGGCGCGACATCAACGCCAACGTGCGCAAGTGGGAGGAGACCACGGGCGCCCAGGTCGCGACCGGTCGGTCTCCCGGCGGGACGGTCCAGTATTACTTCAATCCGGCGTCGGCCTGGACGCAGGCGGAGCGCGGCGCCTTCGAGAGCAGCATGGCGCTCTGGTCGTCGGTCGCCGACATCCAGTTCGCCGCGACCACCACGCGGAATGACGCGGACTTCGTCATCGAACGGAGCAGCGATGGCAGCGCTTCCGCAGGCGGGCCGACCACCGGCGTCGGGCCGGGCCAGGTCTCCCGCATTGCCGGGGACTCCGTGAACGGGCGCAACCAGATCCTCATCGACACGAGCGTGCCCTCGTTCAGCCAGCTCGACTCGTTCGACCGGATCGGCGGCTACGGCTCGCTCACGATCATCCACGAACTCGGTCACACGATCGGTCTCGGGCACGCCGGCAACTACAACGGCAGCGTCTCCCTGGCGAGCCAGCAGAACGGCGTCTTCGACACGCGTCTCTGGACGGTGATGTCCTACATCAATCCGAACGATACCGCCGCCCGCAACTATGGAAGCTACCCGGTCGCCGGCACCGATTGGGGCGCCTCGGCCGATGGCTACGTCCGTGTCGCCAACAGCTTGATGCCGCTCGACATCATCGCCGCTCAGCAGCTCTACGGTGTGGCGACCAACACGCCCCTGTCCGGCGGGCAGGTCTTCGGCTTCAACACCAACATCGCTCCCTCGATCCGGCGGTTCTTCGATTTCACCGTGAACCAGACGCCGGTGGTGACGCTCTACGACACGGGACGGAACAACGCCCTCGATCTGTCGGGTTACGGCACCGCCTCGACGATCGACCTGCGCGACGGGCATTTCAGCTCGGCGGCCGGCATCACCAACAACATCGGCATCGCCTTCGGCACGGTGATCGAGACCGGCATCGGCGGCGGCGGCGCCGACCTGATCCAGGGCAACACCTACGACAACGTCCTGCAGGGCAACCTCGGGGCCGACACCCTGACGGGCGGGGCCGGCAACGACGTGTTCCGCGACACGGCGGCCAACCACGACGGCGACAGGATCACCGACTTCACCAACGCGGACGTGATCAACGTCTCGGATGCCACCCTCCTCCTGACCGGGCTGCAATACGGCAACGACACCCTGAGCTTCACCAGCGGCGGCACCACCGCCACGATGGCCCTGCAGGGCACGTTCAGCGGGCCGGTCGCCCAGCGCGTCAACCCGGCCGGCGGCGTCGACATCTATTTCGTGGGCGTGGTGCCGGTGGTGCCGGCCTACGGCATCGCCGTCTCGCCGCCGACGGTGGCGGAAGGCAACACTGGGCCCGGCAACACCCTGACCTATACGGTCACCCGGACCGGCACCGCCACCGCGGCGACCGTCGCCGTCGGCCTTTCGGGCACGGCGACGGGGCCGGGCAGCGCGGGCGCGGATTACAGCGTGTCCGGCCTCGTGACGACGGGGGCGGGGGGCGTGGGAAGCGCCGCGGCCCCGGCCGGCGGCAGCCTCGGCTTCGCGATCGGCCAGGCCAGCGCCAGCTTCACCGTCACCACGACGCCCGACACCGCCGTCGAGCCGAACGAGACGGTGATCGCCACGCTGGGCACCCCGACGGACGGCGGAACGGTCGCGGTGGGCACGGCGACCGGCACGATCCTCGACGACGACGCGCCGGCCGCCCCGGTCTACACGATCGCGGTCGGCCCTGCGTCCGGGCCGGAGGACGGTGACGCCACGCCCAGGGTCGCACCGGCCGCGGCCGGCGCCGGCACCACCTTCACCTACACGGTCACGCGCACGGGCGACGTGAGCCAGGCGGGCTCGGCTGCGGTGGCCCTGTCCGGCACGGCGACGCGGGGCGGCGACTACACGGTCTCGGGCCTGGACAACGGCGCCGTCGGCTTCGCGGCCGGGGCCACGAGCGCGAGCTTTACCGTGACCAGCCTGCCCGACACGGTGTTCGAGCCCGACGAGACGGTGACCGCGACGCTGGGCGCCCTCACGGGCGGGGGCAGCCTGGGCGGGACGACCGGCGCCACGGCCACGATCCGGAACGACGACGCCGCGCCCGTCCTCTCCCTCGGCCCGGCCAACGTCGGCCACGCGGAGGGGACCGGCGGCGGCACGCGCTACGGCTTCACGGTCACGCGCAGCGGCGACGCCCAGGCCGCGCAGACGGTCTCCTATGCCGTGAGCGGGGGCGGCGTGGCCGGCCTCGCGGCCGCCGACGCCGCCGACTTTACCGGCGCCACCCTGCCCACGGGCTCGGTGAGCTTCGCGCAAGGGGAGACCAGCCAGACGTTCTTCGTGCTGGTGGCGGGCGATGCCGCGGCGGAGCCGGACGAGGGCTTCACGGTGACGCTCTCGGGCCCGAACTTCGGCACGATCGGCACCAGTACCGCCACGGGCACCATCACCAACGACGATTCCGTGGCGCCCCCGCCCCCGCCGCGGCCGCCCACGGAGGTCGGCCCGACGCCCTTCGACGACGACCTCATCGGCACGGACGCGTCGGACGAGATCAGCCTGCTCTCGGGCGACGACCGCTACAGCGGCCTGGCCGGCGACGACACGGTCTTCGGCAACGCGGGCAACGACGCGATCCAGGGCAACGAGGGCGCAGACCTGCTGCTCGGCAACCAGGGCGACGACACCCTGTTCGGCGGCCAGGGGGCCGACACCCTCTACGGCGGCCAGAACCGGGACGTGCTGTTCGGCAACCTCGGCACCGACGTGCTGCTGGGCAACCTCGGGGCCGACACCCTCTTCGGCGGGCAGGGCGCCGACACCCTCTACGGCGGCCAGGGCAACGACGTGCTCTCCGGGGACCTCGGCGACGACGTGCTCACGGGCGGCTCAGGCGCCGACCGCTACGTCTTCGACCCGGCCTCGGGCCACGACGTGATCCTGGGCTTTGCCCAAGCCGAGGGCGACCGCATCGACCTGCGCGGCCAGAGCTATAGCTTCGGCACCGCCGCCGACGGATCGGGCAGCGCGCTCCTCGTCCTCTCCGGCGGCGGCACCATCGAACTCGCCGGCATCACCCAAGCCCAGGTCAACGCCGGCTTCTTCGCCTGAA
>NZ_BPRB01000108.1 GCF_022179685.1 Methylobacterium trifolii
CGGCGGTCGTCGTCTCGGCCTGCACGGGCCCGAACGCGCCCAGCCCGGCATAATCGGCGACCGCGGCGCGATCGAGCCCGAGCCAGCGGCCGAGGATGGCCTCGGTATGCTCGCCCAGCATCGGCGCGGGTGTGGCGGGCGGTGGGCCGGCATCGTCGAAGCGGATGGCGCTCGCGAGGTAGGGCACGGTCCCGGCGGCCGGATGCGCGAAGGAGCGGATCACGTCGCGCTCCGCGAGCTGGGGAGCCTCGCAGACCTCGCCCACCGTGCGGATGGAGCCGCAGGGGATGCCGTGCGCCCCGAGGAGCGCGGTCCAGTGCTCCCGCGTGCCGCCGGAGAAGATCGGCTCCAGGATGGCCTGGAGTTCCTGGCGCCGCGCCGCGCGCTCGGCGGCGCGGGCGAACCGGCTGTCGGCGCGCAGGTCCTCCCGGTCCAGCGCCGTGCAGAGCAGGCTCCAGAACCGGTCGTTGGCGACGCCGACGTTGACCCAGCCGTCGGCGGCGGGGAACGTCTCGTAGGGGCTGATCGTGGGATGCGCGTTGCCGCGCCGCTTCGGGCTGGCGCCGGTGGCGAAGTACATGCCGGCGTTGAAGGTCAGCAGGGAGGCCATGGCGTCGAGCATGGCCACGTCGACGCGGCCGCCCTCCCCCGTGCGCTCGCGCTGCCTCAGGGCCGCCAGCACGCCTTGCGCCGCGTAGAGCCCGGTCACGAGGTCGGCGACCGAGGTGCCGACCTTCGTCGGCGGCCCGTCCGGGTCGCCGGTGATGTCCATGATGCCGGATTCGCCCTGGAGGATCAGGTCGTAGCCCGGCCGGTCCGTGTCCGGTCCGGTCAGGCCGAAGCCCGAGATGCCGCAATAGATCAGGCGGGGATTGTCCTGCCGCAGCCGCTCGAAGCCGAGGCCGAGCCGGTCCATCGTCCGGGGCCGGAAGTTCTCGATCACCACGTCGGCGGTGGCGGCCAGCCGCAGGACCAGGTCCCGGCCGGCCGCCGACTTGAGGTCGATGGCGCAGCTCTGCTTGTTCCGGTTGATCGACAGGAAGTAGGCGCTCTCGCCGCCGAGGAAGGGCGGCCCGTAGGTGCGCGCCTCGTCGCCCCGTCCCGGCTCCTCGACCTTGACCACGTCGGCGCCGAGATCGCCGAGCTGCATCGTCGCGAAGGGGCCGGAGACCACCCGGCAGAGGTCGAGGATTCGCACGCCTGCCAGGGGCGCGGCGTCAGACCATGGCATCCGCAAGATCCGTCATCGTGCGGACGCGGATGTCGGGCTGATGGGGGGTTTCCCCGAACGGCCTCTGGCGGCGGTCGATGAACGCCGTGCGCATGCCGGCGGCCTTGGCGCCGATGCAGTCGAAGGCGTGGTTGGCCACGAACAGGATCTCGTCCATGGGCAGGCCCAGCAGTTCGGCGGCCCGGGTGTAGGTGGCCACGTGCGGCTTGAAGGCATTCGCCTCCGCCACCGAGATCACCCGGTCGAAGGGGATGCCGTGATGGGGCTTGGCGGCCTCCAGCATGTCCGGGTCGCCGTTCGACAGCACGACGAGCCGGTAGCGGGTCTGGAGCCTGGCCAGGGCCTCGGGCACCTCGGGGAAGCAGCGCAGCGTCTCGATCGCGGCGACCAGGCCCCGGACCTCGTCCATCGTGTAGGCGATGCCGCAGCGGTCGAGGACGAAGGCGACGGCCCGCTGCCCGATCTCGCGATAGGGCGTGTGCGCCTTGTGCAGCAGCGCGTCGATCATCGAGTTCTCGAAATGCGTCCGCCGCCACCAGGTGACGAAGGAATTCGGGTTGCCGCCCCAGCCCTTGGCCCGGAGATAAGGCGTCGCGATCTCGGTCAGCCCGCCCTGCATGTCCACGACCGTGCCGTACTGGTCGAACATGCAGACCTTGATCGTCCCCTTCAGCGCCGCAGCCTCTGCCATCCGCCCCTCCTGATCCCGCACGCCAGCCTCGGAATGAGCGGATAAAGCACGCGCCCGGTCCATCGGTGAAATGGATTTCGAGTCTCGCCGCATTTATATCATGAATGTGGGTGCGGCGAGATTCGGAGCCGGAGTGTGCGCATGAAACTGCGGTCGGTCGACCTCAACCTGCTCGTGGCGCTGGACGCCCTGCTCCACGAATTGCACGTCACGCGCGCCGCCGCCAGGATCGGCCTGAGCCAGCCGGCGATGAGCAACGCGCTCGGCCGCCTGCGGACGATCTTCAGGGACGAGCTCCTGGTCCGGACGGCAGCCGGCATGCAGGCGACGCCGCGGGCCCTGGAGCTGATCGAGCCGACGCGGCAGATCCTGCGGCGGATCGAGCGGGTCTTCGACAGCGATTCGGCCTTCGACCCGGCGGTCGCCGCGCGGACCTTCAACATCCGCCTGTCCGACCTGCTGGGCGTGCTGCTGCTGCCGAGCCTGGTCGCGTCCGTCGCCGTTCCCGGCTCGGCGGTCGGCATCAGCGTCGTGCACTTGTCGCCGGTCGGCACCGTCGAAGCCCTTGAAAAGGATGAGATCGACCTGGCGGTCAGCACCGCACTGGTTCATTCGACCTCAATCAAGTCGGAAGTCCTGCTCCACGACCGGATGGTCTGCCTCATGCGCGCCTCCCATCCGGCGGCCGCGGGCACGCTGGACCTGGACGCCTTCCTGAGCGCCCGGCACCTCAAGGTCTCGATGTCCTCGACGGACCTGCGCTTCGTGGACGACGTGCTCGTCGGCCGGGGCCTGGCGCGGGACGTGGCGCTGAACGTGCCCCACTGGCTGGTCGTGCCGGACGTGCTGGAGCGGACCGACCTGCTCACGGTGATGCCGCGGCGTCTCGCAAGCGTGCTGGCACGCGAATCCCTGGCGATCCGCGACCTGCCCTTCGCATCGGACGCCTTCACTTGGTCGATGTACTGGCACCGCCGGCACGAGGGGAATTCCGCCATCGCCTGGCTTCGGAGCCGGATCGCGGACGTCGCCCGCAGCGTGGCGTAGCGCCTCGCGAAGACTTGATGAGCCTGTGGCGGCCCAGGTTCGGAGAGTGACAACGTTTGTCAACGAATGGCCTCTATTGCCTGCCACAGACATCCGGCGCGGCGGTTCGGCAGCCCGAGACATCCGCCTTCCGAGCCTTCGCCTTTCTCAATTCGATGAATCGGCCCGCCCGCGGTCTCAAACACCGGCGGCGCTTGGGCCCCAGCGGGATCAATCACGTGAGCTTCACCGTCTGCGCACGCGTATCGGCGCGCCGTTTCGTCTACCAGCACGGGTCGATGCTGAGCGCCCTCGACAGGGGCCTGTCGCTCCTGACCGCCGGGATGTCGGACGTTCAGATCGTGGACGGCAACGGCCGCACGCAGACGCCGGCGGCACTCTACCAGTCCCTGTTCGGCGCGGGCAGCAGCCTCGACATGCCGGCCACGCCGCAGGTGCCCGCGATCACTGCAATCGCCGCGTGAGCGATCTGCGCGCGTCGATGGTGGTGGGCCGATCTCAAGAAAACCGTAAGGCTTTCGTGCATCAATCCTCGACAGGCGTCGCAGGTGCCGGTAGGCCACGGCAGGGCGATGCCGGACCTATGCTGTCGCATCGCCGACCGCCTGCCCAGGATCACTGCGAATGAAGCGCCGCAGCGCACGACCCTTCGTGGTCGAAATCAAGCACACTCACACGTCGCGTCCGTCGCAGAACCAGTCCGCAGGGCCCGCACGTCCCGGCAAGCCCCTGTGGCCGACATTGCCGCCGGAGGAGACGGAGCAGCCCGCGGACGCAGCGTGGTACGTCCCCGAAGCGCGGCCCTCCCCGGACGTGCAGCCGGTACCGAGCCAGCCAGAGGCTCCGGCCCGCCGCATCCTCCAGAGCCTGCTGCCGATGTTCGTGCCGGGCGAACCCGAGCCGGGGGACGAGGCCGCAGCCAGTCCCGAGCCGCCGGTCGCGCGCCGCGTGGGACGGCCGAGGAAAGCAGCAGCACCCGCCCCGGCGCCGATTCCGGCCCACGCCGCCGAACCCGATGCCCCGGTGCTCCGAGCGACGCCGGCCGTGCAGCCTGCCGTTGAGCGAACCACATCCACCAAGCCCGTCCCCGCGCGTCGGAGACAGGACGAACTCGGGCCCGGTCAACGCTGGAAGAAGCGCCTGAACCGGTACTGCCGCTGATCCCGCGAACGTCGGCCCGGCCACGCGCACTCCGCGGCCCCCGGCGGGACGTGCCCGCCTCTCGGCCATATGCCTTCGTACGGATTGGATGTTCTGCTTCGTCTCGTCGCCTTCGAGACGAATCTATCTCTCGGGACCCCTTCGATCTCTCGTTCCGAGATGATGGGAAGGAAAATCCAAGGACCGCCCATTCCGCGCCGGTCCTTCCAAAACATGTCTCCGGCAACCTGAATGGGCACAAGTACTTCAGGGCAATCGCTCCGCCTGCAAGAACCTTTCGATCTACTCAATGACGCAGTCGAACATTCGGACGGGCTGTCAGGATGGGCGCGCCCAAGGAAGGCACGCGATCGTCTTGCCCATGGCCAGCTGCCACCAGAGGGCCGCAAGCCCGTCGCGACCCCGCCGCCGCACGCGCCGGCAATCCAGAATTCGGAACGCGGTATTTCAGAGCCCGCGCGATCTGGTCTCCGCCCCGGGCCCTAACGTATTGAGCGAACTATAAAGTTGACGGCGCGCGCCGGGCCACGGTTCTGTGCCATAAACCGCCCCGCAATCCGCTCGCCCGAAGCGGTTGCCAAGGGAGGATACCGATGGAGCGCAGTCGCGACCTTGATCCGGCCGAGACCCGTGAATGGCTCGATTCGCTGGACGGGGTGCTGGACGTCGAAGGGCCGGAGCGGGCGCACTTCCTCATCGGGCAGGTGGTCGAGGAGGCCCGCAAGCGCGGCGCCCCCGTGCCGTTCTCGGCCAACACCGCCTACCTGAACACGATTCCCGTCGACAAACAGGACCCGCATCCCGGCGACCGGCAAATCGAGCACCGCATCCGCTCAGCGATTCGCTGGAACGCCATCGCGATTATCCTGCGGGCCAACAAGGACTCGTCCGAGCTCGGCGGCCACATCGCGAGCTTCCAGTCCTCGGCAACGCTCTACGACACCGGCTTCATGCATTTCTGGCACGGCGACTCGGAAGAGCGCGGCGGCGACCTGATCTACGTGCAGGGCCATTCCTCGCCGGGCATCTACGCCCGCGCCTTCCTCGAAGGTCGGCTCACCGAGGAGCAACTCCTCAGCTATCGCCAGGAGGTCGACGGAAAGGGCATATCATCCTATCCTCATCCCTGGCTGATGCCGGATTTCTGGCAGTTCCCTACCGTCTCGATGGGTCTCGGGCCGCTGATGGCGATCTATCAGGCCCGCTACCTGCGCTACCTGCACCATCGCGGCCACGCCAACACCGACGGCCGCAAGGTCTGGGCCTTCATGGGCGACGGCGAGATGGACGAGCCGGAGAGCCTCGGCGCCATCTCAATGGCCGCGCGGGAGAAGCTCGACAACCTCGTCTTCGTCATCAACTGCAACCTGCAGCGCCTCGACGGGCCGGTGCGGGGCAACGGCAAGATCGTCCAGGAGCTGGAAGCCGATTTTCGCGGCGCCGGCTGGAACGTCATCAAGTGCCTGTGGGGCTCCGGCTGGGACGCGCTGCTGGCGCGCGACACCACCGGCATGCTGGCGCGGCTGATGGAAGAGTGCGTCGACGGCGAATACCAGGACTTCAAGTCGAAGAGCGGCGCCTATGTCCGCGAGCATTTCTTCGGGAAGTATCCCGAGACCGCGGCCCTCGTGAAGGATTGGAGCGACGAGGACATCTTCCGCCTGACCCGCGGCGGCCACGACCCGTCGAAGGTCTTCGCGGCCTATAGCGCGGCGTCCAAGCACAAGGGCCAGCCGACGTTGATCCTCGCCAAGACCGTCAAGGGCTACGGCATGGGCGAGTCGGGTGAAGGCCAGAACATCACCCACCAGCAGAAGAAGATGGGTGAGGCGGTCCTCAAGCAGTTCCGCGACCGCTTCCAGATCGATCTCACCGACGACCAGATCAAGGAGATGCCATTCATCCGCTTCCCCGAAGGAAGTCCGGAGATGAACTACCTGAAGGCCCGCCGCGCGGCGCTCGGCGGTCCGCTGCCGGCGCGGCGACGCAAGTCGATCGACCTACAGATCCCGCCGCTGTCGGCCTTCGGAGCGCAGCTCAAGGAGACCGCGGGCCGCGAGATCTCGACCACGATGGCCTTCGTGCGGGTGCTCAACACGCTTCTGCGCGACAAGAACATCGGCAACCGCATCGTGCCGATCGTGCCCGACGAGAGCCGCACCTTCGGCATGGAGGGCATGTTCCGCCAGTTCGGCATCTTCTCCCAGGTCGGCCAGCTCTACCGGCCGGAGGATGCCAACCAGTTGATGTACTACAAGGAGGACGAGAAGGGTCAGATGCTCCAAGAGGGCATCAACGAGCCCGGTGCCATGTCCTCGTGGATCGCGGCGGCGACCTCCTACTCGACCTCGAACGCGCCGACGATCCCGTTCTACATCTACTACTCGATGTTCGGCTTCCAGCGGGTCGGCGACCTCGCCTGGGCGGCCGGCGACATGCGCGCGCGCGGCTTCCTGATCGGCGGCACCGCAGGGCGCACCACGCTGAACGGTGAGGGGCTCCAGCACGAGGATGGGCACAGCCACCTGTTTTCGGCGACCATCCCCAACTGCGTCTCCTACGACCCGACCTTCTCGTACGAGGTCGCGGTGATCGTGCAGGACGGCCTGCGGCGGATGTTCGCCGAGCAGGAGGACGTTTTCTACTACGTCACCGTGATGAACGAGAACTACGAGCATCCCGGCATGCCCGAAGGGGCCGAGGCGGGCATACTCAAAGGGATGTACCTGTTCCGTGAGGGCAAGGGGAAGACGGGCGGTCCGCGGGTGCAACTGCTCGGCAGCGGCACAATCCTGCGGGAGGTGATCGCCGCAGCCGACCAGCTCGAAGCCGATTACGGGATCGCTGCCGACATCTGGAGTTGTCCGAGCTTCACGGAGTTGCGCCGCGAGGCGATGGCGGTCGAGCGCTGGAACCTGCTCCATCCCACCGAGGCGCCGAAGAAGTCCTACGTCGAGACCTGCCTCGCCGGCCGCGGCGGCCCAGTGATCGCGGCCACCGACTACATGCGGCTGTTCGCCGACCAGATCCGCACCTGGGTCCCCGGCCGCTACCGCGTGCTCGGCACGGACGGCTTCGGCCGCTCCGACTACCGGGTGCGCCTGCGCGACTTCTTCGAGGTCGACCGGCGTTGGGTCACGGTGGCGGCGCTGCACAGCCTCGCCGCGGACGGGGCGGTTCCCGGAAGTACGGTGGCCGAGGCGCTGACCAAGTACGGGATCGACCCGAACAAGCCCGGCCCCTGGACCGTGTGAGCCTGCCAGAACCCGCGCCCCGCCGGTGAGCGGCGGGGCGAACGACATCCGAAACCGGACGGCCAGGGCCCTCAGAGGCCCAGAGAACAGTCAGAGACAGGGAGAGGAAGCCAGTGGGCATTGAGGTCAAGGTTCCCGATATCGGCGATTTCGCGGACATCCCGGTCATCGAGATTTTCGTGAAGGAGGGCGACACCATCGGGCCGGACGACCCGCTGATCTCGCTGGAATCCGACAAGGCGACGATGGACGTGCCCTCGCCGCAAGGCGGCGTGGTCGAGACGATCCTGATCAAGATCGGCGACAAGGTCAGCGAAGGCGCGCCGATCCTGCTGCTCAAGGGCGAGGCGGCGGCCGACTCCGCGCCGAACGCCAACGGTGCGGCCTCCGCCGACACCGCGGCCCTCGCGGCCAAGCAGGAGCCCCCCCCTACGGCGCCGACCCCGCCCTCCGGGCCGGTCGCTCAAGCGCCTGCCTCCAGTGCCCCCGACTTCACGAACGTCCACGCGAGCCCCGCGGTACGCCGCATCGCGCGCGAACTCGGCATCGACCTCAACGCCGTGAAAGGCACCGGCGAGAAGGGCCGCATCACCAAGGACGACGTGAAGGGCCACCTCACCCGCTCGGCGGCCCCCGCGGCCGGCGGCGGCGCGGTCATGGCGTCCGGCGGCATGGGCATTCCCGAGATCCCGGCGGTGGACTTCTCGAAGTTCGGTCCGATCGAGGTCAAGCCGCTCCCGCGGATCAAGAAGATCTCCGGTCCGCACCTGCACCGGGCCTGGCTCAACGTGCCGCTCGTCACACACCAGGACGAGGCGGACATCACCGAGACGGACAAGTACCGCAAGGAACTCGACACCGCCGGCAAGGAGAAGGGCTACCGGGTCACGCTGCTGGCCTTTCTGATCAAGGCCGCGGTCTCGGCCCTGCGCCAGCACCCGGAGTTCAATTCCTCGCTGAACCCCGAGAAGGACACGCTGATCCTCAAGCGCTACTACAACATCGGCGTGGCGGTGGACACGCCGGAGGGCCTCGTGGTGCCTGTGGTCAAGGATGCCGACCGCAAGGGCATCGTCGAGATCAGCCAGGACCTCGGCACGCTCTCGAAGAAGGCCCGCGACGGCAAGCTCGGCGGCGGCGACATGCAGGGCGCCACCTTCACCATCTCCAGCCTCGGCGGCATCGGCGGCACCGCCTTCACGCCGCTGGTCAACGCGCCCGAAGTCGCCATCCTCGGCGTAGTCCGCTCGAAGATGGCCCCGGTCTGGGACGGCAAGGAGTTCCAGCCCCGGCTGATGCTGCCGCTCTCGATGTCCTACGACCACCGCGTCATCGACGGGGCGCTCGCCGCGCGCTTCACCCGCCACCTCGCCCACGTCCTGGAGGACGTCCGGCGCCTCGTCGTCTGACGCGAGGCCAGGGTCCGAGCAGGACCCGGACGGAATCGAGATCCGAGCGATACAGGTGAGGTGACGGCATGAGCACGAACGAAGTCCATCTGCCCGACATCGGCGACTTCAAGAACGTCCCGGTCATCGAGGTGAGCGTCAGCCCCGGCGACCAGATCTCGGTCGACGACGTGCTGATCGTCCTCGAATCCGACAAGGCGACCATGGACATCCCGTCCCCGGTCGCCGGCACGGTGGCCGAGGTGAAGATCAAGCCCGGCGACACGGTCACTCAGGGCGACCTGATCCTGGTGATGGCCGCGACCGCGGAGACCGGCGCGCCCAAGCCCGGCGTCTCGGGTGCCGCCTCCGCTGTCCCGGCCGGTGCCGCCGGCCACGGGGCGGGCGAGGGCCAGGCCGGCTACGGTTCCTTCGCCGCGGGCGCAACGCCCGGAGGCGCACCAGCTCCGTCAGCCCCGAAGGCGGCGGCCGCCGTCTCGGGCGAGGACAGCCGCGCCGAGGTTCTGGTGCTCGGCGCCGGGCCCGGCGGCTACACGGCAGCCTTCCGCGCGGCCGACCTCGGCAAGAGCGTCGTGCTGGTGGAGCGCTGGGCGACGCTCGGCGGCGTCTGCCTCAACGTCGGCTGCATCCCGTCGAAGGCCCTGCTGCACGCCGCGAAGGTCATCGACGAGACCCATGCCATGGCCTCCCATGGCATCAGCTTCACCGCGCCGCAGATCGACATCGACAAGCTGCGGGACTGGAAGGACGGCGTGGTCAAGCGCCTGACCGGCGGCCTCGTGGGGCTGGCCAAGCAGCGCAAGGTCACGGTGGTGCGGGGCACGGGCCGCTTCGTCAGCCCGAACCAGGTCGAGGTCGAACACGAGGGCAAGAAGACGGTGATCGGCTTCGACCAAGCGATCATCGCGGCCGGCTCCGAGCCGATCAAGATGCCGTTCATCCCGCACGACGA
>NZ_BPRB01000109.1 GCF_022179685.1 Methylobacterium trifolii
AGGCCCGCGCCGCCGGCCAGCAGCCGCGCCAGCAGGTTTTTGGGGATCGCCGCGCGGGCGGCCTCCAGCACCACGTCCTCCGGGCCCGTCTGCGCGACGGCGCGCTCGTCGGGCCGCTCGTCCGCTGCCGGGGCGTCCTGCCTCGAGGGTGACGGCTCGGCTTCCGTCCCGTCTCCCCCAGCGTCCGGCTGCGCGTCGGGCTGCAGCTCGGAGGCGGGCAGGCGCGTCGCGCGCGGCGCGAGGACGAGGCGTGCGGCCTCGATCAGGTGGACTTCCGCGAGCGCACCGCCGCCGGCCGCAAGCCGCGCGACGCGGATGGCTAGCACCGGCCCACGAAGCGAGACCACGCCCATTGCGTCCGCTGCCGCGCACAGGGTGGCGACGGGATCGGCCGGGACCTCGGGCTCCCGCAGGGCCACATCCGCAACGCGTTTCCCCTCCCCCTTGTGAGGAGGGGTCAGGGGGGGGGATGGTTCAGGATCAAGCGGTGCGGTGCCGTCCGCACCACCCCCACCTCCGGCTCCGCCCCGCAAGGAGAAAGAGAGGTCCAACCCCAGGGACAGGCGCGGATCGTCGCCGATCTCGGCCAGGCCGAGCTCCGACAGGTCGAGGCGGAAGGCCAAGCGGTCGGCCAGCACCTCGGCCGCCGCCTCGTCCTCCCGTCCCTCGTCGAGGAGGACGAGGCCAAAGCGGGCCGGCAGGCGGCGGGCGAGGCCGTCCCGCTCCAGGGCCGCCGCGCCGGTGTCGAGGGCGCCCGCCAGCCGCGCCACCGTGCCGGCGGAGAGGCGCTCGGCCATCGGCACCACGATCACGCCGCCGTCGGATTCAGCCAGCAGCCCGGTCTGGGCCACCGGGCGGCCCGAGCGCAGGGTCGCGGCCAGATCCAGCCCGCCGATCAGCCGGTCGTCGGCGATGCCCGCCGGCATGCGGCGGACGGGGGTGCCGGGCGGTAGGAGGCCGCGCAGGTGCGCCAGCCAGCGCTCCCGCACCGGCCCGGCGCCCGCGCGCAGCACGATGCCGCCGCACCCGTGGGGGTCCGCCGCGAACAGGGCGGCGACGCGAAGCGCCTCGGTCCAGGTCGGATGTGGCTCGGGCATGGGCCTGCCGCCCTACCCAGCGAACATTTCGTCGACCGCGCGTGCCACCCGCGCCGTCGAGCCGGATTCGTCCAGGGGGTTGCGGCGCAGGCGGTGGCGCAGGCAGCTCGGGGCGACGCGGCGGATGTGGTCGTCGCTGACGGCCCCGGCGCCGTCCAGCGCCGCCAGCGCGCGGGCCGTGCGCATCAGGGTCAACTCTCCCCGCAACCCGTCCGTGCCCAGCGCCAGGCAGAGGCGGGCGGCGCTCTCCAGGGCGGAATCCGGCACCGTGACCGACGATAGCCGCTCGCGCGCCGCCGTGATCTTCTTTTGGATTCTTTTCTCGTCCTTGATGTGCGCGTCGCAGAACCCTTGCGGATCGCGCTCGTAGGCGTCGCGGGCGCGCACCACCGCGATCCGGGTCGGGACGTCCTTGGGTGTGCCCACCTCGCAGGCCAGCCCGAACCGGTCGAGGAGCTGCGGGCGCAACTCCCCCTCCTCCGGGTTGCCGGAGCCCACCAGCACGAACTTCGCCGGGTGGCGCAGGCTGAGGCCCTCGCGCTCGACGGTGTTGACGCCGGAGGCCGCCACATCGAGCAGCAGGTCCACGAGGTGGTCTTCCAGGAGGTTGACCTCGTCGATGTAGAGGAAGCCGCGGTTGGCCCGCGCCAGAAGCCCCGGCTCGAACGCCTTCTCGCCGAGTGCCAGGGCCCGCTCCAGGTCCAGCGCCCCGACCACCCTATCCTCGGTGGCACCAAGCGGCAGGTCGACCACGGGCACGGGCTTCCTGTAGGCCTTGCGCAGGCCTTGCGTCGTCGCGCAATGCGGGCAGGAATCGGCCGGCCCCTCGGGATCGCAGCTGTAGGGACAGCCGACCACCGCGCGCATGGGCGGCAGCAGGGCCGCCAGCGCCCGGATCGCGGTGGACTTGCCGGTGCCGCGGTCGCCGAAGACCAGCACGCCGCCGATGGACGAATCCACCGCCGCGATCAGCAGCGCCAGCTTCATCTCGTCCTGCGCGACGATGGCCGAGAAGGGGAAGGTTGGCACGCGGGACGCTGACTCGGCTGGAATGGGATCGCTCCTCCGCCTTACGGGGAGGAGCCGGATGTGAGATGGTGCCACCCTGCGGAGTGGGTCCAGGCGGCCCCCACCCCTACCCCTCCCCGCAAGGGGGAGGAAAGGGCCTACCTTACTCCGCCGCTTTCTGCCTCAACCCGATCCGGCCCCAGATCTCAGAAAACGCATCGACCAGATGCGCGATGTCGGCATCCGTGTGCAGCGGGCCGGGGGTGATGCGCAGGCGCTCGGTCCCGCGCGGGACGGTGGGGTAGTTGATCGGCTGGACGTAGATGCCGAACTCGTCGAGCAGGGTGTCCGAGATTGCCTTGCAGAGGACGGGGTCGCAGACCATCACGGGGACGATGTGGCTGTCGTTGGGGAGCGTCGGGATGTTGGCGGCCTCGAGCGCCGCGCGCACGCGGGCCACCCGCTCCTGGTGGCGGGCGCGCTCGGCGCCGCTCGCCTTGAGGTGGCGGATGCTGGCCGCCGCGCCCGCGGCCACCGCCGGCGGCAGCGAGGTGGTGAAGATGAAGCCGGAGGCGAAGCTGCGCACGAAGTCGCAGAGCTTCTCGCTCGCCGTGATGTAGCCGCCGTGGACGGCGAAGGCCTTGCCCAGCGTACCCTCGATCACGTCGAGGCGGTGGGCGCAGCCGTCCCGCTCCGAGATGCCGCCGCCGCGCGTGCCGTAGAGGCCGACCGCGTGGACCTCGTCGAGGTAGGTGAGCGCCCCGTGCGCCTCGGCCACGTCGCAGATCTCGTCGATCGGGGCGATGTCGCCGTCCATCGAGTAGACGGATTCGAAGGCGACAAGCTTCGGACGGCTGGGATCGACCAGGGCGAGCTTGCGGTTCAAGTCCTCCGGGTCGTTATGGCGGAAGATGTGGCGCTCGGCCCGGCTCGCCCGGATTCCCTCGATCATCGAGGCGTGGTTCTCGGAGTCGGAGAACACGGCGCAGTTCGGCAGCTTGCCCGCCAGCGTTCCCAGCGCCGCCCAGTTCGAGACGTAGCCGGAGGTGAAGAGGAGCGCCGCCTCCTTGCCATGCAAGTCGGCCAGCTCGGCCTCCAGGAGCACGTGGTAGTGATTGGTGCCGGAGATGTTGCGGGTGCCGCCCGCGCCCGCACCGCAGCGCTCGATCGCCTCGTGCATCGCCCCCGTGACGGTGGGGTGCTGGCCCATGCCGAGATAGTCGTTCGAGCACCAGACGGTGACGGGGCGGGTGCCCCCGTCATGGTGGTGCGTGGCATGGGGGAAGTTGCCGGAATGGCGCTCGAGGTCGGTGAAGACCCGGTAGCGGCCCTCGCGGCGAAGCCCCGCGATCTCGGCGCCGAAGAAGGCTTCGTAATCCATGGCCGTCTCCCCGTTTTCTTCGCCGCGTTTCTTCGCGGCGTGTGCCCTGGAGCGTTCCGGATTTCGTACATCTCACGAAACTCCCGGTTCCCCGGGAGCCCTCCCTCCGGCCGCGAGGGCGCAGCGGGAGTTTCGTGAGAGACCCTTACACCGGAAAAACTCCAATCTCTGAGATGTACCCCGCCGCACCGCGCGTCTGCGCGGGCGGAAAGCCCTAGTCTTGCGGCCGGGCCGCGGTGTCGGTGGTGTCGATCGCGCGTGCCGGCAGGCTCCACTGCCACAGTGCGGCGGAGGGCAGCGGCAGCATCAGGAACCAGTGCTCCAGGGTCGCCAGACCCATCAGCGTCGCCAGCATCGTGAGGGCGACGAGGTCGTTGGCGGGTATGCCCTCGGACAGCGCCGCCCGGCCGATCATCACGGTCGCGACCGTACCGAGGCTGACCGAGACCGGGAACAGCAGGTTCATCGGCTTCTTGGTGAGGAAGCAGGCGAGGTAGCCGAGATGGTCGGGCAGGAACTCGGCGTTGAGGTTGCGCACCCCGAGGAACAGGTTGAGCCGGGCGGAGAGGTTCATCAGCACCAGCGTCGCGTAGGTCCAGAGGGCGCAGGTGTTGGGCTGGCCCCAAACCATGACGAGAATCGCCAAGCCGCCGAGCACGATGGCGAATTCGTGCCACAGGCTGGTGGCGAGCGCCGCTAGGAACCGGTCGAGGCCGCGCACGGACGGGGCGCAGGCCACCGGCCGGGGCCCCGAGACGAAGCCCATGTAGTAGCTCATCTCCTGCCAGCCCCAGACCAGCAGGGCGGCGGTAAAGGCGGTGTAGGCCCCGGCCTCCGTCGCATCGCCCGCGCTGCGGGCGATGGCGAAGAGGGAGGCTGCCAGCACCAGCGTGCCGCCGGCCATGCTCCACCGGTGCGTCCGGCGCGGGAGATGATCGAGCAGCAGGATCAAGCCGGTGGAGAACCACCAGAGCAGGACCGCGTAGACAGCCGGGGCCGCGTAGGAGCCCATGCTACCAGACCGGCTGGAGGCGGATGTCGGCCGGCATCGGGTTCTCCTTCACGGGAAGCCAGTAGAGCCGCGCGAAGGTGACGGCCGCAACCGCGACCTGGCCGGCATGCCTGAGCTTGCCGCCGATTCCGCCTTGCGCCCGCGCCTCAGCGATCTTCTCCGAGCAGGCGAGCAGCCGGTCGAGGCACTGCTTGAAGCGGGGGTTGTCGAGGTCGACGGTGATCGGGAAGGTCTGCTTCGAGATCTCGGAGGTGATCCGGAACACCTGGAAGTCGTAGTCGGTCGGGTCGACGCCGAGGGCCTTGTGGAAGGCCGGGCGGCAATGGTCGCGCACGTACATCGTCGCGAAGACCGCGAGCAGGAAGAAGCGAATCCAGTAGCGGTTCACCCCTTCGGTCAGCTTTGGGTTGGCCCGCATCAGCAGGGCGAAGGCCTCCCCGTGGCGGAACTCGTCGTTGCACCACTTCTCGAACCACTTGAAGATCGGATGGATGCGCCGCTCTGGATGCCGCTCAAGCTCGCGGAAGATGGTGATGTAGCGCGCGTAGCCGATCTTCTCGGAGAGATAGGTCGCGTAAAAGATGAACTTCGGCCGGAAGAAGGTGTATTTCTTCGTCTTGGTCAGGAATCCCAGATCCACGCCGATGCCGAAATCCTTGAGCGTGTCGTTGATGAAGCCGGCATGCCGGGCCTCGTCGCGGCTCATGAAGCCGAACAGCTCCTTGATGTCCTTGTTCTTGGCCCGCTTCCTCATCTCGGCGTAGAGCACGCAGCCCGAGAACTCGGCGGTGATCGAGGAGACGAGGAAGTCCAGGAACTCCTTGCGCAGCTCCGGCTCCATCCCGGCGAGGTCGCAGTCGAACTCCTCGTTGCGGGTGAAGTGGCGCTTGTTCGGGTCCGAGCGCAGTTCCTCGATCAGGATGTCCCATTCCCGCCGCACCGGCTCGACGTTCGTGCGGTCGAGCTCCACGAAGTCGGTGGTGTAGAAGCGCGGCGACAGGAAGGTGGTCTCCTGCGCGGCCTTGGTGGATTCGTTGACGGGCGTCTTCGGCAAGACGGCGCCGATCGGGGGCTGGACGTTGGCGTTCACAGCTTTCTCCTTTCGGAAAAGCTCACCTCGTAGAGCTCGGTCAGCTCCAGGTGGGCGATCATCTTTGTCCAGGCTCGCTCCAGGCGGCCGGCGCGGGTCACTGTGGCGGTCCGCCTCACGCTGAGGCGCTCGCCGTAGGGGACGGAGGTCGGCGCGTCGTGCACCCGGACCTCGTCGCCGGGTTCGATCTCGAAGCCGGCATCCAGGGTCACGTGGGCGTGCAGGCTCTCGGGGGTCTGCTCGATCTCGACGGTGCAAGGCACCTCGACGATCCGCTTGCCGAGCCACGCCATCAACGGGTCTCCGTCGCGGGGCGGCCGGGCTCGGGCAGCAACCGGGCGAAGGAGCGGGCGTTGGTGTCGCCGAAGGCTTCGAGTGCCACCTCGCGGCCCGTGGCCGCGTCGCTGAGCGAAAGCCGGCCGTCGTCCAGCCGCGTCAGGCGGAAGGGCGTCTCGGGCCCCTTGCCCGCGCGCTGACGCGCCTGGGCCAAGCCGCGCAGGGTGCCGCGGATGAAACCGTCCTCTCCGGGGCGGACCAGCGCCACCAGGTGCCGGTCGGCGGCGTCGCGAAGCGCGATGGAGCCGTCCGCCTGGTCCTCGGCGCGGAAGTCGAGCTGCGCGACGGACCGGGCCGGAGGCAGCGCGGTCAACCCGACGCCTTCCCCGCGTCCGATCATCACGGCCAGCATGGTGAAGCCCATGAGCGCCCCGGACCCGATCAGGGCCATGGCCGGGATGGGCCCGCCCTCCGTCGCCTCACGCATCCGTACCTCCCTACTCCGCCGCGATCAGACGGCCGGGGGTCTGCGCCCCCTGAGCCGCTGCCGGCCGTGCCACCACCATCGGCATCGCTCCCTCGGTGCCGTCCGCATAAGCGATCAGCGCCCGGGCGAGTACGCCGGCGACGGCGTCCGCATCCGGCACCGAGCGCAGCATCGGCTCGGGCCGGGACAGACGCCAGGGCCGGGCATGCGGCCAGAGCTGAAGGTAGGCCACACGGATGCCCGGCCGCAACTGCAACGGTATGTCTCCGCTCGCATCCGTAAAGCCGCGTACCGACGCACCCTGAACCTGCCCTTC
>NZ_BPRB01000110.1 GCF_022179685.1 Methylobacterium trifolii
CAACTTGGCGCCAAGTTGTTCCAGCGTACCCCAAGCGGATCCGTCCTGACGTCGGCGGGGGCGAAGCTAGTCGAGCGCGCCGAACGGATCGAAGCGCTGATCCTCGACGCGCGGGAGGCCATTGTCGACCGCGACAGCTCGGTCAGCGGTACCATTCGAATTGGGGCGCCCGAGGTGGTGGGCGCCATGCTGCTGGCGCCACGTCTCGCCAGGCTCTCGAAGATCCACAAGGGGTTGGCAGTCCAACTGGCCGCTATGCCGCACAATTTTAGTCTGACCAAGCGTGAGACCGACATGATTATCGGGCTTACGCCGCCCGATCACGCCCGCCTGGTGAGCCGCAAGCTGGCCAATTATTACCTCTGTGCCTATGCAAGCCGTGAATACATTGCGCAAGCACCAGATATTAGGACGATGGAGGATCTGTATGATCATCCGCTGATCAGCTATACAGACGAACTCGTCTTTTCCTCGTATTTTGATTATCTGCGCATTGTTTTGCCATACGCGGTCGCATCATTTCAAAGCTCTAGTCTCATTGCGCAGCTTAACGCGACCGTCGAAGGGCTGGGCATTTGCATCCTTCCCCACTTTATGACCAGGGCTCACGCTGAACTGCTGCCAATCTTGCCGACCCTTACCACAATCCGCCGGTCCTGGTACGTGATATACAACGAGGAGCAGCGGTCGTTGGCTAGAATAAGGGCCGTCAGCGACTTCTTATCGGCTGAGTTCAAAGCCCTAAGGCCTCTCCTGACTGGCGAGGAGCCCACTGCCGGAATCTACGCTCGCTGATGCGCAATGTTTTAATTAACCGATCCCGCGGAGAGACTTATCTCTTATTGTACAGTTCCCAAGAAAGTTAGCCTTTACACTGTCCGGGCGTCTTCCCACGACGGCTGGGATGACGTGCCGCGACCCGCCGTGCCAGGTCTCGGTTCGCGCGAATCCTTTGGGAGCCGCCTTATTTACTCTGCCTAGATTCACCTGGCTACGTGGATTCCGGCCTTGGCGGATGGCTGAATAGCCACCTGTAGGCCCGGCTGAAGGTAGCCGTAGACGAGTAGCTGACGCGCTACGTAATCTCGCCGACGCGGCCGACCTGCAGTGTCGCAGGCCATGTCAAGCTGTTGCATTAAGCACCTGTGTTTCTGCGGGCGACATGGATGGGTGCAGCGAATGAACGAGAGAGGGCGACCGCATAAGTTCGAACGCGGTCAGCCCACCGAGACGCTTGCCGGTACAATCGAGCGGGTCACTTTCCACAACGCCGAGACGGGCTTCTGCGTGCTGAAGGTCCAGGCCCGCGGTAAGCGCGACTTGGTCCCAGTCATCGGCCATGCGCCGGCAATCGGTGCAGGCGAGTGGATCACCGCCACCGGCGTCTGGCACACCGACCGGCAGCACGGCCTACAGTTCAAGGCCGATACCCTGACGGCGACGCCGCCGACCGGCACGGACGGCATCGAGAAGTACCTCGCCTCCGGCTACATGCGCGGCATCGGACCGGCCATGGCCAAGCGGATCGTGGCAGCTTTCGGCGAGGGCACCTTCGAGATCATCGAGGCCAGCCCCGCCCGCCTGACTGAGGTGGAGGGCATCGGTCCGAAGCGCGCTGCACGGATCGTCTCGGGTTGGGCCGAGCAGAAGGCGGTGCGGGAGATCATGCTGTTCCTGCACGCTCATGGCGTCGGCACGGCCCGGGCGGTGCGTATCTTCAAGACCTACGGTCACGAGGCCATCGCGGTCATGACCGAGGACCCGTATCGCCTGGCCAGGGACATCCGCGGCATCGGCTTCAAGACAGCCGACGCCATCGCGATGCGGCTCGGATTGACGAAGGAATCCCCGCAGCGCTTGCGTGCCGGCGTGTCCTTCGCGCTGCAGACTGCCACCGACGGCGGCCACTGCGGCCTACCGACGGCCGACCTGCTCAAGCTCGCTGTGGATCTCCTCGGCGTCGAAGTCGCCCTTATCCGTTCCGCCCTCGTCGAGGTCCTGGCCGGCGGCGAGGTCGTACAGGATACGATCCGCGGCGAAGCCTGCATCTTCCTGGCAGGGCTGCACGCAGCCGAACGCATGATCGGTGAGCGTCTGCTCGCCCGGGTCTCGGATCGTCCGCCGTGGCCCTTGATCGATCTTGTCAAGGCGCTCCCTTGGGTCGAGGCCAAGACCGGCAAGGTGCTCTCACCCTCGCAAGTCGAGGCCGTCCGCCTCGTCATTGGGGCCAAGCTCAGCGTCGTCACCGGTGGCCCGGGTGTCGGCAAGACCTCGACCCTCGACACCATCCTGCGCATCGTCGTCGCCAAGGGGATGCGAGTGCTGCTCGCGGCCCCCACCGGCCGGGCTGCCAAGCGCATGACCGAGCAGACCGGGCTGGAGGCGAAGACGGTCCATCGTCTGCTCGGGATCGACCCGAAGCACGGCGGCTTCTCGCGCAACGAGGAGAACCCGCTCGATTGCGATGTGCTCGTCCTCGACGAAGCCTCGATGCTCGACGTGCCGCTGATGAACGCCCTCACCAAGGCCATACCTGGACATGCGGGTCTGCTGCTCGTCGGGGATGTGGACCAGCTCCCTTCGGTCGGGCCTGGTCAGGTGCTGGCCGATGTCATCGCCTCGGGCGCAGTCCCGGTGGCACGACTGACGGAGGTGTTCCGGCAGGCGGCCGAGAGCCGGATCGTGGTCAACGCCCATCGTATCAACGCGGGGCAGATGCCGGAGCGGCCGCGGGCCGGCGAGCCGAGCGACTTCCATCTCATCGAGATCGATGAGCCCGAGGCTGGGGTGGCGACCTTGATCGAGGTGGTGACGCGGCGCATCCCGGCCCGCTTCGGCCTCGACCCTATCCGCGACGTGCAGGTCCTCACCCCGATGCAGCGTGGCCTGCTAGGCGCACGCAACCTCAACCACGAACTCCAGGCCGTGCTGAACCCGCACCCAGCCGTCTCGGTCGAGCGCTTCGGCTGGCGCTTCTCGCCGGGCGACCGGGTGATGGAGAGCCAGAACGACTATGAGCGCGAGGTGTTCAACGGCGACCTCGGCACGGTCGCCCGCATCGACGAGGAGGAAGGCGCGGTGATCGTCAGTTTCGACGGGCGGGAGGTGGCCTACCCCTACGGCGAGCTCGATACCCTGGTGCCAGCCTATGCCACGACGATCCATAAATCGCAGGGCTCGGAATACCCCGCGGTGGTGATCCCGCTGGCGATGCAGCACTGGACCATGCTGGCGCGCAACCTCCTCTACACGGGGGTGACGCGGGGCAAGCGCCTCGTCGTGCTGATCGGGCAGCGCAAGGCGATCGGCATCGCCGTGCGCGGCGGCAACATGCGTCCACGCTGGACCAAGCTGCGGGAATGGCTAGCGCGATGACGGACCTGTGATGTACATGGCCGCCCGATGGCGCGAGCGGTGACACGGCCTTTCCGAAGCTTAGGCTTGGAGACGTTGTGGATGGTGGACCGCTCGTTTTGCGACCACACGATGAGCTGAGAGATGACCGAGGGTGATACGCTCGTGAAGGCACTTGCCGACGTGAGGCAGCGCAAGGCTGAGTTGCAATCCGAGTTCGACCGGATCAGCACGGAACTGGCGAAGCTGAAGCTCGCGGAGAAGGCGTTGGCCGCCATTGTCGAGGGGACACCGCTCGACGCCGGGGGCCTGCTATCGGATGCCGACGACGGCCAAACGCGAGCTCAACGCGGGACCACTCGTGGCGTGCGCGGGCCAAGGGCCAACTCGGCTAAAGGCCGGCTCAGGGCGTTGCTGCATGAGACTGGACCGCAGGGCCTGTCACAGGCGGACATCGCCCGTCAGCTTCCAGACGTCGCAGAAGGCACGCTCAACGCGTATCTCAGCGTCATGGTGACGAGGGGCGAAGCGGTGCGGCGCGGCGACTTCTACACGGCCGAGGGCGTGCGACCGGACGACGAGAAGGTTGAAGACGTCGGTAGTACTGATGGCACAATTCGACACCAGCAAGCCGAGCGAGATGAAGCGGCCGAGTGACATGCTCATCTTCGCTTGCAGGCAAATAACATACACATTTTGAATGTGCTTGAGCCCAGCGGATCGTTTTTGGGTCTTGAATGTAGTGGAGACGGACTACAGAACACCTGAGTCACACCTTCACAGGCACCTATGGACGGCCTCAACCGCGCAAAACCCGCGCGAGTGTTGCCCATACGTTCTTGCCCGTAGCCCTCCGAATCAGCGATATCATCGACATGCGGAAGTCGGTGTTCATCCTTGTCTTGATCGGTGCTGCGAGCCCTCCGAACGCGGTCGGAGCGGCTGCGCCTACCGGGTTGTCAGCCGATCTTACAGCCCTGGAGCAGGCGTGGAACGGCTGCGTTCGTGAAGCCTTTGCGCGCCAGCCGGCGGTACAAAGCCGGGCCGGCTCCCAGCGCAATGCTCTGGACGAATGCAAGCCATACGAGGACGCCTTCGTGGCAGCCCGCATGGCCGAGGACGGCGCCGTGCGGCGCGGCAACCGGTCATTGCCGGACCGCGCCAAGGCGTGGGCGGCAACCGTTGCCGCCTACGTCATGGATCCGCTCACCTCGTGGATCGAATTGCGGCGGCGCTGAGGGGCTTTACTCAGCCGCTGCAGCAGTGGGCGCCTTCTTCCGGCCGCCCGCCTTCGGTGCCGCTGCAGCAGGTGCTTTCCGAGGTCGACCAACCTTCTTGGGTGTCTCGGATACCGTCTCGGCTGCAACAGAGGACTTCGCGGCAGCCTTCCTGCGCTGCTGTCCCAGGCCGAGGGTACGAGCCAATTCGGACCGCTGGGCCGAATATTTCGACGAGGTCATCGGGTAGTCGCGGGGCAAGCCCCACTTCTCCCGGTAGCTCTCGGGGGTCAGGCCGCGCAGGGTCAGGTGCCGCCTCAGGGTTTTGTAGCTCTTACCGTCCTCGAAGCTGACGAGGTGCTCCGGCGTCATCGACTTCTTGATCTGAGCGGGCGTCGCCTTCTCTGGCCCCGCATCGACCGTTGCGCCTTTGTTCGTGAGGCCAGTCAGCGCAACGTGGACGCCAGCGATGAGCGCTGAAAGCTCAGTCGCTGGAACCGGATTGTTCGACACGTAAGCCGAGACAATTTCTGCGGCCAACTCGATGGTATCCATCTGAGCGGTTGAAG
>NZ_BPRB01000111.1 GCF_022179685.1 Methylobacterium trifolii
GCGGCCGTTTTCGAGGCGACCGGCTCGGCCGCCCCCGTCAGCCGCCCCAGGCCCTCGTCGTGGAACACCATCGCCTCGCCGTCGCGGCTGATCTGCACGTCGCACTCGAGCCGCCCCGAGAACACGATCGCGGCCGCACGCGCCGCGATCCAGGCCGGCTGCGCCATCGAGTGCGACGTGCAGATCAGCCGCGACGGCGAGGCGATGGTGTTCCACGACGAGGGCCTGGGGCGGCTGACGGGGGCGGCCGAGCCGGTCGCCTCGAAAACGGCCGCCGACCTCGGGACGCTGTGCGTGGCCGGCAGCGCGGAGCGCATCCCGACCCTGCCGGAACTCCTCGCCGCGATCGCCGGGGCGGTGCCGCTGATCGTGGAGGTCAAGTCGCGCTTCGACGGCGCGCTCGCCCTGACGCGGCGGGTGGCGGAGGTTCTGGCCGCCTATGACGGCCCGGTGGCCCTGAAATCCTTCGACCCGAAGGTGGTGGCCGCCCTGCGCGGCCTCGTCCCTGAAAAGATCCCGCGCGGCATCGTCGCCGAATCCCGCCAGGACGACCCGGCCTACGCCGCCCTGCCCGAGTCGGAGCGCCGGTCGCTCGCAGAGTTGCTCCACTTCGACGAGACCCGGCCGGACTTCCTGTCCTGGCGCGTGGACGACCTGCCCTGCGCCGCCACCCATCTCTGCCGGCGCCTCGGGCATCGGCCGGTGATGGCCTGGACGGTGCGCAATCCCGACCAGCGTCGGGCGGCCGGGCTGCACGCGGACCAGATGGTGTTCGAGGGGTTCTTGCCGTGAGTCGTTTCGCTGTCGTTCAGGCGGCGTCGCGCGGCAGCGGCGTGATCTGCGCCAGCGCCGTGCCGGACCGGATCTGCGCGGTCTCCAGGTCGTGGCGCGCCTGCAGGTTGAGCCAGAGTTCGGCCGAGGTCCCGAAATAACGTCCGAGCCGGAGGGCGGTGTCGGCGGTGATGCCGATCTCCTCGCGCGCGATCCGCTCGATCCGGGTGCGGGGCACACCGCAGGCGCGCGCGACCGCGTAGGCGCTCAGACCCAGCGGTCTCAGGAATTCCTCGCGCAGGACCTCGCCCGGATGCAGGGGCGGCAACGTCTCGACGATCTCCAGGTCGTCGGCCGCGAGCGGCGATCCGTCCATGGGCAGCGCTCCCTCAGTGGTAATCGACGATCTCGACCTCGGCGGGACCGGCTTCGGTCCAGCGGAAGCAGATCCGGTACTGGTCGTTGACCCGGATGGCATGCTGCCCGGCCCGGTCGTGGAGGAGGGCATGCAACCGGTTGCCCGGCGGCGCGCGCAGGTCGTTCAGGTCGCGCGCCTGATCGAGATAGGCGAGCTTGCGCCGGGCCGCCGCGAAGATCTCGGCCGGAAAGCCCTTCGGTCGCTGCCCCCGGTAGACCGCCTCCGTGGCGCGGTTCGCGAAGCTCTGGATCAGTCGCCTCTCCCTGGACGTCATTTGGTATCATTGGTGGATACGAGACGGAAGGGGCGATGCGCCGGGCCCTGCCCGCGCCTGCGACGGCGCGCTGTCCCAAAACCACCTTGCCCGCCCCCGGCACCGGGCTAGATTGCCGCCCATGGAGAAACCCGGCCCGACCCCCGAGGCTGCCGTCCCGCCCCTGCAGGTGCGGGCGCTGGCCGGCCTCAAGGAGATCGGCGCGGCCGCGTGGGATGCCTGCGCCACCTCCCCCGAGACCCTGGAGGGCGGCGACGAGACCCACAACCCCTTCGTCTCCCATGCCTTCCTCTCGGCCCTGGAGGATTCCGGCTGCGTCTCGCGCAAGACCGGCTGGCTGCCCCTCCACGTGGTGCTGGAGCGCGAGGGCCGGGTGCTGGGCGTCACGCCCTGCTACCTGAAGTCCCACAGCCAGGGCGAGTACGTGTTCGACCACGGCTGGGCCGACGCCCTGGAGCGGGCGGGGGGCAGCTACTACCCCAAGCTCCAGGTCAGCGTGCCCTTCACCCCCGTCACCGGCCCGCGCTTCCTGATCGCCCCCGGCGCCGACCCGGAGCTCGCCACCGGCGGCCTGGTCGCCGGCCTGCGGGCGCTGCGCGAGCAGACCCGGGCCTCCTCGATCCACGTCACCTTCATGCAGGAGGCCGAGTGGGCGCGGGCGGGCGCGGCGGGCTTCCTGCAACGCACCGACCAGCAGTTCCACTGGGACAATCCCGGCTACGCGAGCTTCGAGGACTTCCTGGGCGCGCTCGCCTCGCGCAAGCGCAAGGGCATCCGGCGCGAGCGGCGCGACGCGCTGTCCCCCGGCATCAGCGTGGAGCACCTCACCGGCGCCGACATCACGGAGGCCCACTGGGACGCGTTCTACGAATTCTACACCGATACCGGCGCGCGCAAGTGGGGCCGGCCCTACCTCAACCGCCGGTTCTTCTCGCTCCTGTCCGAGCGCATGGCCGACCGGGTGCTGCTGGTCATGGCAAGGCGGGCCGGCCGGTACGTGGCCGGGGCCATCAACCTCATCGGCGACAAAGCCCTCTACGGGCGCAACTGGGGCTGCATCGAGGAGCACCCCTTCCTGCATTTCGAGATCTGCTACTATCAGGCCATCGACTTCGCGATCGGTCGCGGCCTGCGGCGGGTCGAGGCCGGGGCGCAGGGCGAGCACAAGCTCGCCCGCGGCTACCGCCCGGTGCTGATGCACTCCGCCCACGACATCGCCGACCCCGGTTTCCGGAAGGCGGTGGCCGACTACCTGAACCGCGAGCGCGCCCACGTCGCGGCGGCGCTGGACGAACTCGACACCCTGACGCCGTTCCGGCGCCCCTGCACGGAAGAGCCCCCGCGATGAGCCCCATCGACCGCATCACCACCTATGCCGACGAACTCACGGCGCTGCGCCGCGACCTCCACGCCCATCCCGAGATCGGCTTCGAGGAGGTGCGCACGGCCGGCATCGTCGCCGACCTCCTCGAAGGCTTCGGCATCGAGGTGCACCGGGGCGTGGGCGGCACCGGTGTCGTCGGCCTGTTGAAGGGACGCAGCGACAACGGCCGCCGCATCGGCCTGCGCGCCGACATGGACGCGCTGCCCATCGAGGAGGAGACGAACCTCCCCTACCGCTCCACCGTGCCGGGCAAGATGCACGCCTGCGGGCATGACGGCCACACCACCATGCTGGTGGGCGCGGCCCGCTACCTCGCCGAGACCCGCGACTTCGACGGCACCGCCGTGTTCGTGTTCCAGCCGGCGGAGGAGGGCCTGGGCGGGGCGCGCGCCATGCTCGCCGACGGCCTGTTCGAGCGCTTCCCCTGCGACGAGATCTACGGCCTGCACAACCAGCCGCACGGCCCGCACGGGGCGATCAAGCTGCGCCCCGGCCCGATCATGGCCGCGGCCGACTTCTTCGACATCCGCGTCCAGGGCCGCGGCATCCACGCGGCCCAGCCCCACCACGGGGTCGACCCGATCCTGGTCGCCACGGCGTTGGCCCAGGCCATGCAGTCGATCGTCTCGCGCAATGCCGACCCCCTGAAGTCGATCGTGCTCTCGATCACCCAGATCCACGCGGGCTCCGCCTACAACATCATCCCCGAATCCGCGCACCTGGCCGGCACCGTCCGCACCTTCGACAAGGGCTTGCGGGCGCTGGCCTCCCAGCGCATCCGGGAGCTGGCCGCGGGGTTCGCCACCGCCTACGGCGCCGAGATCGCGGTGGAGATCCAGGACGTGTTCTCCGTGCTGGAGAACGCCCCCGAACAGGCCGCCGCCGCCACCGCGATCGCCACGGAGCTGTTCGGCGCCGACCAGGTCGAGGCCAACGCCACCCCCCGCATGGGCAGCGAGGACTTCGCCGACATGACGATGGCGGTGCCCGGCGCCTATGCCTGGATCGGCTCGAACCCGGGGCCGGGCCTGCACAACGCCAGCTACAACTTCGACGACACGATCATCCCCCTCGGCAGCGCCTACCTCGCCCGGCTGGTGGAGCGCCGCACCGCCGCGTAATTTTCTTCAATCCGCGGCAAAGCCGCGTCTCCCTCCCCCCTCTGCGGGGGAGGGTGGCCCTCGCGTGAGCGAGGGTCGGGA
>NZ_BPRB01000112.1 GCF_022179685.1 Methylobacterium trifolii
GGAGCGGCCGCTCCATGCTATGGCTCTCCGGCAGGTGGTACTGGCCTCGCGAGTGAGGACCCGGCGCGTCCCCGCGTCAACAGGGCGGACCCGACGACCCATGCCGCGCTTCCACAAGATCGCCTTCGTCGCGAGCCCGAACGGGAACGCGCGCGAGGCCGCCGCCCTCCTGATGCGGCGCTACGACCACGTCGCGCCCGAGGACGCCGACGTGGTGGTGGCGCTCGGCGGCGACGGCCTGATGCTACAGGTGCTGCATCGCTTCATCGACGCGGCCAAGCCGATCTACGGCATGAACCGCGGCACGGTCGGCTTCCTGATGAACGAGTTCCGGGACGAGGACCTGCTCGAGCGCCTGGAAGCCTCCCACCGCAGCGTGATCCACCCCCTGCTGATGGAGGCGGCCGACACGGAAGGCCGCAAGCACCGGGCGCGAGCGATCAACGAGGTCTACCTCCTGCGCCAGACCCACCAGACCGCCAAGCTCAAGATCGCGGTGGACGGGCACGTGCGCCTGGAGGAACTCATCGCCGACGGGGTGCTGGCGGCCACCGCCGCGGGCTCGACGGCCTACAACCTCTCGGTCGGCGGGCCGATCCTGCCACTCGACGCCAAACTCCTGGCGCTCACCCCGATCTCGGCCTTCCGCCCCCGCCGCTGGCGCGGCGCCCTGCTGCCGGACTACGCCCGCATCCGCATCGAGGTGCTGGACGCCGAGCACCGCCCCGTCGCCGCGGTCGCCGACCACACCGAGTTCCGCCGGGTCTGCACGGTGGAGACCTGGCTCGACCGGGCGACTGACCTGGTGCTGCTGCACGATCCGGGACACAGCCTGGACGAGCGGATTCTGCGGGAGCAGTTCGGGTAACGGAGGTTATGGAGCTAATTTTTGCGATGCTTCACCTGCGGCTGGTGGAGCTTGCGGGGTTGGATAGATAATCACGGGCAACGCAGCGTGGCCTGTCGCTACTCTAACCATTCCATCGCGAATGATTTGCCGTGCTAAAGCTTCGTCATGATGAAGCTGCGGATAATAGGCGCCTCGCTTAATTTGTACTTTGTCGAAGTCGTAGCCCAACGCTTGCGACATGGCATGAAGCAACTCGACAAGAAGGTTTTCGGCAGATTCTGCTCGGACCGGCGCGGCTGGTGTGTTTTGAGCCTGCTGTTTTAGTTCGTCAAAATATTCCGCCCATGCAGTTCGAACTGCTTTTTCCTTTGTCCCGCGCCCGCTAAAGAAAAGTTCGATCAAGTTCAAAGCTTGAACATGCTCCATAGAGCCAGCCCGCACTGCCCGCGTCGCCATCAACACTTGAAAGAGGGTCTGACGCTTATTCTTTTTTTCGTTGAGACGTTCGATCCACTTCTGCGCTTGAACGGCCAAAATAGGCCCTAGCAGAGTTGCAACGATGACACCCCAATCCATTACACCCGCGCCTCTGCTCTTAGCCCTGAAATCGTGAACGCGCTGGCGTTGCAGCGGCGCCCGATAGTGGCAAACGCTTCAAGGGCCGCCTCGCGCCGCCGGATGGCTTCCTTGATCTGGTCTGGTATCGTCTTCGGCGCGTGGCCTAGCCGTTTGCTTGCCGCCTTCGTAGCGGCGCGGCCTATGGCCGTGCGCTCGCGGATGCGCTTGTGTTCGAGCTTCGTGGCCAGCCCCAACACCGCGAGCACGATATCGGCAAACTCGCTGCTGGTGTCGATCAGCGGTTCCGCCAGAGAGCGCAGCGCCACGCCTGCGGCCTTCAGGTCGCGGGCGATGCTCAGCAGATCGGCGGTGTCGCGCGACAGGCGGTCGATGGTAGGGATTATGACGGTATCGCTAAAAGCGGCAGTCGCAAGCAGCTTCTTGAGCTGCGGGCTCTTCTTGGCGAGGCCGCCCAGCTTGTCGTGAAAGATGCGCTCGCACCCTGCCGCCTTGAGCCGGTCAAGTTGGGCGGCGAGGTGTTGGGCGCTGGTGGAAACGCGGGCATAGCCGTAGATCATGCCTGCATTTTGCAACAGACTTCTGCAACGAGGAAGGCCAAGGTTTCCAAAGCCTCTGCGCCGTTGCGAAAGTCTTGATTTCTGCACGAACGCCGACGCTTGGCTGCGTCCTCAGACCGCCAGCAGCCGCAAAACCCCCTCGCCCCGCCTATGGCCCACCGTCGTGACGGCGACCTCCGGCTCGCCTTCCGCCACGAGGCCGGCGGCGAGGGCCGCGCCGAAGGGGGCGGTGACTTCGAGACCGTGGCCGAACAGGTCGCCGAGCGCCTGGACCGGGACGCCCGGGGCGAGGCCGGTCAGCGTCGCCTGCTCCTCGGCGGTGATCGGGGCGACGCCTGTGGCGCCGGACAGGACCGTGCCCGGCCGCTCCACGCCGGCCTGGGCCCACATCCGGCCGAGGCTCGCGCCCGCGCTGCCGGGCTCGCGCCGGGTGCGGTCGCAGGCCACCGGGCCGAGGCGGGCGAGCGCCCGCGCCCCGCGGGCAGCGGCCGTCTCGGCGGCCTCCAGCATCAGGAAGGCGGCGCAGCTTCCCAGGATGAACCCGGCCCCGTCCTCGCGCGCGAAGACCGGGGCATAACCGCCCTTGCGCAGGAACCCGCCCATCTCGTGCACGACGAGCACGTCGGGCCGCTCGGCGCTGTAGGAGCCGCCGACCAGCATCGCGTCGATCTGGCCCGAGGCGATCCGCGCCTGCCCGATCCGGAGGGCGTCCACGCCCGCCGATTCCTCGCCCATGAAGGTGCGCGAGGCCCCCGTCACCCCGTGCACGATGGCGATGTTGCCCGCGAGCAGGTTCGAGAGCTGGGCCAGGAACAGGGTCGGGCGCAGGTCGTTGAGCAGCCGCTCGTTGAGGTAGGCGCCGGGTTCTGCCGCGTCGCGCAGGCCCGTCAGGATCGCCCCGTCCACCGCGTAGTCGCGCTCGCCCCCGCCGGCTGCCACGACGAGGTGGAGGTTCTGCTTGAACGCCGCATCGTCCTTCACCCCCGCCGCGTCGAGGGCGAGGCCCGCCGCGTAGACGCCGAGCCGCTGCCACGCCTCCATCTGCCGCTGGTCGGATTTCTTGGGGATCTGCCCGTCCCAGGCGATCGCGGGCGCTGGGTGCACCGGATAGGGCGCGAAGGTCTCCGCATCCGTGCGCGGGGAGGCGCCGGAGGCCAGGGTCTCGAGATGGGCGGTCAGCCCCTCGCCAGCGCAGGAGACGAGGCCGAGCCCGGTGACGACGACCGCGCGGCTCACGATTGCGCCCCATCGAGGAGCCCGATCCGGCGGGCGCGCTCGCGCATCGGCGCGTCGAGGCCGTCGGGGAAGGGCATGGTGCGGAAGCGCAGTTCCGCGTCGGCCAGGGGCTTGCCCTCGACCTGGATCGACGCCCTGGTCACGGCGTAGCCCGAGCCGTCGTGCTCCAGGCTCGCGGCGACGGACAGCACCGCGCCGGGCCCGACGAAGGCGCGGAAGCGCGCCTTGTCCACGGCCATCAGGAAGGGCATCCGCACGAAGTCGAGATGGGCGAGGATGAGATAGCCCGAGGCCTGCGCCATGGTCTCGGTCAGCAGCACGCCCGGCACCAGGGGGTGGCCGGGGAAGTGCCCTTCGAAGACCGGGCTTTCCAGGGGCACGTGCGCCAGGGCCTCGATCCGGCCGGCGGCCCGGTCGAGCCGCACCACGGAATCGATCATCTCGAAATATTCGAGGCGCATGGCGGCCGGCCGGGCTGTGTTTCGGGATCAGGCCTTGGCGGTCTTCTCCGCAACCAGGGCGTCGATGCGCGCGCACAGGTTCTTGAGGACGAAATAGGCCTCGGCCGGGACCTTGCCCTCGTTGACCTCCTGGGTCCAACGCTCCAGCGGCAGCTTGATGCCGAAGGCCTTGTCCACCGCGAAGGCGATGTCGAGGAAGGCCAGGGAATCGATGCCGAGGTCGTCGATGGCGTGGCTCTCGGGCGTGATCTTCTCGCGCGGGATGTCGGCGGTCTCGGCGATGATGTCGGCCACCCGCTCGAAGGTGGCGGTGCTGCCGGGTGTGGGCTGGTCGGACATACGTTCTCGCCGCGTCAAGGGTCTGGGTCGGCCGGCGCGGCGCGACCGTCGGCGCCGGGCGGTCCGGCGCTCCCGTCCGCGCGGCCTGCGTCGCGTCACGGAGCGTGCGCTGACGGCCCCGTTGGATGGCGGCGACCTCTACACGAGGGGGTCCGGCCCGGCAACCGTGCGGCGCTTCCCAACGCCGCGCTTCCCGCACCCGCGCATCACATGGCCCATACCGCCGGACCGCGACCGTCCTATGTGGAGGCGACGGATGGGGCCGGGAGCTTCGAGGCGGATGGAACGGACGATGCACGCTGCCGAGGAGCCGGCCGCCCTGCCGCCGCTGGAGCGGGCCCGCTCGCAGGGCGCCGCCCGCGTCGCCCTGGTCCTGGTCCTGTCGGCGCTGGGCCTGTGGATCCTGCACGGCTTCCTGCCGGCCCTGGCCTGGGCCGTGGTGCTCGCCATAGCGCTCGGGCCCCTCTACGCCCACGCCGAACGGCGCTGGCCGCCGGGCGGGCACAACATCCTGCTGCCGCTGCTCGCGACGGTGGCCGTCGCCCTGGTGTTCCTCGCGCCCCTCGTGGTGCTCGGCGTCCAGGCGGCTCGCGAGGCCCACGATGCGGCCGAGTTCGTGCGCGAGGCCGAGAAGAGCGGCATCCCGGCGCCGGAGTTCCTCGCACGCCTGCCCTTCGCCGCCGCCCAGGCGACCGCGTGGTGGAACGCGAACCTGAGCCATCCAGAGGCGGGCTCGGAACTCCTGCACCGCCTCGACAACGGCTCCCTGATCGGCCTCTCGCGCAACCTGGGGCGGGAGGTTTTGCACCGGAGCGTGCTGTTCGGCTTCAGCCTCGTCGCCCTGTTCTTCCTGTTCCGGGACGGGCGCGCGGTGAGTGCGCAGGTGCTCGTCGCCTGCACCCGCCTGTTCGGCCCCCGCGGCGAGCGTGTGGCCCGCCAGATGGTGGCCTCGGTGCACGGCACCGTCGACGGCCTCGTCCTCGTCGGGCTCGGCGAGGGGTTCCTGCTGGGCGTGGTCTACTACTTTTCCGGCGTGCCCCACCCGGTGCTGTTCGGGGCGTTCACGGCCGTGGCCGCGATGATCCCGTTCGGCGCGCCCGTCGCCTTCGGCATCGCCGCGCTGATCCTCGTCGCGCAGGGCGCCACCGTGCCGGCGCTCGTCGTGGTCGCGGCCGGCTTCGTCGTCACCTTCGTGGCCGACCACTTCGTGCGCCCCGTGCTGATCGGCGGCGCGACGAAGCTGCCCTTCCTCTGGGTGCTGCTCGGCATCCTCGGCGGCGTCGAGACCTTCGGGCTGCTGGGCCTGTTCCTCGGCCCCGCGGTGATGGCGGCCCTGGTGCTGCTGTGGCGCGAGTTCACGGAAGGAAAGGACAGGCCGGCCTGAGCGGACGCCTTCTCGGCGGCCGTCGCCCGTTCAGGGCTTGGCGACGCGCGCGAGGGCGATGACGGCCCCCAGCACGATCAGGGTCTGGAACCCGATCGTCCCGAACATCCATTTGACGATCTCGGCCTTGGACGCCTCGATCTCGGCCTTCAGGCGAAGCTCCGTCTCGCGGATCTCGCTCTTCGTCGCCTGGATCTCGCTCCTCAGATCGGTGCGCGTCGCCTGGATCTCGGTTCGCAGATCGGTCCGCGTGGCCAGGAGGTCGGCCTTCGTCGCCAGGTCGCTCTGGATGGCTTCCCCGATGGCGTCGGCAAACCCCTCCGCCTGCTCGGGAGAGAGCTTGGCCTTGTCCCGCAGGGCGCGGGCGAACTTCAGGGTGTCGAACGGGATCGCGTTCATGCGGGCTGCGTCCGCCGGTGGAAGAACCTGCGGGCCGTAGACGCCCCGCTCGTCCCACGACTATGGCGGAAAACCCGGCCGTCGCAACGGGTTCGGACCGTCGGCTGCCGCTTCCGCCCAGCGGCGACCGCTCAGACCCGATACTTGCCGTTTCGCTTCACCAGCACCTGCGTGCCCACAGGCACCCGCTCGTAGAGGTCGACGATGTCCTCGTTGAGCATGCGGATGCAGCCCGAGGACATCTGCTCGCCGATGCTCCAGGGCTCGTTGGTGCCGTGGATGCGGAACAGGATGTCGCGGTTGCCCTGGTAGAGGTAGAGGGCGCGGGCGCCCAGCGGATTGTCGACGCCCCCTTTGCGCTGGCGCGCGATGTCCGGGTTCAGGGAGACCATCGTCGTGGTCGGGCTCCAGTCCGGCCAGACGCCCTTGCGGCCGACGCGGGCCTCGCCCTTCCAGGAGAAGCCGAGCTTGCCCACGCCGACGCCGTACTGCACCGCCGTGCCGTCCGCCTGGACCAGGGCCAACTGGCGCTGGTCGATGTCGACCACGATGGTGCCCGGCCGCTCCGGCCCGGTGTAGCGCACGACCTGCCGGCGGTACTTCGGGTCGAGGCGGCCGGTATCCACCAGGGGCACGTCGTAGGGCTTGTCGGGCTTGGTGCCGATGTACCAGGCGGAGTCGTCGTCGGCCGCGACCTGGAGGGGCGCGCGCTGCTGGCAGGCGGCCAGGGGCGCGATGGCGAGGGCGGCGAGCAGAATCCGGCGGGTGTGCATGGGCCTCACCATACGGGTTGATCGTCTTGAACGACCTGACTACCCCCTCGCCGCCTTCCGGGATGTGACTTTTGCGCCGCAGCCCGGCGCGAAGCGGCCGGCCCCGCATCCGGCGTCCGGCCTCCCGCACGCGTCGCGGGCGCCCTATCTGACCGGCCTGTCACCCGTCGTGAACTCCGTCATTCCACGAGGCGTCCCATGGCCGATACCCTGACCCTGACCGAGGGCGACGGCAGCCTGAGCGAGGCCGGCCTGCGCCCGGCCATCCACCTCGACCATTGCGTGATCCACGTCTCCGACTGGGACCGCGCGACCGCCTTCTACCGCGACGTGCTCGGCGCCGAGGTGATCCCGGTGGGCCGCGGCTTCGCCTACCGTTTCGGCGGCATGCAACTGAACTGCCACGGGCCGGGGCAGGTGGGCGAGCCCGTGGCCGAGAAGCCGGTGATGCCCGGCGGCAGCGACCTCTGCTTCCGCTGGTCGGGCAGCATCGAGGAGGCGATGACGCACCTCGCGAAGGCCGGCGTCCCCGTGGAGCGCGGGCCGGTGGAGCGGCACGGGGCGGCCGGCGCCGGGATCAGCGTCTACTTTCGCGATCCGGACGGTTCGCTGATGGAATTCATCACCTATCCCCCCGCCTGACGAGCGTGGCCGGCAACGGAAGCGCCCCGCGGCCGTTATCCCCGATCGAGCTTCGGGAGACGACGATGACGCGCATACTGCTGGCGGCCACGGCCGTCCTCGCCCTCACGGCCGGCGCAGCCCAGGCGCGCGGCGGGGGCTCCTCCGGCGAGGGCGACGGCTGGTTGCGGCAGGAGTTGCAGAACCCCGGCTACGCCGAGGCAAGCCCCTACGCCTATCGAAACGGCTACCGCCCGAACGATCCGGGTGCGGAATACGAGGCTGCCCGCCGCGGCTATCCGATCTACGGCCCCTGGGGCTGGAAGAACCGCTGATCGCCTGGAGAAGGCCGGGGCCGGGCTAGTTCCGGCTCTGGGCGAGCGCCTGGTTGGTCTGTTCGAGGCGCAGAGCCAGCTCGCGCATCAGGGCGATGCTGATCTGCGGGAACTGCGCCAGCAACTCCAGGAAGACCCCGCGGTCGATGCGCAGCGCCGTCACCGCCGTCTCGGCCGTCACGGTGGCCGAACGCGGCTGGTCGGCCAGGATGCCCATCTCGCCGACGAGCGCGTCGGCTCCGAGCAGGGCCAGCCGGATCGGGCCGGCCGGCCCCTCGATGCTCACCTCGGCGCTGCCTTCCAGGATCAGGTAGGCGGCGTCAGCCGCGTCGCCGCGGGTGAAGAAGCGCTGCCCCACCTCGAAATGCACGCGCTCGCTGGTGAAGGCGAGGAGCTTGAGCCGGCTGGGCTCGACCCCGCGGAACAGCGGCACCTGCCTGAGGGACGAGACCTCCGTGTCGAGGGTCATGGCTACGCTCCGGGACGCGATCCGAACCGGCCCGATGCCTGCCGCGTTCTGCGCGTTTACCCAAGAGGCTCGGACAAGACTTGTCCAGTCCCGGTCCGATGATGGCGGCTACACCGGTCGACGGACCTTCCGATCCGCGGCGAGGCGCCGTTCGTCGCGTCGCGATGGCTGCGTGAGGTCGAGGGGCTTCACGCACGTGTAACGAACGCGTTCAGCGCTTCGTCGCCAGCCCCTGGCGCTGCGCATCCGGGGCGGCGCGCTCCACGCTCGCATTCGGCTGCGGCGAATCGATCGGCTCCCGGTCGGTGGTCGGCGTAGGACTGTCCTCGGCCGCGGGCATCGGCGGCAGGGGCTTCGTATTCGGCCGCTGGCCGTTATCGTCCTCGGCCGGACCCGTCACCATCGCGCGGTTCGTCATTATGAATTCAAGCCTTCCAGCCGTACGGCCAAGCTTTTGCCGGGCCTTCGTCGACTCGTTCAACGCGCCGCGACGGACCGCGGTTGCCGCTAAGCTTGGAGATGGCTGGAGCGAGGAACCATCGGTTACTGGTGAAGGTTGTGTCGAGGTGAAGCGAAGCCTGAGGAGGAACTGATGGCATCCGGAAATTCGACCTCGAAGCGGGGTTTTGCGTCGATGAACTTGGAGCGGCAGCGCGAGATCGCGAGCAAGGGCGGACGCAGCGTCCCGGCCGAGAAGCGCTCGTTCTCCCAGGACCGCGAACTGGCCTCCTCGGCAGGCCGCAAGGGTGGACAGTCCACCGGCACGGGCCGCGACGGCGCGGAGTAAGGTCGCTCGAAGGTCCGGCGGCTGCCCGAAGCGGGTAGCCGCCGTCGACCGTCGCTCGGTTCTGCAGCCTCGGCCTCAAAACGAAAGGCCC
>NZ_BPRB01000113.1 GCF_022179685.1 Methylobacterium trifolii
GTGTAGCGGTCCGAGATCCACACTGCGGGCCGGTGACCGTCCATCATCTCCCGCACCACGACGGCGCCCCGCGTCGGCGAGGCCGTGTGCACCACGGCTTGCGCCGAGTGGAAGACCCATGTGTGGACGGCCCCAGAGGTGCAAGTGGAAAGTGATGCTGTGTGGTTGGTTGCAGCCATGTGTCCGGCCTGTTTGTGCGGCACGCATGGCCGCTGGCCCTGATGAAGGTAAGCGGTGTCCGGAGCCGCCTTTTCGGTTGGCGTGACGAGTTTGGATGCTGATGTCCATTGCAGGGGGCGTGGGGATCGGCTCGTGTCTGGATTTGGGCGTAGATTTGAGCCGAGGCGGCTGGAGCTCATCAACGGCGCAGGTAGTCGGCGGGTCTGGTCGGCCGACGCCAAGGCTGCGGTCTTGGATGAGACGCTTCTGCCCGGCGCGGTCGTGTCAGTGATGGCCCGCCGCCATGGGCTAACGCCGCAACAGGTGTTTGGCTGGCGGCGGGAGGCGCGGCGCGCGCTTGAGGCCGAGCGGGCCCCCACAGCGGTGGGATTCGTCCCTGCTCTCGTCACGGAGCCGACGCCCGAGCCGCTCGCTGCACCTGCGAATCGGTCCCGACATGCGCGACGGCGCGATCCGGCCACCACTGGGATCGAATTGGAGATCTCCGGCGTCGCGGTCCGCGTCGGACCGGGCGCGAGCGGGGCTCAGATCGCGGCGGTGATCCGGGCGCTGAAGGCCACGGCATGATCGGGCCCTCCGGTGCGGTGCGCGTGATGATGGCGACGCGGCCGGTGGACTTCCGCAAGGGCATGGATAGGTTGGCTGCTCTGGTGCAGGATGCGATGGGCGCGGATCCGTTCTCTGGCACGGTCTACGTGTTCCGATTGAATCGCGCCGACAGGGCCAAGCTGTTGTTCTGGGACGGGAGCGGGGTGATCCTGGCGACCAAGCGCCTGGAGGCCGGTCAGTTCTGCTGGCCGAAGATCGAGGATGGCGTCGTACGCCTCACGGCGGCGCAGCTCGCGGCCTTGCTCGAAAGGCTCGACTGGAAGCGTGTTCACGTGGCTCGCACGGTCATCGCTCCGGCGCTCGCAGGGTGAGCAGAAAGGCTGCTGAGATTGCTCTCGGATTGTGGTAAGGCACTGGCGTATAGTAATTACCCAGGCCCGTAAGACCCCGTTTCATAACGCTCGTACCAGTCGCCTGACGAGGATCATGGCGGCGGCGAGGACGAAGAAGGCGAGTGCGGAGGAGGCGGTGGCCTCGTGATCGCGGGCGAGCCTTCGGCAGCGGGCAATCCATCCGAATGTACGCTCGATCACCCAGCGCCTCGGCTGGACGGCGAAGCCCTTCTGGCCTTCTTCGGGCTCGACGATCTCGACGGTGATGGCTGTGGCCGAGCCGACGCGGTCACCCCGGTAGGCGCGGTCCGCGAAGCAGTGGGTCAGGAACGGCCACAGCCCGCGGGAGGCGCGCAGGAGCGCCACGCCGCCATGGCTGTCGTGCAGGTTGGCAGGGGAGACGGCGGCGACCAGCAGACGACCGTCCGTATCGGTCAGCGCGTGGCGCTTGCGCCCGACGACGCGCCGGGCCGGATCGTAGCCGCGCTTGCCTTTGACGCCGACCCCGCCGGAGCGCGCGGCCTGGGCATCGAGGATGCCGCCGCTCGGGCTGGCCGCGCGCCCGACCCGCTCGCGGTCGGCCATCGTTAGGGCATGGGCCAGACGTTCGAACACACCCGCCCGCGACAGGCGCAAGAACCAGCGATGCACAGTGGACCAGGCGCCCGTTATGAGACGGGGTCTAAGCGCGGTCGGCGAAGCAGTGGGCCAGGAACGGCCACAGGCTACGCGAGGCTCGTAGCAGGGCGACACCGCCGTGGCCGCCGTGCAGGTTGGCGGGCGAGACAGCCGCGACCAGCAGGCGACCGTCCGTATCGGTCAGCGCATGACGTTTGCGGCCGACGACGCGGCGGGCGGGATCGTAGCCGCGCTCGCCTTTGACACCTACCCCGCCGGAGCGCGCGG
>NZ_BPRB01000114.1 GCF_022179685.1 Methylobacterium trifolii
TGGTGATCGTGCCGACCCCCTGATCGGCCGCGATCGTGGCGTTGGTGGGATCTGTTAGGTTGACGAAGAAGGTCTCCTCGGGCTCGAAGACGGTTTCGCCGCTGACAATTACGGTTACGGTCTGAGAAGTCTGGTTGGGAAGAAATGTCAGCGTGCCGGAAGCGGCGTTGTAGTCTGACCCGGCAGTAGCAGTGTCATCGTTTGTTTCGTAATTGACTGTAACCGTATCTGGACTGGCACTGGAGAGCTCGACTACGAAGTTGTAGCTAGTCGTGCCGGCGTTGCCTTCGTTCTTTGAGATGTCCCCGATCGAGATCCGAGGCAAGATGTCGGCATCTATGGTCACGCTGCTGCTGTTGTTCGCTGCGTTTGCATCGCCCTGATCAACTGCGATGATCGTGGCCGTGTTTGTCAGAGGAGCGTCGGTGGTGACCGTCGTGGTGAGGGTAAGCCTGAGAGGATTGGCGGTCGTAACGGTGCCGACCGTCCACACGCCTGTCACCGGATCGTAGGTGCCTTGCGACGGCGCTGCGCTCACGAATGTCAGACCTGGCGGAAGGAGGTCCCGGACCACCACCCCCGTCCCCGTGCCCGGCCCGTTGTTGGTGAGCAAGAGGGTGAAAATCACATCGTCACCAAGGGGCGGCGTCTGGTCTGAGACTGATGCGACGATGCTCAGGTCAGTTCCACCCACCGCGTAGCCGAAGTTATTGACTTGGCTGAACCTCCCCTCGCCCAGCGTAACGCTCGCTTGGTTCGCGGTTCCCAAACCGTCGGCATCATAGGTCTGTGTTGTACCAAACAGCGGTCCGCCGGCATCGAAATTTGAGGCGGCCAGGCGAACAGTATAAGTTCCGGCAGCGAGATCATTAAAAAGGTAGATACCGTTTGCGTCTGTGTTGGTCGTTCCCACCACAGCACTATTTAGCACCGCTTCGACTCGGACGCCGGCGAGTCCAGTCTCGGAAGGATCCAGTACGCCATTTCTGTTCTGATCCAGCCAGATGGAGCCTCCAAGTCCTCCACGGCGGATGATGAAGTCGCTGGCCGTCAGAGTCGATGAGGTGACGCCGAACAGCGTGATCGTATCTCCATTGCCAAGGTTGACGACAGCATGTCCGTTCCCGTTGTTCGTGGTTGCGGCGAGCGCCTGTGCAGCCGTCAGTCCGTAGGCACTGGAGATCTGTATGTGGTCGAGCCCGTGCTGGAAAAAGTTCGGGAAGAAACTGCCTGATGAAGGGGCGGCGCCGATCGTATCCTGCCCACTGCCCGGCCCATCGAAGCGGAAGGTGTTGCGCCCACGCGTGCCGGTGAAATCGGAACCAAACGTCTGGCCGTCCCCAAACAGGAGATCGTTGCCCGTTCCTCCGTCGATCGTATCATCACCCAGGACGACGGCTTTGCCGACGCTGCGCCCGTCACCGAAAATTGTATCGTTGCCGCCACCGCCATGAAGGTTGTCGGCGCCGCCTTGTCCTGCGGTAAAAACGTTGTATTCGCCGACGATGATCTCGCCAGAACTACCGCCCCAAATCGTATCGTTGCCGAGGCCGCCCTGTAAATTCGTGGCGCCACTATAGCTCGTGCTACCATTGGGGCCGGAAGTCAGGTTCAGAACATCGTTCCCCCCGCCCATGAAGAATTGCTCCATGGACATAAAATTCTGGGCATTGATATCATTGACCGAACCGTAGACGACTCCGTCTCCTGTTCCGGTCCCTCCAAACGTGTCGGTGCCACCCAGGCCGTTGTAGTTGTCGAAGGACCGGTTTCTTCCGGACAGCGAGACCAACTCGCCGGTATACGCGTTAACTGTGACGGCGCCGGCCCACGTTGAATCAGTCTCCATGATATAGTTGTTGTTGCTGGCCGTCCCCGTAAAAAAATCCTTGGTCCCGATGGTCATTGAAACGGCCTCCCAACGTCAGTGTTCGTGCGCTCCGACCACGGGATCGGGGACTTCAGATCCTGGTTGCGAGCTATCTGCCTCATCAGTCACGATAGCCGCCGAACAGGATTGGTCGTTAGGACCATGTTGGCGTCCCTCGGGTCAAGCCAGTGCTGGTTTTACATTTTACGTTATTAGATAACGTTCAGATGGTCTGCCCCTTGGTCGACGCCCCGCCACTATGTCGAAGACCGCGACACCGGCCGCCGAGATGACGCTGCCCCGCCAGGAACAGAGTAACGGCCAAGGGGGCGGCATCGGGGGCCGTCGTCTCGGGCGCATCGGCATCGCGGTACTGATTGTTCCTAAGCAGCTACCACCCAAAAGAGACAGCCGTCCCATTGACATACGTGTCGGCAATCCGATCGATTTTCCGACGTCGCTGCGACACCGTTTGCGCGCCGACACCGGATGGTTCGCTTTTGTCAAGAAAGCGTGTCGATTTTTGAAGTGTCGACAAAACAGTCGTAAGCCGATATCAGCAGCGCTTATCTCGCATCTTCTGCTTCGGTTGGTGCGAGACTGAGAAGAGAACCGGCTGCTTCGGTCAGACACGGTCGCTCGGGGCCAACTAGACTGCCATGACGATGATCTTCCCAATGCCCCAGAGCGGTCGTCAAGCAGTCCTCGGTGTTGGACCGGCCGGACCGGCTGCTTGTCAGATCGCGGCTGGTTGAAGCCCGCTAGATGTTCTCCTACAAGATTCGGTAGACGTGCATCCGCGAACAGCCGAGGGTGGCGGCGATGACGGAAGGCCCATGACCGGCGGCATGTAGGGCCCGGAGCCGTTCACGATCGAGCCGACGCTGCCCGCCGGTGTAGACGCCGACGCCTTTGGCCCGCGCGATGCCCTCACGCTGCCGCTCCTTGATGAAGCGCCGCTCCATCTGCGCCACCATGCCGAGCACGGTGAGTACCACGTGGCCCATCTCACCACGCGTCGAGACATGCGGGTCGAGCACGGTAACCGAGGCTCCCAACTGTTCAGCCTCGTGCACGACGTTGAGGACGTCGCGGGTTTCGCGACCAAGGCGGTCGAGACGGGTGACGACTAGTTCGTCGCCGGGCCGCAGGAACGGGAGGACGGTCGCCAACTCGGCTCGGCCATCCCGGCTGGCGCCGGAGATCTTCTCCGATCGAACGATGGCGCAACCCTCGGCCTTTAGCCGGACAAGCTGGACGTCTAGGTCTTGGTCGATGGTACTGACGCGGGCGTAACCGATGCGTGGCATGTGTCACCTCAGGCTTTACGCCCGAGGCTACCGTGTCACAAATAGTCGATGTCAACCTCGATGTTACGGTTCTGAGTCCGCTTTAAGTTACGTCACGTCAAGGTATACCCTACTGTGACGACATGCTTGTCTCGAGTGTGCGCCCAAAGAGCTTGGCCGTACACCCGGAGGCGGACATTCGTCTTTCGACCCGGCCCGGTCGCTCCTGTGCAACGTCGCAGCTTCTGTAAGCTGACATAGGCATGGCCAAGCAGGCGGCAGGTCGTACCAAATAGACACCACACCACCGCAGCCTGAGCGCGCGATGTGGCATCGGCGGGCGCGGATCGCGTTATTCTCGGGGCTTTAAACGGTCGCATGCACGGAGCAATGTCACTCGCGGGCGACAGTATACACCTACCCGCTCAACCGTACGATCGTCTCAATACCCCTCATGATCATGCCTACTCCGCATCAGAGCGGGACCGCCTTGTTGCCGCGCTCACCCGTGCGCAGCAGCAGCACGTTGTTGCGGATGACCGGATTGGTCGGGTCCAGGGCCAGGGCCCGATCGAACTGGACCAGGGCCCGCCGCTTGTCTCCTCGTAACAGCAGAGAATAGCCGCGGTTGTTCAGGATCGACAACGTCTCGCCCTGGATGCGAATGGCCTGACCGTAGGCCCTGTCGGCGAGTTCGAAGCGGCCGAGATTGTCGTAGGCCGCAGCAAGACCGATCCACGAGGGACCATCGTCCTGGTTGTGTTCCACCGCATCGCGAAAATGTCGCTCGGCCATGCCGTAGTTCCCGGCCGCGAGTTGTTGCCGGCCGAGCCTGTTGGCCTCGTTCGAGGTGAGGATGCCGGTCTCAAAGGCCGGCGGATCGGCGACCTGCACAGGGTCAGTGTTGCCGCCCGTCTGGCAGCCGGACATCATCAGGGCCGCGAGCCCTGCTGAGACGAGGCCGAGCCAGGAGCGACGGATCGTGTGTTTGGCGTGCAGCGCCGTGACTGCGATTTCGTCCCGGGTCCAACCCGCCCGCGGCTTCCGCGCTGCGCCGGAGCACGGATGGGCATCATGCCTCCCCTCGCTGATCGTCGGCGGCGTTCCGTCTGACACGACTTTACCCTTGCCGCGCCCTGAGCCGGCACGTCTCTTCGTCCGGCCGTCGATTCGCAAAATCCCGCCGTTTCATCATTGTCGAAGCGAAGCGCGCGTGCAGGCAGCCAAGAATGCCTGAAACGCAAGCGTGTCGCGCGGCGTCCAGGATAGGGACACCTGAAGCGGCGTCAATGATCCGAAGGCCACAGGCCGGGGGACATCGCGCGACAGGAGGTCGAGGCGCTGCGGACGGTCGAGCAGGAGGCGCGCGAAGGCCAGCACCGGCTCTTCGCCCTGTCCCACCTCGTTGGCCGCGGAGAAGGTGCCAGCCTGACTCGGCTGGACGTGCGCGATTACAAACGGGTCAGCAGGACTGCGCGGAAAAGCACGGATCAGAAGCGACCCGGATGCGGTACCCGCGGCTTGTGGTCGGGCGAAACGGGGCAACCCGATCGTCAGCCGTCGCCGGCGTCCTGCACAGGACAGCACCACGTTTCCGGCCTCACCGCTCGTCTCGCGCGAGAGGGTAGCGCGCAGGATCGTTACGTCGGGCCCGAAATACTCGAGTGTCCAGCCGGTGGAACCGAGGACGAGCGTCGGGTCCGCCGCAGGCTTGGGTGCGGCGCCGATGGCAATGACGGCAGCCAACGTTGCCGCGGCCAGGGGTCTTGCACGCCCACGGTTGACTTCTGTGCGGCGTCCAAGGCCGCCTCCGTGCTGGTGGTCAGGTCCCGCCATCCCCGTCCCGGCCCGGACGTCGCCAGACGCGCCTCTGATACCGTATCTCATAGGCGAAGACCCATGAGATTCGGCGGACGAACGCCGCTCGCGCTCGCTGGCCGACGCGCGGATCACTTGCTTCGGCGACATCGAGGGCATCCATAACCCACAGCGCCTGCATCCGGCGCTCGCCTACCGTCTACGAGCAGGAGACCCGGTCCGGTCCGTTACCCGCCCCCATAATCACCCAGGTCCTCTGACCGTCCACACAACGGGGCAATCCCACGATCTAGCGCCTGTGCAAGCGGATCACCGTTGGCGGATCTATCATCCCCAAATGCCGGCCCCGAACAGCCCCTCGGTTGACTGCCTCGATCCCTCATCGTCGATCGCATCGCGGCCGGCGAAGCGGTGGAGCGCCCGGCCTCGGCCTTCAAGGACATGGTCGCGTCTGCGCTCGATGCCGGCCTCCGCGCAAATACGTGTCACGGAAAGTCCAATCCAATCAACGCCCGACCACCATGTCGAGCAGCATCGCGCTCGTCGCCGATGTCGCCCGAAACCAGACCAACACTGCGCGGCACAGGCGTGGGCCAACATGCCGGACGGCGCCCGCCTCCAGCCCATTGTCATCGGCGCTTCGCGCGTCACCTCACCACGCAACACACGCATCGGGATCAGGACGCATGCTCAGGTCGGACGTGATCAACCAGTTTCTCAAGCTCTACGACGATCCCGATTATCTGGAAGTCGGCGTGGACGAGGGCACCACCTTCTTCGCCGTCGACGCGCCGCGGAAGGTGGCGGTCGATCCGGAGTTCAAGTTCGCCCTGCCGCCCGATCCGGAACGCGCGAAGGGCTGCACGTTCCATCCCGTGCCCAGCGACAGCTACTTCGCCCAGGACCCGGGTCGCCGCTACGATCTGATCTTTCTGGACGGCCTGCACACCTTCGAGCAGATCCTGAAGGATTTCACCAACGCGCTGGCCTGCATCAAGGACGACGGCATCATCATCGTCGACGACGTCATCCCGTCGAGCTATCACGCCTCCTTGCCCGATCTGGCCTTGAGCTTCGAACTGCGCCGCCGCATCGGCCAGCAGGACGGCGACTGGATGGGGGACGTCTACAAGATCGTCTTCCTCATCGAGTCGTACTTCCAGAGCCACTCGTTCGCGACGGTGGCCGAGAACCACGGACAGCTCATCGTGTGGAAGGAACGGCGTCCGGCCGAGAGCCTGCCCGCACGATCGGTCGAGCAGATCGGCCGGCTCGGCTTCTGCGATGCACGGCTCTCGGATGCGTTCAACCTGATGCCGTGCAGCGACATCCTCGCGCGCTGCCGCCGCGCGTACGGGCTGTAGGGCGTCCCCGATACCGTGTCCGCTCGATCGAGGCCGAAATCCGCATCGCGAAACAATCGACCGGATGTCCCATGCGACGCCCTCGCTCCGCCTCGGGACGTCGCGTCTCGCGCGGGCGGACGGGTCCGAGGGCCGTTGCGGGACAAACGTCCTTGCCGATCAAGGGCTTGTTGCGGGTTCGGGACGACACGCGGGATCGTCCGGCATGCCCATGGCAGCCGGACGATCCGCCGCGAATCGGTTCGTCCCCTGGAGAACGTTGGATCGCAGCCCCGATCACAAATATGTGATCGGGGCTGCCGAAACTTTATGCTTGGCCGCAGCGTAGACGTTTTGCAACAGTGTTTCCAAAGCACAGCCGTCAGTTTTACGAATATATTTTCCTATTTAATGGCCTTAGATCAAGGACTCTATCCCTTTTTATCAAGTCGGGACAGTAGACTCTGCCGATAAAGTTAAAATCACTTGTCAGTATGCTGAAAGGCTGTACGGTGCCGCTCGTATGATCGAGTAAGAAGATCACAGAGAGGAACGCTATGACCATCGATCTCGTGCATTTGCCCGATCCGGAGACCGGTAAGACCGTTACGCGCAAGCTCAATCTCGAAGCCGGGCGTCGCGCCTTCCTGCGCAACGTGGGCCTGGGCGTCGCAGGCGCGGCCATCTTCGGGACGGGCGCGGTCCAGGAGGCCGCTGCACAGACCGTGACCGACACCGACATCCTGAACTTCGCCCTCAACCTCGAATATCTCGAAGCCGAGTTCTACCTGCGCGCTGCCACAGGCGCGGGCCTCTCCAATTCCGAGATCGGTGGCGGAACCGGCACACTGGGTCCGGTCGCGGGCGGCCGCCAGGTGACCTTCGCCACCGACGCGATCCGCAACTACGCCTTCGAGATCGCGGCGGAAGAGCGTGCGCACGTGCAGCTCCTGCGCAGCGCCCTCGGCAGCGCCCGCGTCAACCGCCCGGCGATCGACATCAGCAACGCCTTCAACATCGCCGCCTCCTTCGCCGGTCTCGGCAGCACCTTCGACGCCTACGCGAACGAGACCAACTTCCTGCTCGCGGCCTTCATCTTCGAGGACGTCGGCGTCTCGGCCTATCTCGGCGCCGCACCGCTGATCAGCAGCAAGCAGATCCTGGCCGCCGCCGGCGGCCTGCTCGCGGCCGAGGCCTATCACGCCGGCACGATTCGCACGGTGCTCTACAGCCGCGGTCTCTACTCGCAGGCCCAGGCGATCTCCGACGCCCGCGACCGTCTGGACAACTCGAACGACGACGACCAGGGCATCGGCACCGTGACGACCGCCAACACCTCCCTGACCGACCCGGCGACCGGCCTGCCCTACGCCCGCACCACCACCGAGGTTCTGCGGATCGTCTACCTGAACGGCAACGCCCAGCCGACCGGCTTCTTCCCGAACGGCCTGAACGGCACCATCCGCTAGTCGCGCTGGCGGGGCACCCGGAGACCGGGTGCCCCGCATCAACGCGCGATGCACGAGAAAGCCTCCCTGCGATGACCGTCGCAGGGAGGCTTTTTCGTTGCCGGTTCCGTGGAGGGCCGCCGCCCTCAATAGGTCGAGACGAGTTGCACCACGTGGCGCAGCTTGCCGTCGTCGTCGGTGGGTCGGACGAACTGCACGAACTCGGCGAGCGTCAGGCCGAGGTCCGACGGCTCGGTGAGGAAAAACTTCGCCACGTGCCGCGACAGGGACGCGGCATTGGCCGCCGCCGGGAACGCTCCGCAATCGGCGACCGAGAGGTAGAGGATGCGCCGCCGCGCGTCGGTGGCCGGCCGGTTGCCGCCGTAGCAGATCGGCACCGCGTTCTCGCGCTGCCTGGAATACTGGTTTGGGCCGCCGGTCGGCATGGTCGCCCGCGCGGGGCCGAGGCCGCGGGTGTCGACGGGCACCGTCTCGGTGGCGCGGGTCAGCCCGAGTTCGGCGAGGTACAGGTCCCAGCGCGTCGCCGCGTTGCGGAACCGGTCCAGGACGTTTTGCGGCTTATCGTCGTGATTCCAGGCGATGTACTCCTCGAGCGCGTTCGGCAGGCCGAAGCCGATGCCGCCCCGGGCGGGCGCGCTCCGCCAATCGCCGACGCCCTGGTTCCAGAAGCCCCTGAGCGTGAAGCCGGCATAGGCCGAGTCCCGCGGCAGCGGGAACGGCGGGTTGAAGTCGAAGCCCTGGGGGAGCGAGAGGCAGGTGTCGTAGTGCCGGCCCTGGATCACGTTCGGTGCCGGAGCATGGACGGCGAGGTCCGGCGCGAGCGGCGCCCCCGTCCGGTCCACGACGCGGTCGAAGCGGGTGTTCAGGGCCGCATCGAACTCCTGCGGCGCAATGGTCCGGCGCAGGGCCACGCCGTCGGCATAGCAGAAGGCGGGCGCGCCGCTCGCCAAGTCGCGCAGGCTCTGGCGCGGTTCGCTGCGCGACGAGCGGCCGAGCAGGACGATGGAGCCCGCACCCGTGTTGCCGTCCATGCGCAGCAGGTATTGCCGGCCTGGACGCGCGCTCGCCGCGAAGCCCTCCGGGTCGGGCTGGCACAGCACCGCGGGCGTGACGTCGCAGGCGTAGTACTGTGACTCGGCGATGGCCCGGCGCCGGATCGGTTCGGGGCGCGCACCAACGAGTTGAAGGAAGCTCGTGGTGAGCGAGACGGCCGCCGTCGCCACCTCCACGTAGGCGGCTTGGGCGGAGGCGGCATCCGCAAGGCCCGGGCCGGGGCGGCGCAGGTCCGGCAGTTGCGCCGCGAAGCGGAAGGTCAGGCGTGGGCCGGGGACCTGCCCGTCCGCGAGCGTCGGCCGGTTGGCGAGGGCGTAGGCCGCCGCGCGCGCGGCCGGCATGGCGCCGTCCGAGCGGTCGAGGCGGCTTGCCGCGGCCAGCGCCGCCGCGTCGGCCACGGCAGCGGCCTGGGTGTCGAGCGTCATCAGCCGCCCGCCGTCGATGGCGAGCCCGACGAGTCCGAGCAGCGCGGGCAGGCAGACCGCGAAGAAGACGAGCACGAAGCCGTCCTCGTCGCCGGGCAGGCGCGCGGCGCGGGCTCCCACGTGGCGGATGGCGCGGATCATCGCGACAGCAGGTCCTCGCTCGGCCGCTGCGCCTGCGCCTGCAACGGCAGGCTCGCTCCGAACAGGTCGCCGAGGAACAGGGTGGAGTAGCGCATCCCGACCAGGCTCACGGTGACGTCGACGGGCACGGGAAGCGGGCGCCCGACATAGCCGAACCCGTTCGTCCTGTAGCCGACCCGCACGTTCTCGGGGCGCAGGTCCGGCAGGACGGCACGCATGGTCTGGACGATGCCGTCGAGCCGTGCCCGGTCGAGGCCGAAGCGGCAGCCGCCGTCGCAGCGGCAGCCGGCCTCCAGGTCGCAGGCGACCGCGAAGGCGGGACAGGGGCCGGGCCCGGCGCCGGCCGGATAGCAGCGCAGGCCGAGGGGCAGGCCGTCCCACCACGCCTCGCTCCCGGCCGGGTCGAGGCCCGGCCCGACCGCGACGGGATCGCTGACGACGGCGCGGCGAAGGCCGAGCTGGACCGCCTTCTCGGCCCGGCTCTGGGTCCAGAAGTACAGGCTCAGTTCGGTGAGGGCGAAGACGATCAGGAGCAGGATCGGCAGCACCATGGCCGCCTCGACGAGCGCGGCGCCGTCCCGGCAACGCGGGAGGTCGGCGACGCGCCTTCGCGGACGCGCGCGGGGGCTATTCCCCAACACGCACCTCCTGATGGGAGGCCCGGAGCGTCAGCGCCCGGTCCAGCCCGAACCCCGACAGGATCTGAGGCGTGAGGCCGACCTCGGCGCGCAGGCCGACGGTCCCCGGCGACGGGTCGAGCATCGGGACCACCCTGACGCTGTCGGCCGTGAGGCCGCCGCGCGCCGCGATCGCCCCCCGCGCCCGCTCGACGGCCCCGGTCACGCCGGGTGCGCAGCCGTCGCGGCAGGTCGGATCGGGCAGGCGGGCGAGGGTGCGCGCGCCGCTGCGGACCGCCTCGGTCATCGACTGGTAGATGAGGAGCGCCCGGCCGATCTCGAAGCAGGCCCCGACGAGGAGGAGCAGGATCGGGAGGACGAGGGCGAATTCCAGGATCGCCGCGCCCTCGCGGCAGCGGGCGAGCGCCCTGAGCGTCCCCGCATGGCGGGCTACGCACCGTCTCATGGCCGGACCGCGTTCATGATGCGAAGCACGGCCGGCGCGAGGACCGCGATCAGCACCACGGGGAAGATGAACAGCCCCAACGGCAGCGTCAGCTTCGGCGGGAGGGCTGCCGCCTTCTCCTCCGCCCGCGCCATGCGCTTGTCGCGCATCTCGTCGGAGAAGGTGGTCAGCGCCTGGACGATGTCGGTGCCGAGTTCCAGCGTCTGATGAAGCAGGGCGGCAAACGAGCGCGCCTCGGCAAGGCCGAGCCGGTCGGCCAGCGCCTTGAGGGCGTCGCCCGTGCTCTTGCCCGCCCGCATCTCGCCGGACATCAGGGCGAGGTTGGCGCGCAACTCCCAGTCCGCATCGCCGAGTTCGCGCGCGCCCCGGTCGAGGGCCGCCTCCAGGCTCAGCCCGGCGTTGATGCAGATCACCAGCATGTCGATGAAATCGGGGAAGGTGAGCCGGTACTTGCCCTCCAGGGCCCGTTGGCGCCGCGACAGGCTGGCGCGCGGGATGACGATTGCGATGGCCAGCAGCACGAGGGTGAGCACGCCCCGCTCCAACGGGCCGACGGCAGGGAAGGCGACGAACGACAGGGCGAGGCCGCCGAGCGGCAGAACCGCGAGGAGCGCCAGCCGGATCACCGCGTAGGCGGCCACCGCGGACGGCGCGAAGAAACCCGCCCGGATCAGCGCCGCCTGGAGCGTGCGTTGGGCAGCACGGTCGATCCCGAGGCGGGCCGGGTCGATGTCCAGCCAGCCCGGCGCGTCCGCGCTTCCGGGGGCGGCGAGCGGTCCGGCGAGGCCGGCGAAGCGCCGCCGCAGACGGTTGCGATGGGCGAGCGCCTGCGTGCCCGCGTAGACCGCGAGCACCCCGGAGCCGAACACCAGCAGCGTGACCAGGAGGAGCGGACTGACCTGCGCGGGCACGGATCAGACCTTCAGGTTGACGAGGCGGTAGATGACGAGGTTGCCCAGGGTCAGCAGCCCGATGCTCACGCCGAGCACGCTGGATGCGGCGGCACTGCGCCAGAACTCGGCGTAATAGGCCGGGCTGACGAGGTTGATCAGGGCAAACAGTGCGACCGGCAGCACGCTGAGGGCCAGCCCGCTGAAACGCCCTTCCGCCGACAGCGCCCGGACGCGGCGCATCAGGCGGAAGCGCTCGCGCAGCATCCGCGAGAGCCGCGACAGCACCTCCCCGAGGTTGCCGCCGGTCTGCTGGGCGATCGAGACGGAGGCGACGAGAAACTTCAGTTCGGGGTAGCCGACGCGGGCATGAAGGTTGCCGAGCGCCTCCGTGAGGCTGCGGCCGTAGCTGACCTCGTCGACCACGAGGGCGAATTCCGGGCCGGCCGGCTCCGGCATCTCGCGGGCGACGAGGTTGAGGGAGACCGGCAGCGGATGCCCCGCCCGCAAGGAGCGCACGATCACGTCGATCACCTCGGGCAGTTGCTCCCCGAACCGGGCCATGCGCCGGCCGCGCTTGAGCCGCAGCCACAGGAGCAGGCTCAGGCCCGAGCCGGCGGTCGCGGCGGCGAGCCTGAGGGATGCGTTGCCGAGGACGCCGAGCAGGATGAACCAGACCAGGGCGAGCCCGAGCCAGACGAGGGCCAGGGTCGCGCCGGTGAGCCGCGTGCCCGATTGCACGATCAGCCGGTTGAGGCGCGCCGCCAGGGGATTGTCGGCGAAGCGCCCGGCCCGGCGGCGCAGGATGTCGGGGTCTTCGCTCTCACCGCCCTTGAGCTCCTCGACGCGCCGCTGACGCCGGGCGCGGTCCTGCACCAGGCCACCGAAGCCGGCCTGGAACTGCTGGACGGCGAGGAACACCAGCACGAAGACGAGGAGCAGGATCAGCCATTGCTCCATGGCGTCACCTCCACCGACCGGGCTCTGTCACGCCGGGCCTCATAGCGCGGACTTGGGATCGAACAGGGAGGCCGGCAGGTCCACGCCCTGCGCCTTCAGCTCGGTGAGGAAGCGCGGGCGCACGCCGGTGGCGCGATAGCTGCCGAGGATGCCCTGGCGCTCGTCCAGCCCTTCGCGGACGAACTTGTAGATCTCCTGCATCTGGACGACGTCGCCCTCCATGCCGGTCACCTCGGCGAGACTGGTGAGGCGGCGCTTGCCGTCGCTCATGCGTTGCAGCTGCAGCACGATCTGGATACCCGAGGCGATCTGGCTGCGGATCGAGGTCACCGACATCGAGGCCGCCGCCATGCCGATCATCTGCTCGATGCGGGACAGGGCGTCGCGGGGCGTGTTGGCGTGGATCGTGGTCATCGAGCCCTCGTGCCCGGTGTTCATCGCCTGGAGCATGTCGAAGGCCTCCTCCCCGCGGCACTCGCCGAGCACGATGCGGTCCGGCCGCATCCGTAGGGCGTTCTTGAGGAGTTCGCGCTGGCGGATCTCGCCGCGGCCCTCGACGCTCGGGGGCCGCGTCTCCAGACGGGCGACGTGCGGCTGCTGCAATTGCAGCTCGGCCGCGTCCTCGATCGTGATCAGGCGCTCCTTGGCCGAGATGTAGGAGGACAGAGCGTTCAGCATCGTCGTCTTGCCGGAGCCGGTGCCGCCCGAGACGATCAGCGAGATGCGCCCGCGCACCGCCGCCTTGAGCAGTTCGGCCATGGCCGGCCGCAGGGCGCCGAGTTCGATCAGGCGGTCCATCGAGATCGGGCGCTTGGCGAACTTGCGGATCGAGACCAGCGGCCCGTCGACGGCGACCGGGCGGATCGCCACGTTGACGCGCGAGCCGTCGGGCAGGCGCGCATCCACCATCGGCGAGGATTCGTCGACCCGCCGGCCGACCGCGGCGACCATCTTGTTGATGATGCGCAGGAGGTGCGCCTCGTCCTTGAAGCGCACCGGCGCCGGTTCGAGCTGCCCGGCCCGCTCGACGTAGACCGACATGTGCGCGTTGATCAGGATGTCGGTGACGCTCGGGTCCTTGAGCAGCGGTTCGATCGGCCCGAGCCCGACCATCTCGTCGAGCACGTCGGCGGCGAAGACCTCCAGCTCGCGCTGGTTGAGGGGCAGGCGCTCCTGCGAGGCGTACTCGGCCACGAAGCGCCCGACCTGCCGGGCGAGTTCGTCGGGAGAGAGCTTCTCGATCAGGGCGAGGTTGAACTCGTCGATGATCCGCCCGTGCAGCTTGACCTTGGCGTCGATCAGCGAGGCCTTCGGGGCCGCGACGGGCTCGGGCGGCGGCAGCGGTGCCGGCATCGGGCGCTCCACCGCCACGGGGGCGGGCTGCGCGCCGCCGCCGCGCCAGCGGTCGGAGAAGCCCCGGCTCACGCGGCCGCCCCGGTCGCGGCGGCCTGCGGCTCGGTTCCGGCGAGGCGTCCGGTGGCGGCCTCGATCCAGTCGGCCAGCGCCCGGACGTCCCGGCCGATCCGGCTCGACGGCGCCGTCTCGGAGAGCGGCCGGCCGACGTCGGCCGCCTCGTCCACCGCCGCGCCGTCGCGGCGCACGAACAGGCAGCGCTGGCCGTTCAGCACCCGCTCGATCTCGGCACGGCGCGCGACGCGGCCGAGAAGGTCGACCTCCGCCCCGTTCAGGACCGTGGCGATCCGGTTCTCGGGCACACCCATCTCCTTGAGGTAGGCGAGCTTGCCGGTGAGCTTGCGCAGGGCCGGGACGTTGGTGGAGCCGGTCAGCACCACCGCGTCGGACCCCTTGATCAGGCTGTCGGTCCAGGAGAGCCAGTGCTGGGGCAGGTCGAACAGGATCAGTTCGTAGCGCGTGCTGATGCTGTCGATGAAGGCGAAGACGATCTGCGGATCGATCTCCTCGGGACCGATCCGGCGCGCCGGGCTCGCGAATACGTCGAGCCGGTCCGAGTGGCGGCTGGTGAACACCCCGATCAACTGCTCGTCGAGGCGTTCCGGCCGCCCCATCACCTCGCCGATGTCGAAGCGCGGTTCGAGGTCGAGGATGTCGGCCAGCGTCCCCCCCTGGAGGTTGAGGTCGAGCACGGCGATGCGGCCGCCGCCGCGCTTGAGCCGGCCGGCGAGGCAGGACGCGGCCTCGACCACCAGGGTGGTGTTGCCGACGCCGCCCTTGCTCGGGAGGAAGCTCACGATGCGCGCGGTGCGCTCCACCAGGTCGGCGCCGTGCAGGCGGGCGGCGAGGTCGTGCAGCTCCTGCGCCGCGCTTCCCCACTGTATCCACTCGGCCGCGCCGCTGCGCACGAGCTGCTTGTAATCGTCGGGGGCGATGGTGTCGGCGACGTAGACGGTGAAGGCGTGCCCACGCTGCTCCTGGGCGAAGGCCACGACCTCGGCCGCCGTCACCGGCTCCGCCGGCATGTCGCCGACGAGGACGAGGGGGCGGGCGGCCTGGAGGAAGCGCGGGTCGCCGCCCAGGGCCGACAGGCTCGCGACCGAGACGGTCGCTCGCGAGACCGGTTGGGCGATCCCCGCCAGCAGGCGCCTGCACCCGTCCTCGCGGTCGGCCCCGACGATAAAGCACTGCACCGTCGCCACCCCGACTCGACCGATAGGGACCCGCCGGATCGGGCCGATCGACGGACCGGCTCATCTTGCGCGGGACGCGCGCGAGGGCAAGAACCGGTGCGTCGAGAGACCGGGATCAGCGCTCGGATGCGACCGTGTACTGCTCCGTCTTGGAGCCGTTGCGGATCACGTTGACGACGGAACTTGGCGATGCGGGTCTGGCCGCCGGCGCCACGATGGCGGCCGGTAGGGCAGGCGTGCGCATCATCTCGCCGCGGATGCGGGCCTCGGTCTCGGCCAGACGCTGGGCCGCCTGATGCTCGGACTCGGCGCGGGCGGCATCGGCAGCCTGCTTCATGTCCGCAAGCCGTTTTTCCATCTCGGCGAAGCGGTCACGCTCGGACGGGTCCGCCGCACCGAGATCCTGCGCGGTGACCCGCGCGGTCGCCTTGTCGTCGCCGCCGTTGGATTGCCGCAGCACCAGGGAGATGCGGCCGATACCCTGGGCCAGCACGACCCGTTGCGCCTGCTGGGCCGTGAGTTCCAGGGTGACTGCGCGCGCCACCGTGGGCTTGTCCTGCCCTTCCGTCGCCACCTGGTCGACGGCCAACACCTTGGCGTTCTGGAGCAGCATGTCGGCGAAGGCGTTCTGGTCGGCGCCGCCGTTCTCGCCGCGAGTCAGGACGAGGTCCACCCGGTCGCCGGGAAGCACGAAGCCCGCGACGCCGCGGACCTCGTCGACGCGCACCGAGACGGCGCGCATGCCGTCCTCGAGTTGCGTCGACAGGGTGGCGCGCTGGTTGGGCGCGGTGATGCGGGAGGCGAGCACCGGCTCGTTGCGCTGGAGCGTGGCGAGCGCCAGGCGGCGCCCGTCCCGGGTGAGTTCGGCGATCGTGCCGAAGGACCCGTCGAGGGTTTCGCTGGCGTGCCAGGGCACCTCGCGCAGGTTCTCGCGGCCGAGGGCCATCCCCGGCGCGATCCCGGCCTTGGCCACGACGATGGTCCGCGCGCTCTCTTTGCCCGCGCCCATGTCCTGGATCAGACCCCGGACCAGGAACGCGGCCGTCGCCCCGAAGACGAGGGCGACGAGAAGAGAGATGCGCGAACCGAACCTCACTGATCGCAGGCCGCGGTCGGATTGGCGACCTTGCAGCTGATCTTGGCGAACTGGGCGTTGATGCTGGTGCCCGTGGCCGACACGCCGACGATGGCCACCAATGCGACCAGTGCGACGAGCAGGGCATACTCCACCATCGCCGCGCCGTCTTCGTCCTTGGCAAAGCGCCGCAGCCAACTCATCGCTCACTCTCCCTGTGACCGGGCATCTGATACGCGCCCGGCGTCATGGTTGACCGTTCCTTAACGGACCGGTCGTGTCAACAGAGGCAAGACGGCGCGCGCGCGTGATCCAAAGTCCACCGCCTATACTGCAAGGCGAGGACCGTGACGGAACGGCCATGCGCCGATGCAGGCAGCGGTCTTTATTTGCCGGCGCGCCTGCGATCAGAGCAGATGCGAGGCCCCGATCACGCCGAGCCACGCGCCGGCGATGCTCGGCCCGAACGGGATCTTGGCGGCCCGCCCGGTGCCGCGGGAGGCCACCAGCCCGAGGCGCGCGGCCACGATCGTGAGCAGCGTGAGGACGAGGAGCATCACCGCGAAGACGAAGGCCCCCTCCGGGCCGACCCAGAACAGGGCCGCCGAGAGCAGCTTGGCATCGCCGCCGCCGATCGCCCCGAGCACGAAGGCCGCGATCAGAAGCGCCAATGCGGCGCCCGCGAGGATCGCGTGCGGGACGAGGAGGAACGTCGTGCCGCGCTCGACGCAATGGGCCACGAACCCCGCGCTCAGCAGCAGGACGGACAGGTTGCGGATGCGGAACCGGCGCAGGTCCTCGACCGCGACGGCGACGAGGAGAAGGCAGACCGCGAACTCGACCATTCCGGCCCTCTCCCGGCCCTCGATTCGTGAGGCGACGCGCCGTCTCCGCCGTGCGGAATTCCCGTCCCGCGAACCGCCGACCGCTTCCCGCGAAAACGCTGTGGGCTCAGCGCAGCGACGGCGCGTTGATGGACGGCACGTTCGACGGGCCGACCGGCACCGGCGGCAGGATGGCGATGCCCGAGCCGCTGGACGGGTTGCGGTAACGCTCGATCGCGTGTGCCGCGCGCTCGCCGTCGGTTTCGAAATCGATGCGGTCCGATCGCGGCGGCCAGGGGTCGATGACGTGCCGGGCCATGTTGGCCTGGACCGCCTCGCCCGAGCCGAGGGTCAGCGTGTCGCGCCGGGCAAGGTAATCCTGGCAGGCCGTCAGAAGGAGCGGCAGCGCGGCGGTGAGGCAGAGGAGGAGCGGGCGGCGCATGCCGAGCCTCACCGCATGACCGCAGCGCGACCGAATTCGTCGACCTCGCCCGCGGGTGGCGGCACGATGTGCCCGTGCGGCCCGATCGCGCCGCCGCGCGAGGTCACGAACACGCGCGTGTCGCGGGCGATCTCGGTCTTGCCGTTGACGAACAGGTCCACGTCGTTGGCCGGCAGGGTCGTATCGAGGGGCGTGGCCAGCACCTGACCCGGCTTGGTCGGCTTGACCAGGGCCGGCGTGACGATGACCACGAGTTCTGTCTCGCGCTCCTGGAAGGCCGGGCTGCGGAACAGCGCGCCGAGCACGGGGATCGATCCGAGCCAGGGCAGCTGCTCGATCGTCCGGGTCGACTGGGTCTGGAGCAGTCCGGCGATGGCGAAGCTCTGGCCGTCGCTCAACTCGACGTTGGTGCGGGCCCGGCGCTTGGTCAGACCCGGCACCGAGACGCCGGCCCCGACCGCGACCGAGAGCGTCGGGTCGATGTCGCTGACCTCGGGTTCGAGCTGTAGGTGGATCTTGCCGTTCCTGAGCACGGTCGGCGTGAAGGCGAGCTTCACCCCGAACTCCTTGTAGGAGACCGTGATCTGCGGCGAGCCGTTGAAGGTCTGGTTGGCGATCGGGATCGGGATCTCGCCGCCGGCCAGGAACTCGGCCCGGTCCCCGGATTGCGCGATCAGGTTCGGCTCGGCAAGCCGGCGCAGCAGCCCCTTGGTCTCCAGCGCGTTGATGAACACGTCGAGCTGCCCCGACGATCCGCCGAAGGATTGCACGACGCTGGCGAACGGGACGCCGCCGGTCGCCGCCTTGACCGCGCTGCCCACCACGCCGGAGAGCAGGCCCGACGAGGCGGCCGAACTGGAAATCTGTGCGTCCGCCCCGAAATTGCCGACCGCGGCCAGGGTCCGAGGCCCCCCGAACTCGTAGCGGATGCCGAACTCGCGGCCCGCGTTGCGGTTCACCTCCACGAAGCGCACCTTCAGCATCACCTGCTGCGGCGAGCGCACCCGGGTCAGGTTGACGGTGCCGGGGGGCGCGACCTGCATCGCCCGGTCGACGGTCGGCGCGTCGGCGGCGACCCCGGTCAGCACCACCTTCTCCCCCTGGCTCTCCACGGCCAGGCCGGATTCACCGGTGCTGCGCCGGACCTGGCTCTCGATGTTGCGCACGTCGGGGCGCACCTCGATGTCGATCAGGCCGGCGAGCCGCTTCTCGGAATCGATCAGCGAGACGTTCGTCGTGCCCACCTTCTTGCCGAGCAGGTAGATGGTCCGATCGCTGATCGGCACCACGTCGGCGATCTCGGAGGAGCCGACGAGCAGGTCCGCGAAGGCCTCGGAGACCTTGATGGTCTGGGATTTGTTCACGGTCAGCTTGAGCCGGAGCAGCACGGCGTTGCCGCCGGTGCGCGGCAGGGTGCGGACCTGGGCCAGAGCCGGTGCCGCCAGGGTGAGCAGGGCCAGCGCCACGGCCAGGCAGCGACCGAGCGCGCGCCGTGGGCGACCACCGTCGGGATAGGTCGGCTCGTTGGGCACGCAGGACACTCCGACTCCGTTAACGAAATCTTAACCGTCGCCGGGGCGCCCGGATAGAAGACAGGCGGTGCCATCCGGCTATTGTCCGACGGTGCGGTTATCGAGCCACTGTCGCCTCGGGCCGCCGCAATTCGGTCTCAAAGGTGAGATCGTCGCGCCGGAGACCAGCCGCCTGTCCTAATGCGGCCCCGAGGCGGTCCGACTGGAGTTCCATCTCGCCCGAGACTGCGGAACAGAGTACAGGCCCCCATGCTCTTCTGGAAAAAGCGTCCGCGGTCGACCCGCCCCGACCCGCAGGTCGTCGAAGCGGTGCGGGCCTCGGGACTGTTCGACGCGGCGTGGTACCTTCACGCCTATCCGGAGGTTGCCGCCTTCCAGGCCGGGCCGCTCCTGCACTTCTGCGAGTACGGCCTCGACGAGCACCGGGAGCCGGGCCCGAACTTCTCGACGCAGCGGTATCTCGGGCACCGGCCGGAGGCGCGGCACGGCGCCAAGCCGCCGTTCCTGCTGGCCATCGGCGAGGGCGTCGCCGCGACACGGCCGCTCTGGCTCTCGCAGGATACCGAGACGCTGCGATGGCTGCTGGAGCGCAGCGGGCTGTTCGACCCGGACTGGTACAACGCGCGCAACCACGACGTGCGCCGCTCGAAGACCGTCCCGATCGATCACTTCCTGAAGGACGGTGCGGCCGAGCGGCGCGATCCGGGGCCGGGCTTCGACACGGCCGCCTACGTCCTGCGTCATCCCGACTGGGCAGCCGAGGCCGGGAGCGCGATCGAGCATTACCTGCGCATCGGCCAGTTCGCCGGCGAGCAGGCGATTCCCAGGGCCGATGCCGAGGCGGGACGAAGCATCAGCTACCAGGATTGGATCGCGGCCTTCGACGACCTGACCGAAGCGGATCTCGACCGCATCCGCGCGGACGGCGCGGCGGCGGCGCTGCCGCCCGTGTTCGGGCTCTGCCTGCCGGACGGCGATGGCCGGGCTACGGGAACGCCCGATCAGGTCGGGGTGAGATGGCAGAACGGCCGCCCCGGTGATGCGGACGAGACTCGGGCCGACCTCGCACGGCTGCCCGAAGGCGCGATCGCACTGATCTACGGGGGGCAGGTCCGGCTCCGCCCGCACGCCGCCTACGTGCTGGCCTCGACCCTGTGCGCCCGAGGGGGCGAGCGGGCCCTGCAAGCGGTCTATGCCGACCACGACCTCGTGGATGCGGCCGGGACGCGGCTGCGTCCCGTCTTGAAGCCGGACATGTCGCCTGCCTTCATGGAGCGCCTGCCGTATGCGGGTCCGCTCGCGGCCTTCCGGATCGGCCCGGGCGTCCGGGAGGCGATCGCCGCCGCCCTGGGCTCGGTCGGGCATGCGGACGGTGGCCCGCGCACCGATGCGGCCGGATCGATCGCCCGGGCGCTGCTCGCACTCGACCGGGATCGCGTCTCGCGCGCGCCTTGGGTGCTCTACGGCCTGCCCGGGACGGGCGCCCCGGCGGTCTACGACGGTTTCGAGCCCGTGCCCGATGCTCCCCCGCCTCCCGAGGCGCCCGACATGTCCGACGAAGGTCTGGCACGGGTGCGGATCGTCATCCCGACGCGGGACCGGGCGGGCATCCTCAAGGCCGGCATCGACAGCATCCTGGCGCAGACCGACTATCCGAAGGCGCTCTTCGGGATCACCATCGTCGACAACGATTCCGTCGAAGACGAGACGCTCGCCTATTTCGCGACGCTGCAGGATTCCGACAGCGTCGCGGTGGTGCGCTCCCCCGGAGCCTTCAACTTCGCCAAGATCTGCAACGACGGCGCCGCATCCACGGACGCCGAGGTGCTCGTCTTCCTCAACAACGACATGACCGTCAACCGGCCCGACTGGCTGCGCCGGTTCATGCACCACCTGCGTCTCCCGGACGTCGGCATCGTCGGCGCACAACTGCTCTATCCGGACGAGGCCGTGCAGCACGGCGGGACCGTGCTCGGGGTCCAGTTCGTGGGCGCCCACCGGCTGCACGGGGCGGACGTCGACGAGGCCGCCCGCATCGACGTGACCCGCGAGATGGTATCCGTCACCGGAGCCTGCCTCGCCGTGCGGCGGGCGCTGTTCGAACGCCTGGGCGGCTTCGACCCCGCCCTGCGGGTGGCCTTCAACGACGTGAAGCTGTGCATCGACGTGCACCGGGCGGGCTACCGGAACGTCTACGTCGCCGAGCCGCTGTTCTACCATCACGAGTCGATCTCGCGCGGACACGACGATTCCCGGCTCAAGCGCCAGCGCAACGCGCGGGAGGCGATCTACGTGCGGGAGCGGTACACGGCGATCCTGCACGACGACCCGAGCTACAATCCCAACCTGTCCCTGCAGCGGGTCGGCGAACTCGCCCGCCCGCCGCGCCGGGTGCGGCCGTGGCGGCGGGCCGAAGCCGGCCCGGACGGCGGCTGGCGGATACTGCTCCTGAGCGTGACCCACGATTTCGGCTCGGGCGTCGCCATGGTGGTGGCGCAGCAGGCCGCGTTCCTGCGGCAGCGCGGGTTCAAGGTGTTCGTCGGCGGTCCCGCCGGCCCTGGCGACATAACCTATCGCGGCTGCACCCGCGTGCCGCTCCGGCAGCCCGACGAGCTTGCGGCCTATGCGGTGAGCGAGGCGATGGACTGCGTCGTCGCCCACACCCCGCCCTATTTTTCCCTGGCGCGCTACCTCGGGCAGCGCCCGCTCCTCTACGTCTACGATCACGGCGAGCCGTTCCCGCACCTGTTCGACAGCCGCGAGGAACGGGAGGACGTGGATTGGGAGAAGCGGATGTGCGTGGCGGGCGTGAAGCGCGTCTTCACGATCTCGCAGGCGATCTTCGATCAGCAATACCGGGCCGACGCGCTCGTGGTGCGCAACGGGAATTCGCATCTCGCGACCTGGGACGGGCAACGTCGGGACCGGCGCGCGGCCTTGCGCGAGACACTCGGGTTCGCGGGCCGGTTCGTCGTCCTGAACGTCTGCCGGTTCGGCTACGAGGAGCGCTTCTACAAGGGGATCGACGTCTACATCGATCTCTTCCAGCAGGTCCTGTTCGCCGACCGGGACCTCGTCTCGCGGGTGGTGTTCGTCCTTGCCGGCCGCGGCAAGGAGGCGGACGTCGCCTATGTCGAGGCCGGCGGTCTGCGCGTGTTCGCGAACGTCTCCGATGCGGAGATGACCGACCTGTACGTCGCCGGCGACCTCTATATGAACTTCTCCCGCTGGGAGGGCTACAACCTCGGCATCGGGCAGGCGCGCGCCATGGGCCTGCCGGTGATCGCCTCCGACATCCCGGCCCACCGCGAGTTCGGCATCCCCGTGTCGAACAGCGTGGCCGAACTCGTCCGGCTGGTCGAAGACGCCTTCCGGACCTGGGACGCGGGCGGGCGCGCGGCGATCATCGAGCCCTGGGACGTCCCGCTCGCACGGTTCGCGCAGACGCTGGAGGACGACCTCGCCGAGGATCGGGGGCAAGCCTGGACCTGAGCGGCTCGGATGCAGGGCGCCCGGCGACGACGGTGCTTCAGAACCGGTCGAGGTGCCGCTCCAGGGACGCGAGGTCGACGGAGAAGTTCCTGCGGTAGATCTGCGGCTCCGGGTCGTCGGTCGGGCCGAACAGGGCCGCGTAGCGGTGGCCGCAGGCTGCCGCGAGGTCCCAGTAGAACGGCTCCATCCAGCCGTCCGGCGCCAGGTACGTCAGCGGCGTGCCGACCGGGCAGAGCACGCTGCTGGTCATCGCGGCCCCCATGATGCCGACCACCTGGCGGGCCTGGGCGAAGGTGGCCCATTGCTCGCGCAGGTTCAGCGCATCGACGTTGACCGGCGCGTAGCCGCGACGGGCCAAGAGATCGCCGACCGCGTCGCCGTTGAGCAGCTTGCGCCAGAGCCCGCCGCTGCGGTTGACGAAGATCCTGTCGGAGTCGGCGAAGCTCGGCGCATCGAAGGCGGCGCGGCCGAACAGGTCGCGGATGAAGCTGAGCGCTTCCGGGTTCTTGCCGACCGGGTGGTAGCTCGCGGGCGTGACGTAGTGGAGGTTCTCCACAGTGTAGGCCGTGGCGCGGTCGAGCATCCGGATCGCGAAATCGCGCCGCTCCCCCAGGGCCAGCGCGGCGCCTTCCTTGCGTGTCCGGTCGATCTCCGGGGAGAACCGCGCCATCAGGACGGCGATCTCGCGACCGCCCGCGCGCAGGATGTCCGTCGCGGCGAAGGCGGGAAAGTCGTCGACGACCCAGTGCCCGTAGTTGAATGAGCCGGCCGAGCCGACGAACAGGGCGTTGGCGGCCCCGAGGTCGAGGCGCTCCCGGCTCTCGCAGGCGGCGAACCGCGACAGCGGGTCCGGGCCTTTCTCGGCGCGGTCGATCTGCCGGTAGCACTCGTAGACGAGCTTCACCCCGTCGTCGGTGAGGGCGAAGATCATGTTGTCCCAGATGACGGCCCGGGGAATCCGGACGAGGAGCGAGGGGGCGAGCCTCGTGAAGTGGCCGTCGATCTCACGGTAGAAGCGCTCGACCGCCGGGGCGAATGCGGGGTCCTGGCTGATCGTGATCTGGTGCGCGCCACGCGCCACCGCGGTTCCGGGAAAAATCTCGGCCCGGATTTCGATTCCGGCCGGATTTCGCTCTGAGGACTCGATTAACTGTTCAAGGCTAACGTCCGGATCGTAGTAGCCGCCTTGGCCGTAGAGTTCGGTCGGCGAACAAGAGAGAAAGTCGGAATGGTCCATCTACGGACCTTCCAGAAGGCTCGACGGCTGGTCAAGCGTCCTGATAGGATAGCGAAGCAGCGACTTTCGCAAGGGCATAGCAACGGCTGTGAAGCCCCAAAGCCTAATGACGATGGCTCGAACGCCGCGAAAGGAAGGGGTGGGCAAGCAAGCCTGACGGTCGGCCCTGCACAACCCTAGGTCCTTCCGATCGGCGAGGCGACCGTCCGTGCAATCAGGCGCCCAAGCGTGAAGCTAAGGCTCACGATGGCGTGGTAGCTATATGGTTGCTAGGCGCTGCCAACGATGCGCCGCTAATATGCCAAGTGATTGATATGTATGGTGAGCGCGCTGGGGCTCGAACCCAGGACCTACAGATTAAAAGTCCGTTGCTCTACCAACTGAGCTACGCGCTCGCGTCCACCGGTGTCCCGGTGGAAGGCCGGCCCCGCAATAGGGGAGCGGGGCGGTGGGGTCAACACGAGGAAGCGGGCCTGAAAGGGTGCCGTCCCGGAGCCCGTCGAGGTCCCTTTGAGGCCCCTTCGTAGCCCCTTGCGCGGCGCCCTGCCTCAGCCCTGTCCGAAGGCCGAGATGCCGCCATGGGCGGCCGACCATTGCGCCGGCTCGTTCAGGAAGCTCTCGACCTCGGCGAGCACGCCCGCGTCGAAATGGCCGCTCTCCTTGGCCACCGCCAGCACGTCCCACCAGGTCGTGAGCGAGTGCAGGCGGATGCCGATCTCGTCCATCAGGTCGCGGCTCTTGGGGAAGATGTCGTAGTAGAACAGGACGAAGCAATGGTCGACCGTCGCGCCCGCATCGCGCAGGGCCTGGCAGAAGCCGACCTTGCTGCGGCCGTCCGTGGCGAGGTCCTCCACCAGGAGCGTCCGGGCGCCGGCCAGGACCTCGCCCTCGATCTGGGCGTTGCGCCCGAAACCCTTTGGCCTCTTGCGCACGTACTGCATCGGCAGCATCAGCCGGTCGGCGATCCAGGCGGCGAACGGGATGCCCGCGGTCTCGCCCCCGGCGATGCAGGTGATCGACTCGTAGCCGATGTCGCGCACGATGGTGGCGGTGGCGAAATCGATCAGTGTCGAGCGCAGCCGCGGATACGAGATGATCTTGCGGCAATCGATGTAGACGGGGCTGGCCCAACCCGAGGTGAAGGTGAAGGGCTCGTCCTGGTAGAAGTGAACGGCCTTGATCTCGAGCAGCATCTTGGCCGCCTCGCGGGCGATCACGCTCCTGTCGATCGGAAGGAAGGACGTGGTCATGCGTTCGGCTCCCGGACGACGGGCGGACCTGCGGCCTGCCACGCGGATGGATCTGCGCTCGGATCTTCTGAGGCGATCCTCCTTCCAACTGCCGCCCCCGAGCGTCAACCCCCACCGGTCCCGGCGACGGAGCCCGAACGGAAACGGGGGCCGCCGCTGTCGCGCGACGACCCCCGTCCGGCTGGAGCGTATCAGGGCCTTCAGTACTTGCGGATGATCGGCTCGGCCATCGGCGCCGGGGCCTGGCCGAAGCTGTAGCGCAGGCCCGCGTAGATCGAGAGCGGCTGGGCTAGCGTCGTCGTGCGCGGGTCGTTGATGGTGAGGTTGCCCACGACGTTGCCCCGCTCGGCGAAGGTGCCGAAATTGGCGTACTTGTTGTTGGTCAGGTTGGTGATCAGGCCGAAGACCTGGAGGTTCGGCGTGACCTGGTAGCTCGTGTTGAGGCCGAGCACGAGGTAGGCGGGCAGCTTCGGGTTCAGGTTGGACTCGTCGCCGCGATAGTAGGCCGAGGAGAAGGCCTGGAGGTTCATGCCGAAGCGCCAGCCCGGCAGGACCAGGTAGTCGAAGCCGACCTTGAACTGGTGGTCGGGGATCAGCGGCACCTTGTTGCCGCGGGTGACGTTGATCGCCCCGTCGACGGCCAGGGGATTGTTCGGCGAGGACAGCGTCCCGTTGAACTGGAAGGTCGCGTCGATGAGCGCGTAGTTGGCGTAGACCGAGAGGTCGCCGCGCGTGTACTCGCCCCCCACTTCGATGCCCTGGCGTTGCGTGGCCGGCACGTTGACGAAGTAGCCGCGGGCCGCATTGCCGGGGGTGGCGAGCTGGATGATGTCGTTGGCCAGATCCGTGCGGAAGGCGCCGACCTTGTAGGTCACGAGGCCGCCCTCGTAGAAGTTCGGGATCTGGCCGCGGATGCCGACCTCGTAGGTCTGGCCGGTGACCTGCTTGAGGGGCGGGTCGGCGACCAGCGAGTTCGGCAGCAGGCAGGGCCGGTCCGGGTTGGCGCAGGCCAGTTCCAGCGGGGTCGGGGCGCGGTTCGATTCCGAGTAGCCGCCGTAGAGCGAGAGGCCCGGGGTGAAGCGGTAGGTCAGGCCCGCCACCGGGTTGATCTTGGTGAAGTAGTGCGTGCCCGTCACGTCCGGCGAGAACCCGGTCTGGTCCTGAGAGGTGACGCGGGCGAAGTTCAGCCGGCCGCCGGCGGTGAGCGACAGGGCGTCGGTCAGGTCGATCGTGTCGGTGGCGAAGACGCCCATGTACAGGTTCGAGCCGATCACCTGGCTCGGGGCGATGCCGAGCGCGGCGGCGGTGCGGAGCTGCGAGGTGCCGAGCCCCGGGATGGTGCCGTAATAGGGGTTGTTGGGATCGGTGGTGACGGACAGGTCGGGGTTGATCACGCCCAGCGTGCTCGACGACTTGAAGCTGTAGGTGGCCGCATCGATGCTGCCGCCGACGACGAAGCTGTTGTTGAACCCGAACACCTTGTCGCGGTTGGCGGCCTGGAGTGAGCCGCCGTAGCCGGTGGCCTCGGTCTTGGTCACGTCGATCGTGCCGTAGGGGACGTTCGCGGTGAACGGGATGCGCTGGTTGTTGCCGCCCAGGATCGTGAACTGGTTGCGGAAGGCGAGGTCCGACTGCCCGGCCGCCCGCGTGAAGCCGTCGTCCTCGAAGCAGAGGAAGCCGCGGTTGCTCGACCGGGCGCTGCACTGCTCGAAGTTGCCGTCGTTGCCGTCGATGTAGGTGTTGCTGAAGCGGCGGAAGTAGGCGTTGCCGGCCAGATCCCAGGTCGGTGAGATGTCGACCCGGCCGGTCACCTGCATGGTGCCCATCTCGGTGGTCGTGGTCTGGGGGTAGGTGAAGATCGCCCGCGGGTCGACATGGGTGAAGTCGACGGGCGTCGCGGCGGCCGCGCCGAAGAAGGTGCGGGCGAAGTTGCCGATCAGGTGGAACTCGGAATTGGGGCTGCGGTAGCCGAGGTCGGCGTAGAGGCGGCCGATCGTCGACGGGCTCTCGTAGCGCCAGCCGCGGTCGTTGAGGCCGTCGCCGTTGAAGTAGAAGCTCCACGGCCCGATCATCTTGCCGTATTCGAGGGAGCCGGCGATGCGCCCGTCCGAGCCGCCGAGCGCGGTGACCTCCGCCCCCTGCCAGGTGAAGCCGTTCTTCATCTGGATGTTGACCGCGCCGCCGAGCGCGTTGAGGCCGAAGACCGGGTTGCCGGTGACCACGTCGATGCGCTGGATCGCCGACGGGGGGATCAGGTCGAACTGGACGGTGTCGCCGAAGGCCTCGTTGATGCGCACGCCGTTCTGGTAGACGGCCAGGCCCTGCGGCACGCCCTGCACCGGGGAGGCGGTGAAGCCGCGGTAGTTCACGTCGGTGCGGTTGTTGTTGCCCTGGGAGTCCGAGAGGTTGAGCCCCGGCGTCTTGCGGGCGAGGGTGGCCACCGCGTTGAAGGTGCCGCGATCCGCCTCGAGGTCGGCCGCCGTGACCGTCTCGACGGTGCTCGGGATCTTGTAGAGGGGCTGGGCGCCGCCGCGCAGGCGCGGCTCGACCACGGCCGGCACCGCGCCGATGGGCGCCTGCACCAGGGGCACGCTGGAGCGGTAGTCGCCCGCCCCGCCCACGGGCGTCGTCGCGACGACGCTGATCTCGTCCAAGGTCACCGACCGGGTTCCCTGTGCCTGCGCCGCGAAGGGCAGCAGGGACACGGACGCGATCAGGCAGCTCCGAAGCGGCCGCATGGACATTCCCCAACCTTCCAAGAATCGAAGACCCGCGCCCCTTTGACCGGGGCTTATGGCTCACTCATGCCGCCACGGCCGCGCTTGGACAATCGGGGCCCGGCCTCACCGGCCGCGATTTCGGGGTCGATCACGTTTTCGCGCGCAGAATCGGAAACCGCGTGCTGTCGCTGCAACAGATTTTCCTTAGAGTTTCAAGGATTTAGGGATTTATCGGCAACTCCATCCGGGATCATTCGGCAATGCCGGAACGCGGCGGAATCGAAGCCCCGGCCCTGCGCCAGACAGGCCGCCCACAACAAAAAAGCCCCGCGACGGGGTGCGTCGCGGGGCTTCGCGCGGGTCGCGTCGCCTACAGGCGCGCCTGGATCTTGCGGGCGATCTCGCCGAGGCGCTGCTCCAGGAGTTGGGGCACCTCGCAGACGTAGGTGAGCGACTGGCTGCGCTCCTGGAAGATGCGCCGGTCCCAGGCGAACTTCGTCTCCAGGTCGGACTGTTCCTTGGGCATCTCCCGCGCGTCGCTGGCGCTCGGCGCGTCCTTGGTCTGGCTGACCTGGTCCGCCTCCTCGCGGATGCGCTCGGCCATGCGGCGCTGGCCTTGCGCGTAGCGACTGATGCCGTTCATCACCTTGTCGCGCTCGCCGTTGAGCACCTCGAACACGCCGGCATAGACGCGGGTCAGCGCGTTGGCCTTGTCGGCCGGGGCGAGCTTGGCGGCGTACTCGTCGAGCAGGGGGTCGACCTGCGCCAGGTCGGTGCGGCGCGAGGCGACCTTCTGGGCGAGCACGGCCGCGTCGGTGTCGTCGCCCCAGGCGCCGGCGGCGGCGATGTCGGGGCCGGTCCAGAACTGGCCGGGGCTGAGCGAGGTGACCTTGCGCTGGACGCAGGGCCAGTCCGGATCGGCCCTGGGCTGGGCGGTGGCGGGGCCGGCGAGGAGGCACAGGGCCGCGAGCGCCGGGATAAGGAACTGGGTCATGGATTGTCTCCGGCCGGGCCTCCGCGCCGGGCCATGATGCCGCGGCCGGGATCGTAGGCGATGACCGCGAGGCTGAAGAAGGTGAGCGTGGTGCCCACCACCACCGCGCAGGCCAGGGGCTCGAACTGCCCGTAGAGGGCGAAGCGCACGAGCTGCACCGCGTGGGTGAAGGGGTTGCACTCGCAGATCCAGTAGAGGGTCTCGCTCGATTCCCGAATCCGCCAGAGGGGATATAGGGCGGACGAGGCGAAGAACATCGGGAAGATCACGAAGTTCATCACGCTGGCGAAGTTCTCCAGCTGCCGCACCAGGGAGGACAGGAACAGGCCGATCGCACCGAGCATCAGGCCCGCGGCGAGGAAGGCGGGCAGGGCCGCGAGGTAGCCGACGGGCGGGATGTCGGTCTCCCAGAACCAGGCGACGGCCAGGAACGCGTAGGCCTGCACCACGGAGACGGAGACGCCGGCCACCAGCTTGGCCAGCAACAGCAGCCAGCGCGGATAGGGGCTCGTCAGCAGCACCTTCATCGAGCCCACCTCCCGGTCGTAGACCATCGAGAGGGAGCTCTGCATGCCGTTGAAGAGCTGGATCATCACCGCGAGCCCCGGCACCACGTAGACCTCGTAGAGCACGTAGGTCTGGTAGGGCGGCTCGATCGAGACGCCGAGCGTGTTGCGGAAGCCGGCGGCGAAGATGAACAGCCAGACCAGGGGCCGCACCAGGGCGGAGAAGAACCGCTCCTTCTGGTTGAAGAAGCGCAGCAGCTCGCGGCGCACGATGCCGCCGAGGCAGATCAGGTAGCCGACCGCATCGAGGCGCCCGAGATGGGCGGGGGATCTTCTGGCGTCGGCCGGGACGACGGGCGTGGCGATGGTGGGCGTGGTCATAGGGGCGTGCCCGTATCGAGACTGCGCGCGGAATCCCTCCCCCCTCTGCGGGCGGATTCGTACATTTCCTGCGGCCGGATAAGCTCCTGTTCCGGAACGCGTTTCCCCTCCCCCTTGTGGGGAGGGGTCAGGGGTGGGAGTGGTTCAGGATCGAGCGATCCGGTGCCACCTGCACCACCCCCACCTCCGGCTCCTCCCCACAAGGGGGAGGAGAGGCCCGCGGTCGGGCCGGGGCACGTTCTGAAAGCGATATGTGAGTCCGCCAACCCGCAGAGGGGGGAGGGAGAGGCCGCGCGGTTCTGATCGGGTCGGGGGTTCACGCGGCCACCTTGGGCGGTTCGGCCACCAGCCGGCGGAAGGCGTCGGCCAGCGTCTCGTCCGCCCCGCCGATGCCGCCGGCGGTGCCGCGGGCGATGATGCGGCCCTTGTGCAGCACCACGGCGTCGTCCTCGGGTGCGATCTCCTCGAAGATGTGGGTGGCCCAGAGCACCGAGAGCCCCTCCTCCCGCACCAGGGCGCGCACGATGGCGACGATGTCGGCCCGCGATTCGAGGTCGAGGCCGACGGTCGGCTCGTCGAGCAGCAGCAGGCTCGGATGGTGCACCAGGGAGCGGGCGATCTCGATCCGGCGCGACTGGCCGCCGGAGAGGGTGCGGACCTTGTCGCCGCGCCGGTCGGAGAGGCCGACCCGGTCGAGCAGCACGCCGATCCGGGCCTTGGCGGCCTTGCGCGCGATGCCGTGCAGGCTCGCGTGGTACATCAGGTTCTGCTCGACGGTGAGGTCGGTATCCAGGGTGCGCGCCTGGAACACCACGCCGAGGCGGGCCAGCGCCCGCGACGGCTCCCGGTCGAGGCCGTGGCCGAAGATCGCGACCCGGCCCTCCTGGCTGGCGTAGAGGCGGGTGACCACCGAGAACAGGGTGGTCTTGCCGGCCCCGTTCGGTCCGAGCAGCGCCACGAAGCGCCCGCGCTCCACCGTGATCGACACGTCGGACAAAGCCGCCCGCGCGCCGAAGCGGTGGCCGAGCCCGCTCACCGCGAGCGCTGGGGCCGCAGCGGGCGAGGACCCTTGGCTCATTGGCCGATGGCCCGCTTGGCGTCGCCGACCGCGTCGAGGCACTCGTCGAACTCGCCCTCGCCCTGCTCCCGCTCGGCCACCCGCAGGGCCTTCTTTAGCTTCGGCAGGGTCGCGTCCGGCGGGTTCTTAGCGAGCACGTCCCGGATCATGGCGATGCCCTCGGCGCAGGCCGCCTTGTCGTCGGCAGCCGCGGGGCCGGCCGCCAGCAGGACGGCGAGGGTGAGGATGGGCAGACGCATCGCGAAAAATCCTACTTCACCGAGATCGTGCCGGTCATGCCCTTGGATTCCAGTCCGCGGGCCTCCCACTTGTAGTCGCCCGGCTTGATCGCGACGAACTCGATGGCGATCTCGCCCGGATCGTCGAACTCGAAGTGGTCGGGCGGGCCGCCGCCGTGGATCTCCAGGTGGTTGATCACGATCTGGTTGAGCCAGATGTAGCGGAAGAACTCGGGGGCGTAGAACTTGTACTCCTGCCGGCCCTTGGCGACGATGCGCAGGCGATAGGCCTTGCCGGATTCCAGCTCGATATCCTTGTTCTCGACCACGAAGTCGTTGCCCTCCTCGTTGCCGAGCACGAGGTCGGGCAGGGTCTGGCGCTTCTTGGTGAGGTCGAGGCCGAGGGCCGGCCCGTTCGCCAGCAGGGCGGCCAGGCCCAGGGCGGCAAGGCCTCTTGCCCCGAGCCGAAGGGTGCGCGTCATCGTCGGGTCTCCTCCCCCTGTGCCGCCGCGTCGGGCGGGCGATCGCGGTGCGGTTCTCAGTTGGGCGAGATGGCGACGCCCCAGGGCAGCAGCCCCACGGGGATGCTCTTGAGCACCTTCTCCGCCGTCACGTCGATCACCGAGACGTCGTTGGAGCTGCCGTTGGTCGTGAACAGCATCTTCTGGTCGGGGGTGAAGGCGAGCTGCCAGACCCGCTGGCCCACGGGCAGGTATTTCTGCACCTCGTAGGTCCTGGCATCGATCACGGCCACGCGGTTGGCCGGCCCGAGGGCGACGAAGGCCTTGGCGCCGTCCTCGGTGATGCGCACGCCCACCGGCTGGATCGCCTCGTCGTTCACGCTCGGGATCTTGAAGGTGATCTTCTTGACCACCCGGCGCTGGGCCACGTCGATCACGCTCACCGTGCCGCCGACCTCGGCCGAGACCCAGAGGAACTTGCCGTCCGCCGTGAACTCGGCGAAGCGCGGGCGGGCGTCGACCAGCACGTTGTCGATCACCTGGAAGGTCTTGGTGTCGATGAAGTGGGCCATGTTCGTGGTCTCGGAGGTGTTGACCAGGATCTTGCCGTCCGGCGACAGGCCCATGCCCTCCGGCTCGACGCCCACCGGCACCTCGGCCAGGACCTTGTTCTTCTCGATGTCGATGACCGTGACCTGGCTGTCGTCCTCGTTGGCGACGTAGAGGGGGTTGCCGGTGCGGTCGAGGATGAACTGCTCGGGATCGGGCCCGGAGCGGAGCGAGCGCACCACCTTGCCGGTGGCGGCCTCGAGCACGTCGATGCGGTCGTCGTCGCTGGCGCAGACGAAGACCTCCTTGCCGTCCCGGCTCACGGTGATGCCGCGCGGGCGCCGCCCGACCTTCCAGGTCCCGGTCACGGTGAGCGTGCCCCCGTCGATGACGCTGACCGAGTTGCCCTTCTCGTTCGAGACGTAGATCGTGTAGGCGGAGGCCGGCCCCGACAGGCCGAGCAGGCCCCCGAGCGCGATCACGCCAAACCCTGCCTTGACGCAGCGGCTCATTCATTACCTCCCGTGGCGCTCTTGCGGCGCTCGTTTCCCGCATGCCCGAGTCTAGGGCGTTTTGCACGCGTTGCGAGGCCGATGCGCCGGCCCCGCCCCATCGCGATTGCCGCAGGCCGGGCTACTTCAGCTTGCAGGCGGTCTCCGGCAGGTCGATGCCCAGGGTGTCCAGCGGCGTGCGCTGGTGCAGGAAGCCCTGCTCGGGGGCAACCGAGACCAGGGCCTTCGGCTGCACCACGATCAGCGGCTGGCGCAACTGGTGGTCCCAGGGCCGGAAGCTGAGGGACACGCCCTTGTAGGCCGGCAGGTTGAAGGCGGGGTCCGTCAGGTAGGGCACGATCACGGCCGGGTCGGCGGTCTTCTTCGCGGTCGCCGCCTCGCCCACCGCGCGGATCGAGGCCCAGACCTGGTAGTCGAGGGGGCGCATCAGCCGGCCGGACAGGCGGCGGAACCGGTTCTGCGCCTGGGCCGCCCCCCAGGTCTCCAGCACCGGCGCCCAGCTCGTGGCGACGAGCCCCTGCGTGCCGCCCACGGGCCGCGGGTCGACGGTGCGGAAGGGGACGTAATCGCCCCAGTCGGCCGCCTCGTCGGCCACCACGGCCATGTCGTAGTCGAGGCCGCGGGTGAAGACCATCGCCTCCGCCCGCGTCGGCGTATCGCCCCGCGCCTTGGCGAGCGGCCCGAAGGTCCAGGGCTTCTCCGCCGTGATCTTCAGGGCGAACTTGCGGGCGGAGTTGCGCAGCGCGTCGGCGTAGAGCTTGTCGGCCTCGTTCGGCCCGACGATCAGGAACAGCTTCCGCCAGCGCATCACGGTGAGGTATTGCGCGAGCGCGTCGGTCAGCATCGCCCGCGAGGGTGCGACGTGGAACAGGTTCGCCCGGCAATCGGCGCCGCGCAGGCGATCGTCCGGGGCGGCGGCGTTGAACAGGGCCGCACCCGATCCCTTGAGGGCGTCGGAGACCGCCAGCACCTCGTCGGCGGGAAGCGCCAGCACGACGTAGCGCACGCCCTTGGCCGCCAGCCCCCTGGCGGCGTCGACCGCGCTCACGCCGCCTTCGGTGAGGGCGACCTCGTCCAGGGCGTAGCTCTGCTTGGTGAACCGGCCGGTGGTGTTGGTGTCGGCGATGCCCATGCGCGCGCCGGCCACGCCCTCGTCCTCCGGCGGCGCCTCCGCGTCGTAGGAGGAGGGGGCGGGCTGGGGCCGGTAGATCAGGCCGATATGCGTCTCGGCGGCCTGGGCCGGCGCGGGCGGCGGGGCCGCCGGCTCCTGCGCCGCCGCCGGGACGGCGCCGAAAGGGGCGCCGAGGGCGAAGATCAGGGCCGCGGCGAGGGCGTGCGCCCGGATGGTTGCAGAATCGTGCATGCGGCCGGCACGTAACAGCATATCGCGGCGGCACTCAACGGCGGAGTTTTTGGGGTGGTGGCGACGTCGTGGCAGGTGGTGGTCGGCGAACCATTGACGCGCCAGCGCTCGCAGGAGCGTGCAAGAATCCCGATTTCTGCACGACAGCTTCGCGTGGTTACGGACGACCAGCGCCTGGTGGCCGCGACGCTCGTGCAGGAGCCTTTCTCTCGATCCCAAATTTGTAGTAACGTAGCTACAAAATGGAGGCGTCATGACCATCACGACCCTTTCGAGTCGGGAGTTCAATCAGGATTCCAGCCGCGCCAAGAAGGCTGCCGAACAAGGCCCCGTTTTCATCACCGATCGCGGCAAGCCCGCGCATGTCCTGTTGAGCATCGGCGACTATCGCAAGCTGGCCGGCCGGGAGGTGACCTTGGCAGAGGCTTTGGCGCAGCCGGACGTTGCCGATTTCGAATTCACGCCGCCGCGTGCGGGCGGGATGACACGCACGCCGGATTTATCGTAACGTTCCTACTCGACACCAACGTTCTTTCGGAACTGCGCCGGTCGGACAAGGCGAACGCGAAGGTTCTGGCGTGGGCTTCGTCCGTGCCGATCACGGATATTGTCCTGTCGGTCATCACCATTCTCGAAATCGAAATCGGGGCCTTGTCGGTCGGGCGCAGGGATGAAGCGCAGGGGAGGATTTTGCGCGCCTGGATCGACCAGCAGGTGTTTCCGAGGTTCGAGGGCCGCATCCTTCCGATCGATACCGCCGTGACGCTGCGTTGCGCGCGCCTGCATGTGCCGGACCCGCGCGCCGAGCGTGACGCGCTCATCGCGGCGACGGCACTCGTGCATGGGTTGACCGTCGTTACGCGCAATCGCGCGGACTTCGATCCAACCGGTGCGCGGACGCTGAACCCTTGGGATTAGCGTCTCTCGCGACGCTCCCGCTGCGCCGTCGCGGCACGAGGATGGGCTCCCCGGGCTCTGGGGTTTCGTGAGGTGCACCGCGTCCTGGTTTTCGCACGAACCTCGAAGGGCTCTCGCCGCGCCACAGGCGATCGTCCGCCGGCATGTTCGAGAATCGCTATGGCGGATCGACGGCGCCCGGTCGCGCCGGCTCGTACCTCGGCCCGAGACACGCGACTTCCGGCCGGGATTGCCAAAGCGTCCCGCAGCCCGACCTATAGCCCCACCCGGCCGTGCGTCCTCCGCCCGGCCGCCAGGGAGACACGCCATGTCCATCCGCGCCCTGTCCGCCGCCGGCCTGTTCGCGATGGCCGTGTCGCTGCATCCGGCGGCCGTCGCGGCCGGCCCGGAGACGGCGGCGGTGTTTCCCGTGGAACTGCTCGATCCGGGCGTGGTCGGCGGCCGCAAGGCCCGGCCCGACGAGGTCCGCAAGCTCGCCCTCGTCACCGACGCGTTGCGCGACGCCCTCAAGGACCGCGGCGGCCTGGAGCCGGTGGACACCACGCCACAGGCGGCCGAGGTCGCCAAGCAGGGGCCCCTCTACAGGTGCGACGGCTGCGCCGTGGGCATCGCCAAGGCGCTGGGTGCGGACCTCGCCGTGAACGGCTATGTGGAGAAGGGCTCGAACCAGATCTTCAACCTCAACGTCCTCATCACCGACGTCGCCAGCGGCAAGGTGGTGCGCGGCGGGCAGGTGGTGATCCGGGCCGACACCGACGACACCTGGATGCATGCGATGCGCTGGGTGGTGAAGAACCGCCTGCTGGCCGAGCCCCTGCCCGGCAAGTCCTGATTTGTCTCCGCGTGGGCGCACGACCGATCGTGCGAGCCATGACCGTCTTGCCATGACCATCTTGCCATGACCGCCAGTCCCGAGTCCTCCGTGTCCGAGTCCGTCCGCATCCCGTCGGCCCTCCCCCTGCCCCGCCTCCTCGTCAGCGTGCGCGACGTGGCCGAGGCGCGGGCCGCCCACGCCGCCGGCGCGGACCTGATCGACGCCAAGGACCCGGAGGCCGGGGCACTCGGCGCCCTCCCGCAATCGACCGTGCGGGCCATCCGCGAGGCGTTAAGTCCGCGGGCGGTCACGAGCGCGGTGGCGGGCGAGCCGGAGGTTTCCAGCCGCCTGCCCGAGGCCGTCGCCGCGATGGCGGCCACCGGCGTCGGCTTCGTCAAGGTCGGCCTGCGCCCGGCCCCGGTGTCGGATCGCGCGATGCTCGCCGCCGCCGCGGGCGCCGCCCCCGGCCGGCTCATCGCCGTGCTCTTCGCCGAGGACGGCTTCGCGGCGGACGCCGTGCCGGTACTGGCCGAGGCGGGCTTCTGCGGGGCGATGGTCGACACGATGGGCAAGGACGGGCGGCGCCTGGGCGACTGGATCGACCCCGCGGGCCTCTCCGCCTTCACCGCTGCCTGCCGGACGCACGGCCTGCTCTGCGGGCTCGCCGGCTCCCTGCGGATCGCCGATATCGGGCCGCTCTCCGCACACAGGCCGGACTATCTCGGCTTCCGCGGTGGCCTCTGCCACGGCCTCGACCGCCGCCACGCCCTCGACCCCGCCCGCGTCACCGAGGCCGTCCGCGCCTTGAGCCGGCTCGGCTGCCGGGACGCGGCATGAGGGCCGGAGGTCTCACCGTGATCAAGCTCGGCGGCAGCCTCCTGGCCGAGCCCGGCCGGCTGCGCGGCTGGCTCGCGGCCATCGCGGACGGCGCGCACGGCCCCTGCCTCGTCGTGCCCGGCGGCGGCCCCTTCGCCGACGCGGTGCGCGAGGCCCAGGCCGCCCTCGGCTTTGCCGACAGCCTCGCCCACCGCCTCGCCCTCGACGCCATGGGGCACATGGCGGAGGCGTTCTGCGGGATCGAGCCGCGGCTTTACCGGAGTGCGGGCCTCTCCTCCCCCTTGCGGGGAAGAGCCGAAGGTGGGTGTGGTGCCGGAGGTGTCTTAGCGGTCCCTTCTGAGCCACCCCCACCCCTGACCCCTCCCCGCAAGGGGGAGGGGAAGGCTATCCCCGTCTGGGACCCCGCCGCCCTGCGCGAAGGCCGCCCCGACATCCCCGAGACCTGGGACGTGACCTCCGACAGCCTCGCCCTCTGGCTCGCACGGGAGACCGGGGCCGCCCGCTGCGTCCTGGTGAAGTCCGCCGACGCGCCGCCCGGCCGCAGCCCGGCGGAACTGGCCCGCCTCGGCCTGGTGGACGCCGCCTTCCCGGCCTTCGCCGCCCGCTTTGCCGGCGCCATCGCCCTGTGGGGGCCGAGCGGTGTCGTGCCCCTCGGTGAGCGGGCCGCCGCGTGAGCGAACCGGACAAGACGCCCGAGCACCTCGTGTTCGTCACGGGCAAGCTCGCCCGCGCCCGCCTGGAGAAGGTGGCAGGCGGCCTGCCGCCAGAGCGCTTCGCCTGGAGCATCGCGGATGCCGGGGTGAAGGTCGCCGCCCTGATGACGGAGGAGATCATCAAGCGGCGGGTGACGATGCCGGAAGGCGCCACCCGCATCGTCCTGCCCGGCCGCTGCCGGGCCAACCCCGAGGCGCTGTCCGCCCATTTCGGCCTGCCGGTGGAGCGCGGGCCCGACGAGATCGTGGACCTGCCGGCCTGGCTCGGGCTCGCCGGCCGCAAGGTGGACCTCTCGCGCCACGACCTGCGCATCTTCTCCGAGATCGTGGACGCCTCGAAGATGAGCCCCGACCAGATCCTGGCCAAGGGCCTCGATCTGGTCCGCCGGGGGGCCGACGTGATCGACCTCGGCGGCCTGCCGGACACGCCCTTCCCGCATCTGGAGGACAGCGTGCGGCTGATGAAGCAGGCCGGCCTCACGGTCAGCGTCGATTCCTTCTCCCTGGACGAGCTGGCGCGCGGGGCGCGGGCCGGGGCCGACTACCTGCTCAGCCTCAACGAGGAGACCCTGGACCTCGCCTTCGAGACCGACGCCGTCCCCGTCCTGGTGCCGATGCGGCCGGACGACCTGCCCTCGCTCGACCGCGCCATCGCGCGGATGGAGAAGGCCGGGCGCCCCTACATGGCCGACCCGATCCTCGAGCCGATCCATTTCGGCTTCGTCGAGTCGATCGTGCGCTACCACGAGACGCGGCGGCGCTGGCCGGGCATCGAGATGATGATGGGCACCGGCAACCTCACGGAGCTGACCGAGGCCGACAGCCTCGGCGTCACGGCGACGCTGCTGGGGATGTGCTCGGAACTCTCCGTGCGCAACGTGCTGATCGTGCAGGTCTCCAACCACACCCGCCGCACGGTGGAGGAGCACGACGCGGCCCGCCGGGTGATGTACGCGGCCAAGGCGGATGCGGCCCTGCCGAAGGGCTACGGCCGGGACTTACTGGCACTTCACGACAAGCGCCCGTTCGTGCAGACACCCGACGAGATCGCGCTGGCGGCCGGCGAGGTCCGCGACCCGAACTACCGGATCGCGGTGGCCGAGGACGGCATCCACCTCTACAACCGCGACGTCCACAGGGTCGGCACCGACGCGATGGCCTTCTTCCCCGACCTGCAGGCGACGAGCGACCTGGCGAGCGACGGCGCCCACGCCTTCTACCTTGGGGCTGAGTTGACCAAGGCCGAGACCGCCTGGCGCCTGGGCAAGCGCTACGTGCAGGACGAGCCCCTGGACTGGGGCTGCGCCGCCGACCGGGAGGCGCAGGACACAACCGCCTTCAAGAAGGCCGGCCACACCAGGCATTCCGGCCCCGGCGCGCCGCCGCCCGGCACCCGCGACGCGCGCAGCGTCGCCCCCGAGGCGGACGCGGACGCGCCGGAGACCATCGGCGCGGACGCGGTGCGGGCCGGGGCGAAGGAGCAAAAGCTCGTGTGCGGCCGGCTCGTGCCGGCGGACGAGGGCTGAGCCGGTGCCTCTGATCCTGGAGACCATCGTCACCACGCTCTCGCCCGCGGGCGACCTGCACCTCGTGCCCTTCGGCCTGATCCGCGAGGGCGAGGCCTACGTGCTGGCGCCGTTCCGGCCCTCGCCGACCATCGTGAACCTCGAGGCCAACCCGGTCTTCGCCGCGTCGAGCCCCCGCGACGTGCGGGTGATCGCCGGCGCCGTCTCCGGGCGGCGCGACTGGCCGGTGGCCGACTGCGCGCGGATTCCGGGCAAGCGCCTGGCCGACAGCTTCGGGCACGCCGAGTTCGAGGTGGCCCGCATCGAGGACGACGGCACCCGCCCGCGCTACCACGGCCGGATGGTGCATGCGGAGAGCCACCACCCCTTCATCGGCTACAACCGGGCGCAGGCCGCGGTGCTGGAGGCGGCGATCCTCTCGACGCGGCTGCACATGCTGGAGCCGGACAAGATCCTGACGGAGATGGCCTACCACGCCATCGCGATATCCAAGACCGCCGGGCCCCACGAGCGCGAGGCCTGGGACTGGATCGAGGACAAGGTCGCCGCCGCCCTCGGGCGGAGCGAGCGCGTCCTCGCGAACCCGACGCCGCATCCCGACGCGGCGCGCTGAGGAGACGAACCCGTGAGATTCCTGCCCATGAGATTCAAGACGCTGGCCGCCGTGGCCGCGCTCGCCACGGTGTCCTTGTCCGCCCAGGCCCACGGCCCGACCCGGCAGAAGGTCCAGGAGAGCATCGAGATCAACGCGCCCGCCGACAAGGTCTGGGCCGTGGTCGGCAACTTCCAGGACATGAGCTGGCTGCCCCCCGTCGAGAAGACCGAGGGCAAGGGCGGCAACGACGTGAAGGCCACCCGCACGCTGACCCTCAAGGGCGGTGCGACGGTGGTCGAGGAACTCGCCAAGTACGACGCGGCCAAGAAGACCTACATGTACCGGATCGACAAGGTCGACGTGAAGACCCTGCCGGTGAACGACTATTCCTCCACGATCGAGGTCGAAGGCGAGGGCGACAAGACCAAGCTGACCTGGCGGGGCGCGTTCTACCGCGGCTACATGAACAACGATCCGCCGCCGGACCTCAACGACGAGGCCTCCAAGAAGGCGGTGAGCGGCCTCTACCGCGCCGGCCTCGAGGCGGTGAAGGCCAAGGTCGAGAAGGGCTCGTGAAGGGCCGGCGGCTCGTCCGCGCCGGCCTCGGCCTCGCGGCGGGCTGCCTGATCCTGTGCGGAGGGGCTGCCGCACAGGAGGCCTTCGTGACGACGCAGCTCGGCAACGCCGTCGACGTGATCGACCTCGCCTCGGCCAAGGTCGTGGCCAGCATCCCCGTCGACGGGGCGCCGGCCGGCATCGCCATCGCGCCGGACCGCCGCCGGGCCTACGTCACCCGGCCCGAGGGGCACGGGGTGGCGGTGATCGACCTCGACGCCCGCCGGGTGGTGTCCACGTTGCCCCTGCCAGGCGGGCCGCTCGGCATCGGCGTCAACCCGAAGACGGGGGCCGTCTACGTCGCGGACTGGTACGGCGCCCGCGTCTTCGTGCTGGAGCCCTCGGCGGAAGGCCTGATTCCGGCCGGCGAGATCGCGGTCGGCCGCTCCCCCTCGGGCCTGGCGGTGACGCCGGACGGGCGCACCCTGCTGGTGGCCAACCGGGAATCGGACACGGTCTCGGTGGTCGACCTGGAGACGCGAAAAGAACTTCAGGCGATCCCGGTCGGCCAGCATCCCTTCGGCCTGACGCTGTCGTCGGACGGGACCCGCGCCTACACCGCCAACGTGGTCTCGAACGACGTCTCGGCCATCGACGTGGCCGGCCGCCGCGAGACCGGCCGGGTGAAGACGGGCGAGCGCCCCTACGTGATCGCGCTGGCGACTGGGCGCGGCTTCGTCACCGACCAGTATTCCGGCACCGTGACGGTGTTCGACGCCGCCACCCTGGCGACAATCGCCACGATCGACGTGGGCGACCATCCCGAGGGCATCGCCGCGGGCAAGGACGGGAAGACCGTCTACGTAGCGAACTGGGGCGACAACACCCTCACGCTCATCGACACCACGACCCTCAAGCCCACCGGCACGATCCCGACGGGGGACGGGCCGCGGGCGTTCGGGGATTTCTTGCGGTGATCCGGTTGCGGCCGCTCTTTCGGGAGCCGCCGCTCATGACTGGTCCTATCGCGGTATGACATTCGACCCGGCTCGGTCGTCCGTTGCCGACCCAACACAATCGCACAGGCTAATGCAAGTGCCGCCCAAGTGCGGACTTCAGCTTGGTTTTCGCCTTGTTGTTCTACTGCCGTCGCGCTGATGCAGATCATCTGGAGCTTGCAATCGCACCTGCCTGTTTATCGTATCGCTACCCTAAATACGGCAGATTGCCATATAGACGAAATTCTTTCTCTCATCGTACCTGTTATGCCTGCTCCCAGGAGCTAATTGTACGGACTTCTGCGATGCGAAACATTTTTCATACCATAGTTTTTGTGGCCGGCCTGACTCTTTGTCCCAGCATAGGCCAAGCGGATTTAGCGAGAGGTCGTAGCATTCCACAATTAATCAGCTCGATTTTGACACCCGGCGCTACGCTCGAAAGGGTCACGATTCATGTTGCTCGAAACTTTCAGACCCTCGACGCGAACCGCGACGGCCGCTTGAACCTTGCAGATGCGCAACTCCTAGAGGCGTTTGATTTGGCCTCATCTCGCGCCGCCATGGTCATGGTGTTCATGAGCGCTGACATCAACGCAGATGGTGTCGTGACTGAAGAGGAGTTGCGAACGAAACGCCGATACGATCACAGGTTCGGAGAGCCTGTCACAAAAACCGCACCGAGTGGAAAAAGCGAAGAGCAAGCCTTGGCTGAGGAATTGCAGAGATTGATGGCCGCCGACGCTGACAAGGACGGCCGCATCACCTGGATCGAGGCGTCGAATTCAGTACCAAAAACCTTGACGGATCGCGCCTCGGAAGGATCGTCGAAAAGCGTACGCGAGATTCTGGCCTTCGCAGGGCGGGAACAGGAAGGTCTCAGCCCCATCGAGTTCGAAGAGCTGTTTGTCCAAGCCTTCCGTTCTGCGGATGCCGATCACAACGGCACGATCTCGCAGGAGGAGGTGATCACCCTGCGGCGTCGCTACGAGGAGCGCCGTCTGGCTGCCTTCGAGGAGCGGCGACGCCGTCAGAAGGAGGAGGCGCGTGCGGGCTGCGAGCTTCCCAAGGCGTCCGAGCGCGCCAAGGTCATGGTCCTGTCGGCTTATCGGAGCGACAGCTTGTCCACGACGACTCTCGGCTCGCAGGATGTGGAGGTCGGAAGCGGATTCATAACGATCGAGGACGGTTCCGAGCCGCTTTACGTCGTCGTCACGTCGGCTCAGCCCGTAATCTGGCGTTTCTCGGGCGCTCTCGACCGCTTGGAGCGCGTGGTCCTCGCCTCCGCGCGCAACGCGCCAAACTCATCGGACCGAAATGCGAAACCGCTCGTCGGCGCGACAGGGCTGCCGGCCGACAAGGTCACGTTCCTGCCCCGTCCCGACTGCCTCGCCTACTTCTACGAAGAACCGTCGGTCGATGCGTCCGAGACGCTTGCCATCGTGAGGCGCGAGACAGGCAAGGACGCGATCTCGGCGGCGCGTTACGAAGTCTCGGGGTTCACGGTGTTTTCTGCCGGGATTCGTATGTCGGAGCCGGCAGATCGGAAGACGATGATCGTGAAATCGGCGGGCTCACTCGAGGTCGTGGGCGACGCCCTCGTCGTGGTTCCAGGAAGCTCGGACGGTCTCGCGAGCATGGTTGCGCACTACTTTCCAGGTGGAGTGATCGAGATCGATCCGGCGAGCGTCGTCGCAAGTGTGACACCTACCCGCTACGACGTGCTGCCAAGCGAAGCGGGCCTGCTTCAACTGGTCCAGAGCGGTGCTCTGGCTTGGAACCGGAATGGCGAGTTCCTCATCAAGCGGAAGATACGCTTTCCGGCAGAGCTTGGCGGCGCGCATTCCGCACGCTTCCTCCTGCTGCGCGGCGTGCCGGAGCCCGATGGCGGCGCCTGGCAATCCTGCGTGATCAGCGAAGATACGGGCCAGCCGTTGCGTGGATCGCGGTGTTGACGCCGGGAGCCGGCTGGAGGTCTTGGCCCCGCCGCTCGATCTGCTCACGGGCTGGCGGGGCGTGCCGTGCCTGCACGACCGAGCCTGATACGCAATGCGGCGCGGCTCAAAGATGAGGATGAGGCGGCCGGATTAGCCGGCGTTCAACGCCGGCAAGAGCTATACGGCCCGAATTGAGAAAGCCCTTGCTGGGCGCCCCAGCACTCTGAGGTTGTGTCCGCTTTCGGAGTTTGCCTTCGTGAAAGCACACCGGCAAACATACACCCTTCGCGGACCGGCCAACCAAATCTCAACCCGAGACACAACCTCACGTCTCGGCCCGAGGCCCTACGCCGCCTGCGGCGGCTCGTCCGGCCCCGGTTCGGTCGGCGAGTTCAAGATGTCCTCCAGCTCGTCCACAAGCATGTCGATCTGGTCGGGCGTGGCCAGCACCTTCAGCACCTCGCCGCTCTCGGTGGCCACCGCCAGCTCGATATGCGGGCCCACCCGCGTCGCCAGGATGCGGGCGAGGATCTTGAGGGCGCTCATGCGTCTCTCCCGGAGGCGAGCAGGCCGACGGCGACCGCCGGGCCGCAGGTGGAGGCCCAGGCGGGATCGCCCGCGATCCGGCCGGCCAGGATGTCGGTGAAGGCGAGCACCGGCCGGCCGAGGCGCGCGGCCAGGCGCACGGCCACGAAGCTTCCCGCGCCGCAGGCGATCAGGGGGGCCTCATTCGGCAGGTCGGGGCGCGAGAGCAGGATTGCTGCGGCATCGTGCAGGAGGCGCAGCTGCGCCTCGGCGAAATGCCGGGCCAGCGCCGCCCAGTCCTGCGCGGAGCCCTCGTCCCGGTCGCGGCCGATCATCCGCGCCAGGCGGATCTCGGTTTCCAGCGTGGACTTGCCCTTGAGGTCCGCGCTGTGCTGCTGGTCGGCCCCCTCGGGCAGGTCCCCGGTGAGGCGGTAGGCGTCGGCCGCGTGCGCGAAGGTCTCCGCCATCAGCCGCGTGCGCCGGCCCCGGAAGGGGGCGTGGTCGGAGAGCGCCAGCAGCGGCGTGCGCACCACCCCGGTATAGACGAGCTCATTCGTCTCCAGGCGCTCGGCATCGCTGTAGCCGGCGGCCGCGGGACGGCCGGCGACGATCGGGATCAGGTCGGCCGTGGTCGAGCCGATGTCGACGAGGAGGCCGTCCGTCCGGTGCCGGGCGAGCAGCGCCGCGGTGGCGTGCCAGTTCGCCGAGGCGATGTCGGCCGCCCGGCCTCGCGCCTCGGACGGGGCGAGGAAGCCCGAGCGCCCGGCATAGATCGCCACGTGCCCCGGCAGGCGCTCGGCCGCCCAGGCCGCCAGCTGGCCCACGCCGTCGGTGCGGTCGGAAAAGCAGTCGGTCAATTCGCCGGTCATGGTGACGGCGTGCTCGGCCTCGCCCCGCGCCCAGTCGGGCAGTTCGGAGAGGGTCTTGTCGAGGGCCGGCAGGCCGCGCCAGAGGGGGCACGGGGCCTGGACGACGGCGCGGACGCAGCCGTCCTCGATCAGGGCCGCCTTGACGTGCACCCCTCCGAGATCCCACCCGATCTGTCTGGTCGATGTCATGTGCGGGCGGTCGGCCTGTGGCTGTCGGGGGAGAGCGGGATGGAAGCGTTCGCGGTGATCCCGGTGCTCGACCTGCGTCACGGACGCGTGGTGCGGGCACGCGCCGGGCAGCGCCAATCCTATGCCCCGATCGAGACGCCCTTGGCAAAGGGTTCGGAGCCGGCCACGATCGCGCGGGCGCTGCTGGCGGCCTGCCCCGGCCCCACCCTGTACGTGGCCGACCTCGACGCGATCATGGACGGGCGCGCGCCCGACCTCCCGGCCCTGGAGCGGATCGCGCGGGCCTGCCCCGGGGTCGGCCTCTGGGTCGATGCCGGTTTTTCCGACGCGGCCGGGCTCGAAGCGTTCCTGGACAGCGGCCTCGGCCGGCCGGTGATCGGCAGCGAGAGCCAGAGGGATGCGCGCCTCGTCGCCCGGCTCGGGCAGCAAATGGTGCTGTCGCTGGACAGCCGCGGGAGCGAGCGCCTGGGGCCCGCGGCGCTGCACGCGGATGCGCGCCACTGGCCCGACGACGTGATCGCCATGACGCTCGCCCGCGTGGGCGTCGGCACCGGACCGGACCTTGCCGGCATCGCCGCTTTGCGAGCGCTGGCGCCTGCCGCCCGGATCTACGCGGCCGGCGGCGTGCGGGGGCCCGGCGACCTCGCCGCGCTGCGGCAGGCGGGAGCGGCCGGGGCGCTGGTGGCCTCGGCCATCCACGACGGGCACCTCCCCGCCTGAAACTTCCGGCCGCACGCGCGGGCTGCTAGAAGGCTGCGACACGCGGACAACCGGCAACGAATCGTCAGGCCCATGGACAAGTTCACCACCCTGGAGGGCGTCGCGGCGCCCATGCGGATCATCAACGTCGACACCGACCGGATCATCCCCAAGCAGTACCTCAAGACGATCAAGCGCACCGGCCTCGGCAAGGGCCTGTTCGCGGAGATGCGCTATCACGACGACGGCTCCGAGAACCCGGACTTCGTGCTGAACAAGCCGGCCTACCGGCAGTCCAGGATCCTGGTCGCGGGCGACAATTTCGGCTGCGGCTCGTCCCGCGAGCACGCCCCCTGGGCGCTCGCCGATTTCGGCATCCGCTGCGTCGTCTCCACGAGCTTTGCCGACATCTTCTTCAACAACTGCGCCAAGAACGGCATCCTGGCGATCGTGGTCTCGCCGGAGGACCTGGAGAAGCTGTTCGAGGACGCCGAGCGCGGCTCCAACGCCACCCTGTCGATCGACCTCGAAGCCCAGACCATCAAGGGGCCGGACGGCGGCACCCTGCATTTCGAGATCGAGGAGAGCCGCAAGCACAGCCTGCTCAACGGCCTCGACGAGATCGGCCTGACCCTGCAGCGGGCGCCTGCCATCGACGCCTACGAGGCCAGGCTCGCCGAGCGGGGGTGGGCGTGAGCCGGACGGCCTCAACCGTTCGTTAACCCTCGTATCGCCTGAATCACCCGAGATTCCGATTGCGAGACCGAGGAGCGCGCCCATGCCGATGCAGCCGATGAGACGGGGGACCGCGCTCGGCCTCGTCCTGCTCGCGGGGCTCTCCGGCACCGCGGCGCGGGCCGACTTCCAGTCCTGCCTCTCCGGCATCCAGGCGCAGGCGGCCTCGGCCGGCGTCTCCGCCCAGGCGTTCCGGGCCGCGACCGACGGGATCGCCTACGACGACAAGGTCATCGAGCTGTCCCAGGCGCAGCCGGAGTTCAAGACCCCGATCTGGGACTACATGGCGGCGCTGGTCGACGACGAGCGGGTCGAGGACGGGCGGGCGGCGATGAAGCAGCACGCCCCGGCGCTCGCCCAGGCGGAGGCCCGCTACGGGGTCGACCGCTACACCATCGCCGCCGTGTGGGGGGTGGAGTCGAACTTCGGCAAGAACCTCGGCAAGATGCCCCTGGTGCAGTCGCTGGCCACGCTCGCCTGCTCGAACAACCGCCGCCGCGACTTCTTCCGGGGCGAGCTGATCGCCACCCTCAAGATCATCGAGCGCGGCGACATCGCCCCCGAACGTCTGACCGGCTCCTGGGCCGGGGCCTTCGGCCAGACCCAGTTCATGCCGACCACCTACCAGCGCCTCGCCGTGGACCTCGACGGCGACGGGCGCCGGGACGTGGTCGATTCGGTGGCCGACGCGGTAGGCTCCACGGCCAACTTCCTGCACGTCGCCAAGTGGTCGAACGGGCCGGGCTGGGGCTACGAGGTGAAGCTGCCGCGCAGCTTCAGCGTCGCCTCCGCCGGCCGCAAGAACAAGAAGCCGGTGGCCCACTGGGCCGCCCTCGGCGTCACCCGCATCGACGGCCGGCCGCTCTCCGGGGACGGGCCCGCCGGCATCATCGCACCCGCCGGCATCGACGGCCCGGCCTTCCTGGTGACGCGGAACTTCGACGCGATCTACTCCTACAACGCGGCCGAATCCTACGGGCTTGCCATCGCCGTGCTCTCGGACCGCCTGCGCGGCCGGGCCGGCGTCCAGGCCGAGTGGCCGACCGACGACCCGCCCCTGTCGCGCGCCGATCGCCGCGACAGGGGCGGGTCGT
>NZ_BPRB01000115.1 GCF_022179685.1 Methylobacterium trifolii
GATCTACGCCGAGGTCGGCCGAAAGCTCACCCTGGAAGGCAGCGGCGGCGCCGCGGATTCGAGCCTGGCCGCAGCCGCGGGCACGCCGACGCTCGACGGCCTCGGCATCGTCGGCGGCGGCATCCATACGCCGGAGGAATACGCCGAGGTCGAGAGCGTCGTCCCGCGCCTCTACCTGTTGACGCGTCTGCTCATGGAGATCGGCCGCGGGCCATGAGCGAGGTGCATAACCGGACGCGGTGTCGAAGACCGTGGCCAGCCTGACGCGTCGGACGCTTGCGCGGATAGGTCTCTAGGAAGACCCGCTCCTGCTCGGGGCGCATCCCGCGCGCGGCGGTTGGCAGGATCGTCCCACCGAATTCTCCGTCTTGCCAAGCTTGTGATACCGTCGACGATATGACGAACCCCCAGCCGCGTTCAGGGACACACGCGATGCGAGACCGACGACCGAAGGCATGGCCGCTCACCTTGCTCGCGATCTCCGCCGTCCTTTACGCGGCGAACGATGGTGTGGCGGTCGCCCAGTCGGTCGCGGCGCCTCAGGCCGGCACCGCCTCGGCGACGCCGGACAACGCGACGCTGCTGACGGTCTTTCTGCGACACGACCAGTCGCGCCCGCTCGCCGAGCTGAATGCCCAGCTCGCCAGGCAGGGTTTCTACAAGGCGTTCCCGCCGCCCGGCATCGAGGTGGTGTCCTGGAATGTCGTCATGGGCATCGGCCAGATCATCGTGCTCCGGCTTCCGGCCACGCGGCTGCGCGAGGTCAATCGCGTGCTCGAGGACACGGCATGGGGCGCGTACCGGACGGAGTTCTATCCCGCCTACGACTACAAGGCGGTCGGTCTGTCCGAGCACGAGAAGGCGCAATAGGGCTGCTCGCCCCACCAATGGATCATGCGCTGGCACGTCTCCCGACTGTACGGTCGGCCCGCACCCGCGTAGGGCTGCGGATGGCGGCGGCCCCCGGCTGGAACCGCGAAATACGCCTTTCCCGTGAGGCGTTGTCGTGATCCGCTGATCCCGTCGGCTCAGGAGAGCCGCGATGCGAGCGAAGAGCCCATGGATCGAAACCTCGAGCCGCCGATCAGCCGGTTCCCCGTGCCGGACCTGGACGCCATGCCGGACGATCTGCGCCAGCGTTTGCTCGCGGTGCAGGAAAAGTCCGGCTTCATCCCGAACGTCTTCCTGGTGTTGGCACACCGTCCGGACGAGTTCCGCGCTTTCATGGCCTATCACGACGCGCTGATGGACAAACCCGGCAACCTGACCAAGGTCGATCGGGAGATGATCGTCGTCGCGACGAGCAACCTGAACCAGTGCCAGTACTGCGTCGTGGCTCACGGAGCGATCCTTCGCATTCGTGCGAAGAACGCACTCATCGCCGATCAGGTCGCCATCAACTATCGAAAGGCCGACATCACGGAACGCCAGAAATCCATGATCGATTTTGCTGTGAAGGTCGCTTTCGAGGCCCACACGGTAAACGACCAGGACTTCGCCACCCTGGCGCAGCACGGTTTCGATCAGGAGGATGCCTGGGATATCGCCGCGATCGCCGCGTTTTTCGGGATGTCGAACCGTCTCGCCAACGTCACGAACATGCGGCCGAACGACGAGTTCTACGGGATGGGTCGCTGAGAGCCGGACGCGGCGATGGCGGGAGCGTCCCGTCTCGGGGACCGCCGCTTGCGCGCCCACCCGAAGGCCGCCAGACTTCGAACCGAGATGACCGAACGCCTAAGCTCCCGAACGACGCAGGTGGGTTCAGACCCGATGCATCGGACTGGAGCCGAGAGGGCGCCGAGGTCGGAGGAAGCAGGGCGATGAGCAAGGGGCGGCGGGACGGCGGCGGTCTCGAATCGCCGCAGCGTAGGCATCTCCTCGGCCGGGGTGCGGCGTTGGTCGGTGGCGCCGTCGTGTCTGGCACCGTCGCGGCGCAGGAGGCCGGCTCAGAACCGAACGGGCCGCCGAACATCCCCGACTGGATGAAGGTGCCGGGCGCCGACGTCGGCAGCGAGCCCTATGGCACGCCCTCGCCCTTCGAGAAGCAGGTCGTCCGGAACATCCCGAAGGGCCTGCCGCAATACATCTCTGCGTCCAGCCGCACACCGCTGCAGGAGCTCGATGGAATCATCACGCCCAACGGGCTGTTCTACGAGCGACACCACGGCGGCATCCCGGAGATCGATCCCGGCCAGCACCGGCTGATGGTCCACGGCCTCGTCGAGACGCCGCTGATCCTGACCATGGCGGACATCCGGCGCTTCCCGTCGGAATCGCGGATCCACTTCATCGAATGCTCCGGCAACCCGGGTTTCGAGGCGATGAGCGGCCGCACGGCGTCGGATCTCGTCGGCCTCGTGAGCTGTGCCGAGTGGACCGGCGTGCCTCTGAAGACGGTGCTGGCCGAGGCCGGCCTCAGGCCCGAGGCGAAGTGGGTCGTTGCCGAGGGCGCCGATGCCGCCGCGCTCACGCGCAGCATCCCGATCGACAAGTGCCTCGACGACGCGATGCTGGTCTACAGCCAGAACGGTGAACGGCTCCGTCCGCAGCAGGGCTATCCGTTGAGAGTCCTCTTGCCCGGCTTCGAGGGCAACATGAACGTGAAATGGCTGCGTCGCCTCAACGTGACGGCCGAGCCGGCCCATTCGCGCGAGGAGACCTCCAAATACACGGACTCGATGCCGGACGGCACGGCGCGCCAGTTCACCTTCTACATGGAGGCGAAGTCGATCATCACGCGCCCTTCGGGCACGCAAAGGATCGACAGGGGCTACAACGAGATCACCGGCATCGCCTGGAGTGGACACGGGCGCATCACGCAGGTCGAGGTCTCCGTCAACGACGGTCGGACCTGGACCGTTGCGCAATTGCAGGCTCCAGTCCTGACGCGCGCCCTGACCCGCTTCCGGCTGCCCTGGACCTGGGACGGCACCCCGACGGCCATCCTCAGCCGCGCCACCGACGAGACCGGTTACGTGCAGCCCGACTTCAAGGCGCTGACGCAGGTGCGTGGCATGAAGTCGTTCTACCACAACAACGCGATCATCCCCTGGCGGATCGCCGAGAGCGGAGCGGTCAGCAATGGCTTCGTCAAAGCTTAGGCCGTTCGTCCTCGCGGCCGGTCTCGCAGCAGCCGCGGCCGCAGCCAATGCCAGCCCGCGCTACGGGATCGGCCGGCCGGCGACCCAGCCGGAAATCGCGGCCTGGGACATCGACATCGATCGCGACGGCCGCAAGCTTCCAGCGGGACAGGGCAGCGTCGCGCAAGGCCAAATCCTCTTCGCGTCTCAATGCGCGAGCTGCCATGGGGCCAAGGGAGAAGGCGGAACCGGCGAGCGCCTCGTCGGCGGCCAGGGTAGTCTCGCCTCGGGCAAGCCGATCAAGACCGTGGGCAGCTTCTGGCCCTACGCGCCGACGCTGTTCGACTATATCCGCCGAGCCATGCCCCTGAACGCGCCGCAATCGCTCGACACCGACGCGGTCTACGCCGTCTCGGCCTACATCCTCCATTTGAACGGCCTCGTGCCGGGCGACGCCGTCATCGACGCGGCGTCCCTGGCCGCGGTCAGGATGCCGAACCGCGACGGTTTCGTATCCGACCCCCGGCCGGACGTTCCCGGCGAGGTCCGACCGCGCTGATGGTCGGCTGTCCTCCCCCGCCAGCGGCTGACGGATGAGCGGCTCGGTGCCGGATGCGGACGATCGCCTCGCGCCCAACGCGGGACATGGGCCGGCACCACCGCAAGCGACGCACCCCGTGAGGCTCGGTCCTATCGCAGCGAAATCAGGACCGGACGCCGCGCGGTGCCTTGCATATCGGTTCGGCGAATGTGTATAAAGAATGCAAGAAGGGTCGCTGAGTGGACCTCAATAAAACAGTCGTTCCGCCACGGGGAGCAAATAATGCCGCGTAGAATATTGATCCTCGGGGCGTCATACGGCTCCCTGTTGGCGACGAAGCTGTTGATGGCCGGTCACGACGTGACGTTGGTCTGCCGCAAGAAGACTGCGGATCTCATCAACCGCGAGGGCACGGAAGTCCGCATCAAGCTGCGCGACGAGTCCAGCCACCGTTCTTTCTTCTCCCGCGACCTGCCTGGAACCCTGGACGCGCGGCCGCCGGAAGACGTCGACGTCTCGCGATACGACCTGGTCGGCCTTGCGATGCAGGAGCCGCAATACACCAACCACACGATCCGCGTGCTGATGATCAAGATCGCCGCCGCGAAGCTGCCCTGCCTGTCGATCATGAACATGCCGCCGCTGCCGTATCTCAATCGGATTCAGGCGTTGGCGGACATGGACCTGCGGGATGCCTACACCAATGCCGGGGTGTGGGATCGTTTCGAGCCCGGATTGATGTCGCTGTGCTCGCCGGACCCGCAGGCGTTCCGCCCCGCCGACGAGGGCGCCAACGTCCTGCATGTCGGGCTGCCGACGAATTTCAAGGCGGCGACGTTCGCCGACGCGGGACATGACCGGTTGCTCCGGGAACTGGAGGCCGACATCGACGCCGTCCGGATCGACGGACAGGATGTTCCCGTGAAGCTCAAGGTGTTCGACTCGCTCTTCGTCCCCCTGGCGAAGTGGTCGATGCTGCTGACGGGGAACTACCGCTGCATCACCGCGCAGGAGCCGCGCTCGATCCGCGACGCGGTGCACGACGACCTGACGCTCTCCCGTGCGATCTATGACCACGTCGATGCGGTGGCCCGCCGGCTCGGCGCCGATCCGGGGGACCAGGTCCCGTTCGAGAAATACGCAAAGGCGGCCGAGAGCCTGCTGAAGCCCTCCTCGGCCGCCCGGGCTGTGGCGAGCGGGGCGCCGTTCATCGAGCGGGTCGACCTGCTGGTGAACCTGATCTCGCACCAACTCGGCATGCCCGACGCCGAGATCGAACGAACGGTCCGGACCGTGGATCGGAAACTCGACGAGCGCATCGTCCCCGGCTGACCCGTGATGATCGGCGCTCGTCGCCCCTCGGCCCGGGGCGAGCATTCCGCGACGCAGCCTGGTCTGCTTGATGTCCGAAACCGTCCGGGGGGTCGATTGCGGCGGGCGGCCTCACGGCGATGCCGTCGCGCCGCTGCCCGGAACCAGATCCACCATCCGCCCGCTACACAGCCGACCCGACCCAGCCGGACCTGGGGCTGAATATGAAAAATGTCATTTTACCAAGACGACATTTGACCTGTTTGATCCCGCTTTTCCTGAGCACGTTACAGTGAAAACGGCATCGTTGTAATCTTTGTCGTCGATAAGACCACCCATATCATTCCAGTAATACGTGATCGTCTTTCCAGGAGACTGAGAGCAATTGACCGTGGCGTAACTCGGCAATGCCGAGAAGCACGAACCGTTCTTGACCGCTCCGCCCGTATCGGAAGCAATCGCCTGCAGATTGCAGTTCTGCGAAACCCAGGAATAGGCTTGCGTGCTCGGAGGCATGAGATGCGAGTAGAACCAGTGGGTGGTGCCCTGAAAACCGAGGTAGCCGTTGAGCAGGTAGGGCGTGATACCGCCGGTGACGTTCTTCAGCGCAAAGCCTATCTTCTGTCCAGCCGTGACCAGAGTGGTGACTGTCTTTCCGCTGGTGCTGCTGGTGTTGCTGTACAGAAGAGTCAACGACGCAGTTGATGGGACACTGCCATCGCTCGGCACGGTATAGTAATAGATCGCATCCGCGTCGGCGGCATTGCTGGCGAAGCTGGACAATGTGAACGTGATCGAGAGGGTCGGGTTTTGTGCCGTGGCCGTCACCCTGACGGGAACCGCATTCACCCACATCTTCATGAGCGAACTCGTCATCGTCGCTTGTGCCGCCACGGTCACCGAGTAGAGCGTTGCGCCTCCGCTGCTGGTGACGTTCGCCGCGGTCGTGTAGGTCGGCGGGCTCGACGTGCTGCTCGTGGTGAGCTGAGTGGCCGCTCCGGCCATATAGCGGTTGGCGATCGCCGTCGCGGCCGCGCTCGCCGAGGCGGAGGTGAACGCGGTGGCCCCGGCAAGGGCAGCCGCATCCGCGGCCGCCTGTAGCTGTGCGCGCAGGTTGACGGCCCGCATCAGGTCGAGCCCTACGGCGGCAAACAGCATCATCGGTATCATCGCGACACCGAACCACAACGCGAACACGCCGCGACGATCACGCCAGTACCCGCTGGCCGACAGACGCAAAGCGTTGTTCATGGTGCGCCTCGGACGTCTGTCATGATGTCAGCTGCCGTAAGCCACGGCCGTGCCGTTGCGGGGGCGCGCGACTGCGGTTCCAGTGAGGGCGAAGCTCGATCCGAGCGGAAAGGAAATCGGCAGTGCGAGCGTGTATGTCGCGCAGATGACGATCGCGCTGTCGCCGTTCGCGACGACGACGGACTTCGCCAGGGTCGCAGCGGTCGCGATTCTCGCGACACTGCCGCAGGTCCCGTCGCTCCAGACAATGGTGGGAGCCGACGCCGCGCTGGAATAGCCGACGCTGGCGACGGCGGCCTTCAGCGTGGCGCTCGACAGCGGCTGCATGGAGAGCCTGCCCGCGATGCAGAAATCCGAGATCGTCGCGGCCGTGACGCTGTCCTGCTGGGACACGAGGTCGGCAATGTTGCGGGCTGCGGCGACGGTGAGCATCTTCGCGCGCGCGAGGAGGAACACTTGAACGCTGCCGAGCACAGCTGTGAGCATGACAGGCAAGATCAACGCGAACTCGAGAGCGCCTACGCCGCGACGATCGTGCCGGAAGCATCGTATGAGGCCACTCATCAGTAGCTCTCGTTCTGGAAGGCAAGCGTCGTCAGGATCAGGACGTTGCCACCGAAGCCGGCCGCCTTGAGCAGCGATGAGAAGAAGGCCGGCTTGGGATAGGCGACCTGCACAAGCATCGCCGCGCCGGAGCCGCCCACAGTGAAGCCGGTACTCGACAATGTGCCCGTACTCGACACGGTGACGACGCCGAGGCCCGAGAAGCTCGATCCTGTTTGAACGTTGTAGACGATGCCGGTGCACGGGATGATCGGCGCGACCTTGGCGCACACGGCCGCCTTGAAGCTCGCCTCGCTCGCTGCGCCGGTACGGATCAGGCGGCTCGCATCACGCGCGGCGTTGTCCAAGGCGCTCCCCATCATCAGGCAGAGCCCGACCTCGGTCCAAGCGCACAGGATCAGCAGAAACACGGGCGCAATCAGTGCAAACTCGATGGCGGTCGCACCGCCTCGATGAGGCAGGATCGCATGAGAGGTCGGCCGACGGGTGCGTAGCGGCATGGTCCTGATCGCGAGAGCGCCGGTTTATCGAAACCTTTCGGCTCAATCCGATGTCGCATTGTGGGGGTTGTTAAAATCCTAACATACAATCCATAGTTGTATTTTGGTCGGCTTTCTCGGAACTCTGACTGGCTCCCGGTACTCGCGCATCAACGAGACGGGCTGCGAATATAGTGAATGAATGTAATTAGTCGAATCCGTAATTTTATTTGGCAACGTATGATTTTATTAATTGAGCAATATACGAGTTATTCATAATACATTTGATGATAAAATGTAGATTACTATAATCTTATGCGCCGGACGACAGACCGTGCAGGGATAAGGAATGTCGAAAGCCGAAATTTCGATCGAAACAAATCGACTACATTTTCACTTTATACGAACTTACATCTGATACAAACAACATGTATACTGAAACCAGCGCACGAACTTGAAAATACCAGGATATTTATAAAAATTTCACACAATATTGCTTTGAAGCGCGCAATTTTTACGATCCTCTGTGCACGTCTGCGTCCCGCCAATGGTCTAATACCAGTCGGCGATGATGATGACCCACGAAGTTTCGAAGCGGTCGTTTATCTGGTTCGATGAGGCGAACCGGGAGGGTTTGCCGTATCCGCCTCCGTGCTGTTGCACGAGGATCTCACTGTCGACCATTGAAAGATCTGGCCGCCTGGATCTACGCCAGCTTCGGGTTGAGTCTGGACGGGAGCACGGTGGGTCGCACGCTCGAGCGGCTCGGCTTCGTCAAGCTGTCGGCACGCCCGCGCCATCATACGCAGGACCCCGCCGCGCTCCAGGCCTGCAAAAAGCCTTGCCCGCAGAGGTGACGTTGATCCGCGCACAGCTCCCGGCCGGCACGCCAATTGAACTCTGGTGGCAGGACGCCCTTCGACATGTTCAGGATGAGGCTGTCTGGCAGTTCTTGCGCGACAACTGGCTCGGCGACCGCATCTTCGCCTCCTATGACGACATCATTGAGCGGTGTCGCGACGCCTGGACCCGTCTCATCGCGCAGCCCTGGAAGATCATGTCCATCGGACTGCGCCATTGGACCTATCGGTTATGATCAATGCCGATTGGTATGAGCTAAGAGATGGGCTCGTAGTCTTACCAAGTGAACAACTCTTTGACGATCAGCGTTCAGGGTGTGTCGCGCTTTGAGGGGGATAGCTGGCAAGGTAGCGGGCACGCTCCCAGAGATCGATACCGTGACCGTTGGGGAGCGTGGCCGCTACGGCTTTCGCCTCAGCGTCGGTTTGTGCGTCGAGGATATCAGCCCGCCCTACGGTTCCATCATGCCTTACACGGAACACACGGTACGTACGCGGACCCGGCTGAGGCTCATCAATGCTGGTTGGCGACCCTGACACTCGCACCTTCGTCCGTCATAGGCGGGCAACCAAATGAGACCCGCATCCCGAGCTAGAGATTCCGTCACGAGCGGATTGAACTGGTTGAAAAGCCGCTGGCATAGGCATTATCGGCTTTGTGCCGACCAGATCGATTTTGCACAATCGATCTCAGAAAGCATCGAGGGAAAACACGTAGACACGCGTAGGCGCAAGGGAAGGAGCCGGCTTCGATTCGACCTTGGGTTTATCTCTGCGAGTGCGAGTGGGCCTCCCCGTAAGGACACCAGCAGGGCGGTGCCTCAAGCGTCCGCGGCGACGCCGAAGCCGTAGTTCCGGCAGCGCGGGTCGATGCAGCGCTCAATCCTGCTCAAGCGTCTAGCGTTGAGTGTCCGACGTCAGCACCT
>NZ_BPRB01000116.1 GCF_022179685.1 Methylobacterium trifolii
CGTGCAGCATCAGCGCCAGCGTCATGGCGGGCCGGGGGCCCAGCGTCACGTCCGGCCCCACTACCCGAAAACGGCCCGGCGCGCCGTCGCCGTGCAGCGCCACCGCCCCGGCGACGAGGCCGGAGAGCGAGGCGCTGGCCCAGGAGCCCTGCATCAGCACGTCGTGGGCCTGCGCCAGCGCCACCAGCCGCGCGCCCAGGGCCTCGCCGGCGGCCTCCAGGGAGACGGCGTTGCGCAGGGTCTGCGCGGCCACCGCCTGCACCATGGCGAGCGTGTTCTTCACCCGGTGGGCCAGTTCCTGCATCAGCAGGGTCTGGCGGTCCTCGGTCTGCTTCAGCTCCGTGATGTCGCGCGAGACGGCCAGGATGCGCTCGGGGCGCCCGTCGGCGCCGTTGATCGGCGTCACCGCGATGTCCCACCAGGTCGCGGGGCCGCCACTCACGTCCAGCATCGCCTGGAAGCGGCAGGGCATGCCGACGCGGGCCTGGACCAGGGCGTGCAGGACGCGGGCGCGGCTGTCCGCGCAGGACCAGAACTCCGCCCAGGGGCGCCCGACCAGCCCGGCGAAGTTGGGCACACCGAACACCGCCGGCCCGGTCTCGCTCACGGTGATGAGCCGCCCGTCGAGGTCGAGCATCTTCACGCAATCGGTGGTGGTCCACAGGATGCGGCGGTTGAACTCCTCGCTCGCGAGCAACTGGGCGTTCAGTTCCTCGACGATGGCCAAGCGCGCGGCCCGCTCCGAGGCCTCGGCCCGCATCCGCGCGGCTTCCGCGCCGACGCGCTCGGCCTCGACGCGGCTGGCGCTGCGCTCCGAGGCGACGATGCGCCCCAGGCGCCCGTTGCGCTCCAGCTCGGTCTCGGCCTGGCGGCTCGCCTGCATCAGCAGGGCACGCAGGTGTTTGTTCTCGGCTTCGAGGGAGGCCATGCGCCGCTCGACCGCACGATCCTCCGACAAGATCCCTGCATCCATGACACCCCCCACAGCGTCGGACCGTGCGCGCAGCGGTCGATCCGCAGGTGCGCACGAGGACGCATCGACCCGCCGAGGCGAGACGTGGCGACACGATGTCGATGCCGGGAGGGCCGGCGGCTTACGCCGCTTCTAGCCCTGCTCCCGACCCGCATCTTCGCGATTCGAAGGGTGTAAACAGGCTAGCACGCCGCTTCCGACTTGCAAGCTATGTTTGCATTCGCCTAGCCGGGTTTCGACACGAGACCTTGAGTAGCGTATACAAGCGTCGTTATCATTTGTTACGCCCGAGCAGCACCAGCCAGCCGACGCCCAGGACGAAGACGATCAGACCGATCGTGACGAAGACGGGGGTGCCGAGGTCGATCAGGCGCGGGGCGAGCTGGGTGGCGAAGGCGGCCACCACCAGGGCGACGGCCACGCGGGCGGCGGCGCGCTCGATGCCGCGGGTGACCTTGTCGAGGCCCTTCACCTCGATCTCGACCGTGACCTTGCCCTGCTTCAGCCGCACCAGCATCAGGTGGATCAGGGTCGGCAGCTCCGAGGCCGCCCCGTAGAGGCCCACGCCCAGCGCCTCGGCCTTCTGCTTCAGGCCGTCGAGCGAGAACTGCGTCTTCATGCTGGCCCGCACCGTGGGGCCGGCGGCCGCGAACAGGTCGAAGTTCGGGTCGAGGTGGCGCATCACCCCGTCGGCGGTCACCAGCCCCTTGAACAGGATGGCGAGGTCGGTGGGCATGGCGAGGTCGTTCTCGCGGGCCATGGTCATGAAGTCGGTGAGCACCAGCCCGAGGTTGAGGGGGATGGAGGAATGGCTCTCGACGAAGGCCTGGGCCGACATCTGGAGCTTGGTCATGTCCGGGTTGCTGGTGCCGGTCCAGTCGAGCAGCACCGCCATCAGCCCGTCCGCATCCTGCTTCAGCATGGCGCCGATCAGGATCAGGAGCTGGCTGCGCCGCCGCTGGGACAGGCGGCCGATGATGCCGAAATCGATGAAGCCGATGCGGTTGTCCGACATCGCCAGCATGTTGCCGGGGTGGGGGTCGGCATGGAACACGCCCTCGATCAGGGCCATCTGCAGGAAGGCGTCGGTGCCCTTCTGGGCCAGCAGCTTCTTGTCGACGCCGGCCTCCTTCAGCCGCACCTCGTCGTTGGGGGGGATGCCGTGGATGAAGTCCTGCACCAGAACCCGCTCGGAGCACCATTCCCAGTGGATCTTGGGGAAGACGATGTCGTCGCGCCCCTCGAAGATCGCGGCGAGAAGCTCGCAGTTGCGGGCCTCGTTGAGGAGGTCCAACTCCCCGTTCAACCCTTCCGCGAGGTGGCGCATCTGCTCGCGGGGCTGGTAGCGGGCCATGTCCGGCCACTCGGTCTCGACGATGCGGGCGCCGTGCGCCATCAGGCGCAGGTCCGCCTCGATGATCTTGCGCAGGTTCGGCCGCAGCACCTTGACGATCACGTCCTCGCCGGTGTGCAGCCGCGCCCGGTAGACCTGGGCGATCGAGGCCGAGGCGATGGGCTCGAGGTTGAACTCGGCGAAGACCTCCTGGGGCGGGGCGCCGAGGTCGGCCTCGAGCTGCGGGCCGATCTGCTCCCATGGCACCGGCGAGACCTGGCTGTGGAGCTTGGCCAGCTCCTCGGTCCAGATCGGCGAGAGCAGGTCCGGGCGGCTGGCCAGCACCTGCCCGAACTTGATGAAGGTCGGCCCCAAGGCCTCGATGGCCCGGCGCAGGCGCTCCGGCTCGGAGAGCCGGGTCACGTCCACCTTCGGCTTGCGGCGCGGGATCAGGGGCAGGTAGCGCAGCCCGAGGCGGTCCACGACCCGGTTGACACCGAAGCCGATCAGGATCGTGGCGATCTCGGACAGGCGCTGGCGGTCGCGCGCGGCAACGAAGGCGGTCTTCAGCATCGAGGAGTTCGTGTCCGGGCGGCGGGTGCGGCCTCCCGCACAGCACGAGCATCGGGACTTTTTTAGGGTGGCGGCCGGCCCGCGGCCGCGCGGGCGTCTCCACGCCAGGGAACCGGCGCCCGAAAAAAAACTCGGGCCCGGTGTCGGTAGCCGAGGGCCCCGCCCGTCCTCGGGAGGCCGAACGGAGATCAGGGAGACAAGGAATGTCCTACGTCGACGGCTTCATCGTCCCGGTGCCCAGGGACAAGCTCGACGCCTACAAGGCGCTGGCCGCCAAGGCCGGTGCGCTGTGGAAGGAGCACGGAGCGCTGGCCTTCGTGGAATGCGTCGGCGACGACGTGCCCTACGGCAAGCGCACCTCGTTCCCCCGCGCCGTCGAGGCGGGGGAGGACGAGGTCGTGGTCTTCTCCTGGATCGTCTACGCCTCGCGGGAGGACCGCGACGCGGTCAACGCCCGCGTCATGGCCGATCCGCGCCTGGAGACGGACCCGGCCAGGATGCCCTTCGACGGCAAGCGCATGATCTTCGGAGGATTTCGAGCCTTCCTGGAACTGTAGGTTTTCGGCGTGCCGGCGCGGGGGCGTGGCTCGGCCGATGGGGGCGTCCCGCTAGCGCAGGGCGCCCCGTCCTCTCACAGCCGCAGCTCGACCCGGTCGGGCGAAACACTCACGGCGTCGGCGCGATGGCCGGTCTCGTACGCGGCGAAGTGCACCGCCGCATCGCGGCTGCGGAACAAGCCGCCGGCGCGCCCGTGGACCTCGACGGCGACCCAGCGTCCTGCGTGATCCTGGCCGACGATGAACCGGGCCGCGCCCCCCGCCGGAGCTTCGGCGTGAATGGCGGCGACGTGGAGGATGGGTGGCATCGTGGTGACCGGGTTCACGCGGTCCGCGACGGGACCGCAAGACCAAGGTCGGCCAAGACGCGTTAGGATTCGAGAGGGAAGGGTGGCCGGACTCATGAGTGGGTCGTGAGGATCGACCACGCGCGAGGGCCGACGCCACCGGAAAGCCTCCCTTCGCAAGCCATTGCCCTGCCAGTCCCTGCGAGGCAAGGAATAATCCTTACCTATGCATGGAGGAGTCCATGGCCGCGACCCTTGTCCGCGAACGCAGCAGGATCACCGCGAAGGGTCAGACGACGGTTCCCAAGGCCGTACGGCAGGCGCTCGGCGTGAGCTACGGCGGTGAAATCACCTACGTCGTGGACGAGGGCGGCCGTGTGAGCCTCCTCGGTACCGACGACGAGGCCGATCCGGTGATCGATGGGTTCCTGACGTTCCTCGCGCAGGACATGACCCGCAATCCGTCGCGCATCACGGCTTTCCCCGCCGGTCTCGCGGAGCGCATGGCTGCGCTCACGACCGGGATGACCGTCGATCTCGACGAGGAGATCGACGGAGGCGTGACGCTTTGAGCCATGGTCGTCGACGGCTGGACGATCCTCGGTCATCCCCTGCTGCTCGATCAGCTTGGAAGGCTTACGAGTGCCGTCGAGGCGGCCAAGGCGGCCGATCCGGAGGACTACCGGAGCACGGCACGCGCGAAGCTCCTGGCGATGCTCCGCAAGCTGCTGTTCGAGACCATTCCAGCCGACCCGACCCGTAAGGAGTATCGACAGGCCCATACGCCCGGCAAGGCCCGGAAACACTGGTTCCGGGTCAAATTCGGCAATGGCCGGTTCCGCCTCTTCTTCCGCTTCGACAGCAAAACCAAGATCGTCATCTTCGCCTGGGTCAATGACGGGAACACGTTGGGGACCTACGGCTCCAGGACGGACGCCTATTCCGTGTTCAAGGGGATGCTCGATAAAGGCAACCCGCCCGACGACTGGGAGGCGTTGCACGCTGCGGCCTCTGCAGAGCCGGTCGTCAAACGGTTGGACGAGGCCAAGCCCAAGTAGGGGCCGGCATTCCACGCTTGGTACCGGGGCAGGGGCCGCATCCTTCAGGGACAAGCTCCTCCACGACCCGCCTTGCGCCCCCTCCGCGGCCGGGCGTAAACCGCCTGCCACGGCTGTAGGCCGAGGAGCGATACGATGACCGACCGCCTGCCCGGCTTCAACACCCTCGCGATCCACGCAGGCGCCTCGCCGGACCCGACCACCGGCGCGCGGGCGACGCCGATCTACCAGACCACGAGCTTCGTGTTCGACGACGTGGACCACGCCGCCTCGCTGTTCGGGCTCCAGGCCTTCGGCAACATCTACTCGCGCATCACCAACCCGACCAACGCCGTGCTGGAGGAGCGCATCGCCGCCCTCGAAGGCGGCACCGCGGCGGTGGCGGTGGCCTCGGGGCATGCGGCCGAGTTCCTAACCATGCATGCCCTGATGCAGCCGGGCGACGAGTTCATCGCGGCCAACAAGCTCTACGGCGGCTCGATCAACCAGTTCAACCATTCCTACAAGAACTTCGGCTGGTCGGTGGTCTGGGCCGACACCGACGACCCGGCCTCCTTCGAGGCCGCGATCACCCCCCGCACCAAGGCGATTTTTTGCGAGTCCATCGCCAATCCCGGCGGCGTCATCACCGATATCCGCGCCCTCGCCGACATCGCGAAAAAGCACAACATCCCGCTCATCGTCGACAACACCATGGCGACGCCGTACCTGATCCGGCCCTTCGAGCACGGGGCCGACATCGTGGTGCACTCGGCCACGAAGTTCTTAGGGGGCCACGGCAACTCGATCGGTGGGCTCGTGGTGGATGGCGGCTCGTTCAACTGGGTCGGCGACCAGCGCTACCCGATGATGAGCCAGCCGCGGCCGGAATATTCCGGCATGGTGCTGGCCGAGACCTTCGGCAATTTCGGCTTCGCCATCGCGATCCGGGTGCTGGGCCTGCGCGACCTCGGGCCGGCGCTCTCGCCCTTCAACGCCTTCCTGATCCTCAACGGCATCGAGACCCTGCCCCTGCGGATGCAGCGCCACTCGGACAACGCCCTCACGGTCGCCACGCACCTGGCCGCCCACGAGGCCGTGTCCTGGGTGAGCTATCCGGGCTTGGAGAGCGACCGCTACCACCAGCTCGCCAAGCGCTACACGCCGCTGGGTGCCGGCGCCGTCTTCACCTTCGGCCTCAAGGGCGGCTACGAGGCGGGCGTCAGGCTGGTCTCGAACCTGGAGCTGTTCTCGCACTTGGCCAACATCGGCGACACCCGCTCGCTCGTCATCCACCCGGCCTCGACCACCCACCGCCAGCTCACCGACGCGCAGAAGACCGCCGCCGGCGCCGGGCCGGAGGTGGTCCGCCTCTCGATCGGCCTGGAGGACACGGCGGACCTGATCGATGACCTCGACGCGGCCCTGAAGGCCTGAGGCGGACGGGCGGGCGTCTACCGCGCCTGCCCGCGTAAGCCTCGGACGGCGTCCGGCAACCGGCCCGCGGCTATCGGTCCGGACGCAGGAACAGGCCGGCCCGAGGCCGGTAGGTCCCTCAGGTGCCCGTCACCTGAGAGGATTTCCAGACATGTTCATGCGCATCGATCGGCTTCAGGCCGAACTGCCCCAGCCCAAGCGGCCCGACCCGAACGCGGCGGCTGCCTTGCAGGAGCTGCTCGGCGGCAAGTACGGCGAGATGTCGACGCTCGGCAACTACATGTTCCAGAGCTTCAACTTCCGCAACAAGACCAAGCTGCGGCCGTTCTACAGCCTCGTCTCCAGCATCTTCGCCGAGGAACTCGGCCATGTCGAGCTGGTCTCGACCGGCATCGCCATGCTCAACAACGGCCCCGGCGACGACACCGAGAACGTCGACGTCTCCAAGGCGCCGTTCCACGACATGCAGGACGTGCGGCTGGCCGGCAGCTTCCTGTCGAACGGCGGCGGCGCGATGCCGATGAACTCCAACGCCGCGTCCTGGAACATGGACATGGTGACGACCACGGGTAACCTGATCATCGATCTGCTGCACAACTTCCACCTGGAATGCGGCGCCCGCATCCACAAGCTGCGCGTCTACGAGACCCTGAAGGACCCGACCGGCCGCGAGGTCTGCGGCTACCTGCTGGTGCGCGGCTCGGTCCACGCCCACGCCTATGCGCTCGCCCTGAAGAAGCTCACCGGCGTCGAGATCGAAAAAATGCTGCCGACGCCCAACATCGTCCTCGACAAGATCCCCGAGTGCCAGAAGTACCTGCAGGAGGGCAGCCACCGCCGCCTCTACAGCTTCAGTCCGGACGATTACGCCGAGGCCGCAGGCGTCTGGTCGAACGACGAGGTCGCGCTGCCGGGCGATCCGCCGGGCCAGCTGGAGATCGTGGACGGGCTGCCGGAAGGCGGCAAGATCCCCGAACTCGACGGCAATTACGGCGCCTTCGCCCCCGACTACGCCCCGCAGGAGATTTTCGAGATCGCGAGCAAGCTCTACAAGAAGAGCCGCTGACGATCGAAAGACGGCCGGTACGCCCTCGGGCGCACCGGCCGCTCCAGCATCCGGCGCCGATCAGGCCGGGATGCGGCCGTCCGGGGTGTAGCGGTCCACCGCCCCCGGCAATTCGCGCGAGAGGCGGGCGAGCAGTTCCTCCCGCGACAGGCCGGTCTTCTGCGACAGGGTCGCCAGCACGTCGGGGCCGATGGCCTGCTCCAGGTGCGGGGCGGGCAGCTCCCGGTTCGGGCCCTGGTTCACCCAGGACGAGGCCGCATCGCCGTGGCCCGCCTTGGTGAAGCGGTCCAAGAGTTCGCCCAGGCCGCTGTTGAGGAAGCCGCCCGCACCACCGGCAGCGGCGCCCCCGAGCAGGCCGCCGAGGCCCCCCGGTGCGGAGGTCTGGCCACCGTCGCGGCCGGGTGCTGCGGCCGGTTCCTTGCCGCCGCCCAGCATCTCGGCGATCTTGTCCCGGTTCTGGTAGCCCGCCACCGCGAGCAGGCCCAGAAGCGCGGTCATGGACGGAAATCCGTCGCTCATCGTGAAACCCTCCCTCAAGCCGACGGGCGCCGGGCATCGAGGCTGTCTCGATCGCGGGGCGACATCGGACCGGGAGAGTAAGGCGGCCCGCGGCGTTCGGTTCCGCGCGCCTTCGGTTCAGGCGGCCAGCGCCGGCTTGGCGTGGCGGGCGTAGAGGAATTCCAGCACCTCGGCCCGGCAATGGACGTAGGTCTTGTCCTCCACGAGGTCGAGGCGGCGCCGGGGGCGGGCGAGCGGCACCGGCAGGATTTCGCCGATGGTGGCCGAGGGGCCGTTCGTCATCATCACGATCCGGTCGGAGAGCAGGACCGCCTCGTCCACGTCGTGGGTGATCATGATGACGGTGTTCCGCAGCCGCACCTGGATCTCCATGAGCTGGTCCTGGAGATGGGCGCGGGTGAGGGCGTCGAGCGCCCCGAAGGGCTCGTCCATCAGCAGCACGGTCGGCTCCATGGCCAGCGCCCGGGCGATGCCGACCCTCTGCTTCATCCCGCCCGAGATCTCGTTCGGCCGCTTGTCGGCGGCGTGCGTCATATTCACCAGGGCGAGGTTGTGGGCGATCCAGTCCGCCCGCTCGGCCCTGGACTTCTTCTTGGCCAGCACCTTGTCGACGGCCAGAGCCACGTTCTCGCGTACCGTCAGCCAGGGCAGGAGCGAGTGGTTCTGGAACACCACTGCCCGCTCGGGGCCGGGGCTCGACACTTCCTTGCCGTCGAGCAGGGTGACGCCGGTCGAGGCCTTCAGCAGGCCGGCGACGATGTTGAGCACCGTCGACTTGCCGCAGCCCGAATGCCCGATGATCGAGACGAACTCGCCCTTGGCGACCTTGAGGTTCACGTCCCGCAGCACCTCCGTGGTGATGCCGCCGCGGGTGAAGCTGATGCCGACCTGCGAGAGGTCGAGGTGGGTGGGCGTTGCCATGATGCGTCCCCTCAGGCTGCGCTGGTGCCGCGGGTGACGAGACGGCCGAGGCCGGCCACCAGGCGGTCGAGGACGAAGCCGATCACGCCGACATAGACCAGCGCGACGATGATCTCGCTGATGTGCGAGGAGTTCCAGGCGTCCCAGATGAAGAAGCCGATGCCGACGCCGCCGATCAGCATCTCGGCCGCGACGATCGCCAGCCACGACAGGCCGACGCCGATGCGCAGCCCCGTGAAGATGTAGGGGGCGGCCGCAGGCAGCATCACCTTCATGAAGAACTCGACCGGGTTCAGGCGGATCACCGCGGCCACGTTCCGGTAATCCTGCGGGATGTTGCGGATGCCCACCGCCGTGTTGATGATGATCGGCCAGATCGAGGTGATGAAGATCACGAAGATCGCCGAGGGCTGGCCGTCTCGGAAGGCGGCCAGCGACAGGGGCAGCCAAGCCAGCGGCGGGATCGTGCGCAGCACCTGGAAGATCGGATCGAGGCCGCGCATCGCCCAGTCGGACTGGCCGACCAGGGTACCCGTGAGGATGCCGACGACGGCTGCCAGCGCGAAGCCGAAGGCCACCCGCTGGAGGCTCGCCGAGATGTGCCAGAACAGCCCCTTGTCGGTGCCGCCGTTGTCGTAGAACGGGTGGGCGATGATGTCCCAGGCTTCCGTCACGACGCGCGAGGGCGGGGGCAGGCCGGCGGTGGGCCGCGAGCAGGCGACCTCCCAGAACAGCAGGAAGGCCGCCAGCACGACGAGCGGCGGGATCAGGTTGGCGGCCAAGACCTTGATACCCTTGGCCGTGACGAGGGGGCGCCGGGCCTTGACCGCGGCCGGCGCGCGCGCGGCCGTGCCGAGGGTGGCCTTGTCGGAGAGCGTCGAGCCGGCAGCCATCACGAGACCTTCTTGATGCCGAGGCTGGCGAGGTAGGCGGCGGGGTCGGCCGGATCGAAGACCTTGCCGTCGAACATCGTCTCCTTGCCCCGCGACGTGCTCGCCGGGATCGCGGCGACGCCGAGCGCCTTGGCGGCCTCCCGCCACAGGTCCTCGCGGTTGACCTTGGCGATCAGCGCCTTGGTGTCGGTCTGCGCGTCGAGCTTGCCCCAGCGCATGTCCTCGGTGAGGAACCAGAGGTCGTGGCTCTGGTAGGGATACGAGGCGTCGTCGGCCCAGAACTTCATGGTGTGGGGGCTGTTCTCGACGACGCGACCGTCGCCGTAGTCGATCGTGCCCTTCATCCGGCCGGCCACGTCCGCCACCGGGATGTTGATCCATTGGCGCTTGGCGACGATCGCGGCGAACTCGTCGCGGTTCTCCGGCTTGTCGCACCATTGTTGCGCTTCGAGCACGGCCATCAGCAGCGCCTTCGTGGCGAGCGGGTTCTTCTCCACCCAGGAGGCCCGCATCGCGAACGCCTTCTCCGGGTGGTCCTTCCAGAGTTCGCCGGTGGTGAGCGCCGAGTAGCCCAGGCCCTGCTGCACGAGCTGCGCGTTCCACGGCTCGCCGACGCAGAAGCAGTCCATCGTCCCGACCTTCATGTTCGCCACCATCTGGGGCGGGGGCACGACGATGGTCTCGATGTCCTTGTCCGGGTCGATGCCGCCGGCGGCCAGCCAGTAGCGTATCCAGAGGTCGTGGGTGCCGCCGGGGAAGGTCATGGCGGCCTTCACCGACTTGCCGGCGGCCTTCTTCCTGTCGATGGCGGCCTTGAACACCTTGGAGTCGAGTCCGACCTTCTGGTCGAGGTACTCCTTGGCGACCGAGATGCACTGGCCGTTGGTATTGAGCCGGGCCAGGATCTGCATCGGCACGGGTACGTTGTTCTGCGTCACCCGGCCGGCGGAGATCAGGTAGGGCATCGGCGTCAGGATGTGGGCGCCGTCGATGCCGTTGCCCTCCGAACCCAGGACGAGGTTGTCGCGGGTGGTGCCCCAGGAGGCCTGCTTCAGCACCTCGACGTCGGGCATGCCGTACTTGGCGAAGAGGCCCTTCTCCTTGGCGACGAAGAGCGGGCCGGCATCGGTGAGCGCGATGAAGCCGAGCTTGGCGCCCTTCACCTCCGGCCCGGCCCCTTGCGCGAAGGCGCCTCCGGGAAGTGCCAGCCGCGCCGCGGCCGTCAGCGACAGGGCGGCTGCCGCACCCTTGAGGACGCCGCGCCGGGTTCCGCCGACCGGAGGCCCGGCACCCTGGCCGTCCCTGGACTCACCGTTTCGCATCGACGCCTGATCCTCGATCTCGAACACGCCGCCATCCGCCGAACCGCATGCCGACGGAATCCGCCGGTCGCGGTCGGGCGCGAGACGGAGCGGATCACGTCAGCGGCGCTGCTGGCTGAGGGGTGCCGTCGCCATTGACGGACACGAGATCGTGAGCAGGTTTCGTGCCATGTGGCGTTGGCGCTCGGGACGCCTCGATCGCCTCTGCGGCGGCGCCTTCGCACTGCACAAAAACTGTGCGGCCTGCCTGGAATCGGAGGCTCGGCGTCGTATCGAAGGTGCGGCGCTCACCCTGATCGAATGGATCTCGTGCGGCGCGCGTCCCTCCCCCTTCTGTGGGGGAGGGTGGCCCGCGAGCTAAGTCGGGAGAGGGGAGCGACGCTTCCGGATACGGCGCTCCCCTCTCCCGACCCTCGCTGACGCGAGGCCCACGCTCCCGCGCAGTGGGGGGAGGGAAGTTCCCGCGGCGGGCAGGGCCCGCCGCCGTCGAAAACAAAAACCTACTTGTCGTACTTGATGTAGGCGAAGCGTGCGTCGGTGGGGGTGCCCTCCAGGCCGCCGCCCTCCAGGCCGGGCTGCCAGCCGACGACCTCCTCGATCTTGCGGGCGAGGGAAAAGTCCTTCTCGGTGATGCCCTTGGCGGCGTGGTTCATCAGCCGCACCTCGACCCAGGCGTAGGAGGCGGTGAGGTCCGGGTGGTGCCAGGCGGCCTCCGCCAGGTGGCCGACGGTGTTGATCACCATCAGCGTGCCCTTCCAGCTCGCGGTCTTGTAGGTGCGCCTGATCCAGCCGTCCTCCAGGCGCCACTCGGGCAGTTCCGCCTTCAGCCGGCTGACGACCGTCTCGTCGTCCAATACGCCCTCGCGCGCCTCGGCCATCCCCATCCCCTTTTCCCGTTCGATCGATGCGCCGGAGGGTGCCCCGCCGCCGCGCCCGGCGCAAGGCGCGGGAGCCCTGTGGACGGGCCGGGCGCGACACCCTATGACCTTTGCGCAATGGCACCGCCGGGCTACGGAATCGGTACGCCCCTGGGGCGTTCGCCACGGAACAGGGAGAAGGCGTCATGCTGTCACGGCGCGGATTGCTCGCCGCCGCGGCGCTGGTGCCCCTGAGCGGGCGGGCGCGGGCCGAGGGCCCGACGATCCGGCTCGGCAGCCTGCCCTTCGGCACGGCCGCCTGGGAGGCGGCGGTGATCAAGGCCCGCGGCCTCGACACGGCCAACGGCTTCAGCCTTGAAGTCGTCAAGCTCGCCGGCAACGACGCGGCGCGGATCTCGTTCATGGGCGGGCAGGTGGACGCCATCATCGGCGACCTGCTCTGGGCGGCCCGCCTCGGCAACGAGGGGCGGGCGGTGCGCTTCATCCCGTATTCCACCACCGAGGGCGCGGTGATGGTGCGGACCGACAGCCCGATCAAAAGCCTGAAGGACCTCGTCGGCAAGCGCCTCGGCGTCGCCGGTGGCCCGCTGGACAAGAACTGGCTGCTGCTCAAGGCCCAGGCGCGGGACGCCGCCGACATCGACCTGGAGACCCGGGCCGAGATCGCCTACGGCGCGCCGCCGCTCATCACACTGAAGCTGGAGCAGGGGGCGCTCGACGCCGCCCTGACCTACTGGACCTACTGCGCCCGGCTGGAGGCCAAGGGCTTCCGCAAGCTGATCGGCGCCGACGACATCATGCGCGCCTTCGGCGCGACGGGGCAGGTGGCGCTGATCGGCTACCTGTTCGACGGCACCACCGTGGCGGCCAAGCCCGAGGCGGTGGCCGGCTTCGCGCGGGCCTCGCGGGCGGCCAAGGACATGCTGGCCACCGACGCGTCGGCCTGGGAGATCGTGCGCCCGCTGATGACGGCGGAGGACGAGCCCACCTTCGAGGCGCTCAAGCGCGAGTTCCTGGCCGGCATCCCGCGCCGGACGATCCAGGCTGAGCGCAGCGACGGCGAGCGCCTCTACGCGGTGATGGCGCGCCTCGGCGGCGAGCGCCTCGTCGGCTCCGGCGCCACGCTGCCGCCGGACCTCTACTTCGACGGGACGAAGCATGGCTGAGCCGCGCCCGCGGACCTGCACCTAGCCGCATGGGCCTCCTCACCCGTCTCGCCTCGATGCTCGTGCTGCTGGCGGCCTGGCAGGCGGCGGCGCACGCCGCGGGCTCCCGCCTGCTGCCGGCGCCGCTCGCCGTGGCGCGGTTCGTCGTGGAGGAGGCGGGCCGCGGCGACCTGTTCCACAACGTCGGGGTGACGCTGGCCCGCGTCGGGATCTCCTTCGTCCTGGCGATGGTGCTCGGCGTGATGCTGGGCGTGGCGCTCGGCCGCTCGCGGGCGGCCAACCTGGCGCTGGATACCCCGCTCCTGGTGCTGCTCAACACTCCGGCCCTGGTCATCACCGTGCTGGCCTACATCTGGGTCGGCCTCAACGAATCGGCCGCGATCCTTGCCGTGGTGCTCAACAAGCTGCCCAACGTCGCCGTGATCCTGCGGGAGGGCGCCCGCAACCTCGATCCCGGCCTGGAGGAGATGGCCCGGACCTACCGCTTCGACCGGCGCACCTGGATCGCGCACGTGCTGGTGCCGCAGCTCCAGCCCTACGCGGTGGCCGCGGCCCGCTCGGGCCTGTCGCTGGCCTGGAAGATCGTGCTGGTGATCGAGCTGCTCGGGCGGCCGGACGGAGTGGGATTCGCCATCAACTTCTACTTCGTCCAGAGCACGAACGTGGCCGCCATCGTCGGCTACAGCATCGTGTTCATGAGCGTGATGATCGCCATCGACATCCTCCTCTTGCAGCGGCTCGAAGCCCATGTCCGCCGCTGGCGCTGAGCCCGTCCTCACGGCCACGATCGTCCGCAAGGTCTACCACCCGGCCTCCGCCGAGCCGGTGGAGGCCGTGCGCGACCTCGCCTTCAGCGTGGAGCAAGGCGAGATCGTCTGCCTGATCGGCCCCTCGGGGGCGGGCAAGACCACGACTTTGCGCATCCTGCTCGGGCTCGACCCCGACTACGAGGGCAGCATCGTGCCGGCACCCGGCGCGGGCGGCGGGCCGGGCATGGTGTTCCAGGAGCCCCGCCTGCTTCCCTGGCGCACCGTGGAGCAGAACGTGCGGCTGGCCATGCCGCGCGAGCGCCGGGGCAAGGACCTCGACGGCCTGTTCGCGCATCTCGGCCTCAGCCCCTGGCGCGGGCGCTATCCGGGGGCGCTGTCGTTGGGAATGCAGCGCCGGGTGGCGCTCGCCCGCGCGCTCGCCAACGACCCGCGGCTGCTCGTCCTCGACGAGCCCTTCGTGTCCCTGGACGATGCGGCCGCCGCCTCCCTCCGGGGCCTCGTGGTCGACACCGTGGACCGCCTCGGCATGAGCGTGCTGATGGTCACGCATAACGTCACCGAGGCCATCGCGGTCGCCGACCGCCTGCTGCTGCTCTCGGGCCGCCCGGCGAGCCTCGTGGCCGCCGTGCCCCTCGACCGGCCGCGGCCGAACCGCGACCGCGCCTGGGCGGATGCGACCCGGCGGGACCTGGCCGGCCGCTATCCCGGCGTGATCGCGGACTGAGCCTAAGAGCTCAGTTCCGGGCCGGGGCCATGTTCGTGGCCGGCGGCTGGCCGGGCACGGCGGTGGCCTGCTTCTCCGGGTGCTTCACCTGGCTGTAGGCGACGTTGGAGAAGGTGCCGATCACGGTGGACCAGCCGGGCTTGCCGTAGCGGTCGTCCTCCTTGCCGACCTTGCAGAAGGCGCTCGTCAGGCCGTTGACGATGGCGTCGTCGCCGGCCCCGGTGTTGTCCGCCTTCACCTGCGTGACGATGGCGTTGAGCACCGGCACGAAGTCCTGCTGCTTCAGACCCTTGAGCTTCTCGGCGGCGCCGGCCTTGTCGATCGCCGCCTTCAGGGCCTCCTGCGGAATCTCGGCGCAGGGCGCCGTGCCCGAGAGCATGGTCCTGGTGGCGGCCCGCGCGTCCGAGGCGGCATCCCCGCTGATCACCGGCGCGGTGTTGCCCCATGAATTGCGGACGTAATCGGTGACGTTGCGGACCTCTACGTCGGTCATCTCCTGGCCGATGGCGGGCATCGGCGCGTAGCCGTTCTGGGCCGTGAGGCCGCCGTAGATCACGCGCAGGACCGTCTCCGGGCCCTTGGCCTGGACGGAGGTGTTGCCGGCCAGCGCCGGGATCGCGCCCTCGACGCCCTTGCCGTCCGGCCGGTGGCAGGAGGAGCAGTAGGTGAGGTAGGTGGCCGCCCCCGGCGCGCCGGCCTGGTTGAAGGCCTGGAGGTCCTTCTCCTTGTAGGTCTGCTTGGCCGGGACCGTGCGCAGGTAGGCGACCATCGCCTTGAGGTCGGCCTCCGTCATCTTCGAGAGGGATTCTTCGATGGTCTGGCGCATCGGGCCGGCGGCCACGCCCGGCCGGTCGCCCGGCGCCGTGCCGGTCTTGAGGTAGGCCACCACCTCCTCGTCCTTCCAGGCGCCGATGCCCTGGTGCCCGTCCGGCGTGATGTTGGGGGCGTACCAGCCGTCGATGACGCCGCCGCCCATCTTGCCGGCGAGCCCGGAATTGCCGACGAGCTTGCGCTCGTTGTGGCACATGCCGCAATGGCCCAGGCCCTCGACCAGGTAGCCGCCGCGGTTCACCTCCGCGCTGGCGTTCGGATCGGGCTTGAAGCGCTCCTCCGTGAAGAACGCGGTGCGCCAGGTGATGAGCGCGGTGCGGACGTTGAAGGGGAAGGGGATGTCGTTGGGCTGCTTCTTCTCGCTCACCGGCGGCAGGGACTTGAGGTAGGCGAAGATCGCCTTGGTGTCCTCGTCCGAGACCTTGGTGTACCAGCCGAAGGGGAAGGCGGGGTAGAGATACTCGCCCTCGTCGCCGATGCCGTGGCGGAACGCCTTCTCGAAGGTCTCGTAGGACCACTTGCCCAGGCCCGTCTCGTCGTCGGGCGTGAGGTTGGGGGTCATGATCGTGCCGATGGGCGTGTTCAGCGCGTAGTTGCCGGCAAACGGCTTGCCGCCCGGGGCCGTGTGGCAGGCCACGCAATCGCCTGCGGTGACGAGGTACTGGCCGCGCTTGATCAGGTCCGCATCCTGAGCCGCCACCCCCGTCGTGAGGAACAGCGCCCCGACCAGGGCGCCCGACGACAGGGCGAAGGCGTTGCTGCGCGGCATGGACGCGTCTCCCACGGTACAGTCGAGTTATAATCGTTCGAGGTTGTCTGCCTCGCGTGAACGCGTCGGTTTCCGTCGTTGTTCCTGCTCTGCTTAAGCCTCGTCTGCGACCAAGCGTCCCCGGCGCTCGCGTCGCAGGCGCAGGACCATCTCGGTGACGTGGGCGGCCAGCGCCGCGAGGAGCCACCCGGCCACGACCGGCCAGGGGCTCTGCGTCAGGCCCGCACGCAAGGCCAGCATCAGCGCGGCCCCGGCGGCGAGGTTGGCGAGCAACAGCACAGGGGCGGGACCACGACCCAGGACTCTTCGCACCGCCAGGAGCAGGAGGGCCTCGACGGCCACCAGGGCGAGGATCAGCTCGACGATGCGCCCGGAGGCGAACAGCTCCGCCACGGGCTCAGGCCTCCCGCAGGCGCGGGTTGAGCCGCACGATCCGGAAGTTCAGGAAGCCGGCGACGCTGACCCAGGCCAGATACGGCAGGTTCAGGAGCCCGGCCGTGGTCGAGACCCGGCCGGCGACGCCGATCAGCAGCACGATCGACAGCCACAGGAACACGATCTCGACGAGCGCCCAGTCGGGCCGGCGCATCCTGAAGAACAGCAGGCTCCAGGCGATGTTGAGGACGCCGTTGAGGGCGAAGGCGGCGAGAACCGCGGCCCGCGAGCCGGAATCTGCGTCGCCGTTCCAGGCCAGCACCGCGGAGGTCGCGGTAAGCGAGAAGATCACGGTCCAGACCGGCCCGAACGCCCAGTCCGGCGGCTTCCAGGCCGGCACGCGCAGGGCGCGATACCAGGGGTCGATGGTGGTCAGGACGGCACCCGCCACGGCCACCAGGACCGCGGCCACGGCCGCGACGAGGGGCGGCATCCAGCCTTCGCCCAACAAGACATTCATGACGACGCGCCCATGGTCCCCGGTTCCCGCCGCCGGACGGGCGTGCCGTCCTCTAGCGCACCACGCGGACGAACCCCGGTATTCCCACCCATCCCCCTCATCCTGAGGTGCGGCGTCAGCCGCCTCGAAGGAGCCCTCCAGTGGTCTCGCGATTCCTGGAGCCCTCCTTCGAGGCCCGCTG
>NZ_BPRB01000117.1 GCF_022179685.1 Methylobacterium trifolii
CCTGCGCATCCGCGCCCTGCTGCGCGAGCGCCGGGCCGCGAGCGGGGGCGACGCGCGCGGCACCGCCGGCTTCCGGCGCGGGCGCATCCTGGTGATCGACGGCAGCGCCACCTACCGCACCTTCCTGTCCGGCCTCCTGACCCAGGAGGGCCACGCCGTCACCGCCGTGGACGGCCCCGAGGCGGCGCTCGCGGCCCTGGAATCCGGGCCGCCGGGGGAGATCCCCTTCGACTGCGTCTCCATCGACCTGTTCGGGCACGCCTATGACGGCCTCGCCCTCTGCGCCGCGATCGGAGTGCGGCGTGCCGGGCAGGCGGCGGGTGCCGGCTTCCACCTCGTCGGCATCGTCGGCGACGCGCCGGGCAAGGACTTCCTGGTCCGGGCCTTCGCGGCCGGGGCCGACGACGTGGTCTCCAAGTCCGACGCCGAGGTCCTGGCCCTGCGGGTGCGCGGGCTGGTGCGCCGCCGCCTGCTGGAGGAGGATGACCGCCGCATCGCCGGCGAGTTCGGCGACCGCGAGCGCGCGGTCGAGCGGGCGCGGGCCGAGGCGGAGGCGGCCGAGGCCCGCGCCCGCCTCGCCGACGCCCTGGAGCGGGCCAACAGCGACCTGGCGCTGGCCAACCGCCGGCTCACGGACACCCAGGCCAAGCTCGTCCAGGCGGCCAAGATGGCCTCGCTCGGCGAATTGGTCGCCGGCATCGCCCACGAGATCAACAACCCCCTGGCCTTCATCCTGGCCCACCAGGGCACCGTGGAGCGGCTGCTCTCCGAACTGCCGCTGCCGGCCGACGACGCCCAGGCCGGGCGGGCCCTCGACAAGGCCCGCCAGCGCGTCGGCTCGATGCGGATGGGGCTCGCGCGCATCCAGGACCTCGTCCTGAACCTGCGCAAGTTCTCCCGCCTCGACGAGGGGGAGCGGGCGCTGGTCAACGTGCCGGACGCGATCGAGACGGTGCTGGCGTTGATCCAGCACAAGCTCGGCACCGCCATCGGCGTGGAGCGCGACTTCTCCGGGCGCCAGGAGATCCACTGCACCCCGGCGCTCCTCAACCAGGTGGTGATGAACATCCTCGGCAACGCCGCCGACGCGATGCCCGAGGGCGGCACCATCCGGGTCGTCACCGAGAGCGCGCCCGAGACCGACGTGATCCGCATCAGCGACACCGGCCCCGGAATCCCGGAGGACCTGCGCGAAAAGATCTTCGAGCCGTTCTTCACGACCAAGCCCGTCGGCTCCGGCACCGGGCTCGGGCTGGCGATTGCCTACAGCGTCGTTCAGGCGCATAGCGGCTCCCTCACCGTGGAGACCGCGCCGGGAGGAGGGGCCTGCTTCGTGATCGGCATTCCGCGGCGGGCTGAGCAGGCATGAGCGAAGGCACGATCGTCCAGGGCACGATGGTCCGGGGCACGATCCTGGCCGTCGACGACGAGCCGGACATCCTCGTCGCCCTCGAAGACCTGTTCGAGGACCAGTACCGGGTCCTCACCACGACGCGGCCCGCCGAGGCGCTGGAGATCCTGCGGGCCGACCGGGACATCGCCGTGATCCTGTCCGACCAGCGCATGCCCGGCATGACCGGCGACGCGCTGCTGGCCGAGGTCCGCAGCTTCCACGAGGCCCAGGCCATCCTGCTGACGGGCTATGCCGACATCACCGCCGTGATCGCCGCGCTCAACCGCGGCGGCATCATCGGCTACGTCACCAAGCCGTGGGACCCGGCCCTGTTGCGCGGCACCGTGCGCAACGCCCTCGAGCGCCACAGCCTCGGGCGCGACCTCGCTACGGAGCGGGCGCTCCTGCTCGGCCTCCTCGACCATTCCCAGGACGCGATCTCCTTCAAGGACGCGAACGCGCGCTTCGTGCGCCTCAACGCCCGCAAGGCCGCCCTCCTCGGGCAGGACGTCGCCGCCTGCATCGGCCACCGGGAATCGGAGTTTCCCGGCGAGCGGGCCGTGGCGAGCGCGCTCGCCGACAAGGCGGCGATCCGCGCGGGCGTGGTCGGCGACAGCCTCACCGCCGAGGGGCCGGTGGGGGCCGAGCGCTGGACCCACGTCATCCGCGTGCCGATCCGCGACGGGAACGGCGCGGTCGCCCATCTCGCCACCATCGAGCGGGACGTCTCCGAGCAGAAGAGCCTGGAGGCGCGCCTGCGCCAGTCGGACAAGATGCAGGCCCTGGGCACGCTGGCCGGCGGCATCGCCCACGACTTCAACAACCTGCTCACCGCCATCCTCGGCAGCCTCGAACTCGCGGTGCCCCGCGTCCAGGACCAGCCCCGCGTCCAGCGCCTGATCGAGAACGCCCGGGGGGCGGCCGAGCGCGGCGCCTCCCTGACCAAGCGCCTCCTCAGCTTCAGCCGCACCCACGACCTGCAGGCGCGCGCCACCGACGTGAACGGGCTGCTCGACGGGATGAGCGACCTGTTCGGCAGCAGCCTCGGGGGCCTCGTCACGGTCAGGCTCGCCCTCGCCGCCGGGCTCAGCCCCGCCCAGGTCGACCCGGACCAGCTCGAACTGGCGATCCTCAACCTCTGCATCAACGCCCGCGACGCGATGCCGGAGGGCGGCACCATCACCATCTCGACCGCGATCCTGCGCATCGAGGACGACCCGGATGCGGAAGCCGGCGACTACGTCGCGGTCACCGTGGCCGACGCGGGCGCGGGCATCCCGCCGGAGATCCTGCGCCGGGTCTGCGAGCCGTTCTTCACCACGAAGGCCGTGGGCCAGGGCACGGGCCTCGGCCTCGCCATGGTGTTCGGCCTCGTGCAGCAGTCGAAGGGGCGGCTGCGCATCGAGAGCGAGGTCGGGCGCGGCACCCGCGTCGAACTCGCCCTGCCGCTGGCGGCGAGCGCCGAGCCGCCCGAATCCGTCCCCGTCGGCGCCGCCCAGGCCGCCGCGCGCCCGGCGAGCATCCTCGTCGTGGACGACGACGCGGAGGTGCGCCACGTCACCGCCTCGTTCCTGCACGATTTCGGCTACAGCGAGACCGAGGCCGCCGACGGCCCCTCGGCGCTCGCCCTGATGGAGCGCGGCCGCTTCGACCTCGTGGTCGCCGACCTCGCCATGCCGGGCATGACCGGCGTGGAACTCGCCGCCGCCGTGAAGAGCCGCTTCTCCGACCTGCCCGTGCTGATCCTCACCGGGCATGCCGAGGCGATGCCGATCCCCGACGACCTGCCGGTGCTGGCCAAGCCCTTCAAGTCGTCGGACCTCGCCAGCCGGATCTCATCCCTGCTCGACGCCCCGGAAGACTCCGGCCGCACCTGAGGTTACTCGGGCACGCTGTCCTTGTTCAGGGACACGCAGGCCTTGACCAGTTCCTCCAGCCGCAGCGCGCCCGGGTTGCCGATGTTGGCGGTCTCCTCCAGGCAGCGCATGAAGTACGGGGCGGTCAGGTCCGGCGAGAGGGCCGAGAACGCCTTGCCCATGCGGTTGGTGAAGTCGATCTTGTCCTGCATGGGCGCGCGCGGCCACAGGGCGGCCTTGTCGTCCATGGTCAGCCGGGCGGCCTGTGCCGCGCCAAGAAGATTTGAAGAAAACAATAAGACCAGGGTCAGGTATCGGATCATGGCGCTTCCTCGTTTGTTTTGCTTGGCAACGAGGATAGCGCGTCTTGGCAGGACGCAAACAAAAAAGGCGGCCCGTGCGGGCCGCCTTGCTTCGAATTCGATGGGCCAGCCTTCAGGCGGCGTCGGCGGAGGCTTGGCTCGGCCCGGAATCCTTGCCGCGGGCATCGACGTCCCGGTCCACGAACTCGATCACAGCCAGCGGGGCGTTGTCGCCCTTGCGGAAGCCGGCCTTCATGATGCGGCAATAGCCGCCCGGACGCGAGACGTAGCGGGGCCCGAGCACCGTGAAGAGCTTCTTGACCATGTCGTGGTCGCGGATCTGCGACATCGCCAGGCGGCGGGTGTGCACGCTGTCGATGCGCCCGAGCGAGATCAGCTTCTCGACCACGGGACGCAGGTCCTTGGCCTTGGGAAGCGTGGTGATGATCTGCTCGTGCTTGATCAGCGCGGCCGACATGTTGGCGAACATCGCCTTGCGGTGCTCGGTGGTGCGGTTGAAGCGGCGACCGCGAAATCCGTGACGCATGTTGGCTGATCCTTGTGTCCTACGGTCGCCGTGCCACGGTACGACCAGGCGCTCCACGGTTGGAGCTGTTATTCCGCATAACCCCGCGGCGGGATTTCTTTTGGAACCTTCGACCCGGCGGCGATGCGCCGGATCGTATCGGCCAAGCAAACGGCGCCGTGAAGCGCCGCCAACTCATGCCCGAGGCGGCTCGCCTCAATAATGTTCCTCGAAGCGCTTGGCGAGGTCTTCGATGTTCTCCGGCGGCCAGCCGGGGATGTCCATGCCGAGGTGAAGGCCCATGCCGGCGAGCACTTCCTTGATCTCGTTCAGGGACTTGCGGCCGAAGTTCGGGGTGCGCAGCATCTCGCCCTCCGACTTCTGGATCAGGTCGCCGATATAGACGATGTTGTCGTTCTTCAGGCAGTTGGCCGAACGGACCGACAGCTCCAGCTCGTCCACCTTCTTGAGGAGGGCCGGGTTGAAGGGAAGCTGCGGCGCGAGCGGGGCGGCCTCCTCCTTGCGGGGATCCTCGAAGTTCACGAAGACCTGGAGCTGGTCCTGGATGATGCGCGCGGCGTAGGCCAGGGCATCCTCCGGCGAGACCGCGCCGTTGGTCTCGACCGTCATGGTCAGCTTGTCCTTATCGAGGTCCTGGCCCTCGCGGGTGGTCTCGATGCGGTAGCTGACCTTGGTCACGGGCGAGAACAGCGCGTCCACCGGAATCAGGCCGATCGGCGCGTCCTCGGGGCGGTTGCGCTCGGCCGGGACGTAGCCCTTGCCTGTGGCGACCGTGAACTCCATCCGGATCTCGGCGCCGTCGTCGAGCGTGCAGATCACGAGGTCGGGGTTGAGGATCTGGATGTCGCCGACCGTGCCGATGTCGCCGGCCGTGACCAGGCCGGGGCCGGTCTTGCGCAGGGTCATGCGCTTGGGCGCGTCGGTCTGCGAGCGGATGGCGATGGTCTTGATGTTGAGGACGATGTCGGTCACGTCCTCGCGCACGCCGGGGATCGAGGAGAACTCGTGCAGCACGCCGTCGATCTGGACCGAGGTCACGGCCGCGCCCTGGAGGGAGGACAGCAGCACGCGGCGGAGCGAGTTGCCCAGCGTCGTGCCGAAGCCGCGCTCCAGCGGCTCGGCCACGACGGTCGCGACCCGCTTCGGGTCGTCGCCGGTCGTCACCTGCAGCTTGTTCGGCTTGATCAGCTCTTGCCAGTTCTTCTGAATGACCACGGTCCTTACCTCTCGCCTGTCGCGCTGGCCCGCAAACTCCGGTCCGCGCTTCGGCCGGCCCCGCGCTGCCCCCCAGCGCCGACCGGTCCCTGAACTCTGTCGTGTCTCAGGCCTCGCCGCCGACCCAGAGGGCCGGTACGAAGCGATAGCCGTCGCCGTCCCGCGTCACGAACCCGAAGGCCGGGAACTCGAGATGGGACCCGGCGATGAAGGTGCCGTCCTGCGCCACCTCCTCCAGGATGCGCCTGCGCGTCGCCCGCGCCCGGTCGCCGTCCACGTCGAAGCCGACGCCGGCCTCGGGCTGCTTGAACTGAATCGCCGGCAGGTGCACCACGTCGGTCCACATCAGCAGCGACTTGTCCCCCGATACGATCCGGAAGCCGCAATGGCCGGGCGTGTGGCCCGGCAGCGGCACGGCGGAGATGCCGGGAAGCACCGCGCCGCCCGTGTGTTCGCGCATCCGGCCCGCATAGGGCGCCACCGCCTTGCGGGCGTTCTCGAAATAGGGCTTGGCCCCCTCCGGTGCGGCCGCGAGCGCCGCGTCGGGCAGCCAATGCGCGGCCTCGTCGGCATGCAGGACGATCTCGGCGTTCGGGTAGGCGGCCTGCCCGTCCTCCCCGATCAGCCCGCCGCAATGGTCGGGATGCAGGTGCGTGACGAGCACCGTCCGGATGTCGCCGGGGCTCACGCCCGTCGTCGCCAGGGCCGCCGGCACGCGCCCGAGGGTGTCGCCGGGACGGAACACGCCGTAGCCCGTATCGATCAGGACCGGCTCGCGGCCGGGCCCCGTGACCAGGAAGGCGTTGAGGGTGACCTTCGGCGCCTCGGTGCGGAAGCCGGTGCGCTGGAGCGCACCGGCCTCTGCATGGGAGATGCCCGTGACGAGGTCGAGGGAGCCCTGGAACCAGCCGTCGTTGAGCGCGGTGACCGTGAGGTCCCCGACGGTCCAACGCAGCACGCCCGGCAGAGCCTTCGCCCCGTCCGCCATCACCATCTCCGTACCCGCGAGCCCGCTCAGACGCGCCGACGCTTGCGCGGCCGGCAGCCGTTGTGCGGAATCGAGGTGACGTCGCGGATCGAGGTCACGGTGAAGCCGGCGGCCTGGAGGGCGCGCAGGGCCGATTCGCGGCCCGAACCGGGACCGGAGACCTCGACTTCGAGGGTGCGCATGCCGTGCTCGGCAGCCTTGCGGGCCGCGTCCTCGGCCGCGACCTGGGCGGCGTAGGGGGTGGACTTGCGCGAGCCCTTGAAGCCCATCGCGCCGGAGGACGACCACGAGATCGTGTTGCCCTGGGCGTCGGTGATGGTGATCATCGTGTTGTTGAACGAGGCGGCGACATGCGCGACGCCCGAGACGATGTTCTTGCGTTCGCGGCGGCGTACGCGGGTCGGTTCCTTGGCCATCTGTGTTCGCTCTCGTCCTTCAAGCGCACCCGTAATTCCAGGTGCTCGGGATTCTTTTGGGATTTGGCCGGCGCCCTTGCGGAGGACCGGTCAGCAAAGCCGGCGCCCTGGCGGGACACCCGGCTCGACGGGGCGAAGGCCGAGCGGAGCACGGCCTTCCAAACCGAAAAGATTACTTCTTCTTGCCGGCGATCGGCTTCGCCTTGCCCTTGCGGGTGCGGGCGTTGGTGTGGGTGCGCTGGCCGCGGACGGGCAGCTGCTTGCGGTGGCGCAGGCCGCGATAGGCGCCGAGATCCATCAGGCGCTTGATGTTCATCGAGACTTCGCGACGCAGGTCGCCCTCGACGAGGTAGTCGCGGTCGATGGTCTCGCGGATCTGGAGCACCTCGGCGTCGGTGAGCTGGTTCACGCGGCGCTCGGCCGGGATGTTCACCTTCTGGGTGATCTCCTCGGCCTTCTTCGAACCGATGCCGTGGATGTACTGAAGCGCGATGACGACGCGCTTGTTGGTCGGTATGTTGACGCCAGCGATACGGGCCAAGGGTCTCTCCATGTGATGCCCGGCGAGGCCGGGACTTCGTGTTCGCGTCGCGCGCGTCCGGTGGAGGCCGGCCCCTGCGCACCCGTCAACGACGAATCGGCCCGCGGCCGCCCCATGGGAGCCACCTCGGACCAACGTTCGGATCGACGAAGACCGGCCTGCTAGCGCGGGCAGCCTGGCCTGTCAACTGTAAGGCGCAAGATTAGCCAAGCGTCACAGCTGCTTCGCAAGCGTCACAGCAGCTTCGGCAGCGTCACAGCAGCTTCGGCAGCGTCGTGGCGATGAGGATCACGCCCGAGAGCGTCAGCAGCCACAGGACGATCCTGCGGAAGGCCACGTCGCTGAAGCGGCTGTAGAGGCGCACGCCCACGAGCGTCGGGATCAGGACCGCGGCCGCGACCGCCGGGAACAGCCGCAGGGCCTGGCCGGAGATCGTGCCCGCGACGGCGTAGCTCGCCAGCGTCAGGGCGTGCATCGCGAGGTTGAAACCCTGGAACACCGCCCTCTGCGCGTCCCGGTCCCATCCGCGCAGGGTCGTCCAGAGCTGCGGTGCCGGCCCAGTCAGGCCGCCGAGTCCGCCCATCACGCCGCCGACCAGCCCCACCGCCGCGTCGGCCAGTCGACCGCCCCGGACGATCCGGGGCAGGTCGCGGGCGAGCAGCATCATCGGGCACCAGATCGCGAGCAGGATGCCCACGCTGAGCTTGAAGACGAGGGGATCGATCCGCTGCAGCAGCAGGACGCCGAGGGGCACCCCGACCAGCCCTCCGAGGACGAAGGGCAGCAGGCGGCCGGCATCGAACCCGCGCCGAATGGCGCCGACCGAGAGGATCTGTCCCAGCAGCGAGCCGAACACCACGAGGGGGCCCGTCAGCACGGGATCGAGGGACCACGCCCAGACCGCCATGGCCACGAGGCCGAAGGACGAGCCCGAGAGCCCCTGGACGAACCCGCCCGCGGCGGCCCCCAGCACGACGATGCCCGTCAGCGGCTCCATGGCCTCGGACGGGCTCTCGCGCTCAGGAGGCCGCCGTCTCCTCCAGGGGCTCCAGCACGGCCATCAGGTCGGCGGTGACGGTGTCGATGGGCTTCATGCCGTCGACGGTGCGCAGCATGCCGGCCTCGGCGTAATAGGCCGAGAGGGGGGCGGTCTGCCTGCGGTAGGCTTCGAGGCGCTGCTTGAACACCTCGGGGGTATCGTCCTTGCGCACGGGCTGGCCGCGGGCGGCGGTCTCGGCGGCACGCTTGGCGATCCGGCCGACCAGGGCGTCCTCGTCCACCTTCAGCTCCGTGACGGCGGAGAGCCGCAGGCCCTTCTCGGTCAGCATGCGGTCGAGGGCGCCGGCCTGCTCCACGGTGCGGGGGAAGCCGTCGAGGATAAAGCCGCCGCGCGCGTCGGCCTGCTCGATCCGGTCGGCGACGATGCCGACCACGACGGCGTCGGGCACCAGCCCGCCGCTCTCCATGATCGCCTTGGCCTCCAGGCCCACGGGGGTGCCGGCGGCCACCGCTGCGCGCAGCATGTCGCCGGTGGAGAGCTGCGGGATGCCGAAGCGCGCGACGATCCGCTCGGACTGCGTTCCCTTCCCGGCGCCGGGCGGTCCGAGCAGAATGATGCGCATGGCGTTGTGTCCCTCGTCCGTGCCCGTCTGTCCGGGCTTCGTGGCGGTCGGCAAACCGGGCGGTCGGCGAAGCCTCCCCGGCGACGCCCTGGCCGTGATGTTCTAGCCGGTTGCCCGGCGATCGCGAGATGGACGAAGGGACGACGCACACGGTTTTTACCGGCGCCCGCCCCTCCCTGTCGGATGTCCCGGCCGGTCAGCGGCGGCGCTGGGCCGTCGAGGCGCCGCGCAGCTTGGCCTTCTTGACCAGCCCCTCGTACTGGTGCGCCATCAGGTGCCCGTGGATCTGGGCCACCGTGTCCATGGTCACGGAGACCACGATCAGCAGCGAGGTGCCGCCGAAGCCCAGGCTCGCCGAGGCGTAGGAGGCCAGGATCTCCGGCACGAGGCAGACGAAGGTGAGGTAGAGCGCCCCGATCACGGTGATGCGGGTGAGCACCTTGTCGATGAAGGCGGCGGTGCGCTCGCCCGGCCGGATGCCGGGGATGAAGCCGCCGTGCTTCTTCAGGTTGTCGGCCGTCTCCTGCGGGTTGAAGACCACCGCCGTGTAGAAGAACGTGAAGAAGATGATCAGGGCCGCGTACAGCGCCATGTAGAGCGGCCGGCCGTGGCCGAGATAGGTCGTGATCGTGCCGAGCACGCCCGTCGAGCCCTGGTTGGCCGAGAAGCTCGCAACGGTGGCCGGCAGCAGCAGCAGGGACGAGGCGAAGATCGGCGGGATCACGCCCGAGGTGTTGAGCTTGAGCGGCAGGAACGAGGTCTGGCCCTCGTACATGCGGTTGCCGACTTGGCGCTTGGGGTAGTTGATCAGCAGCCGGCGCTGGGCCCGCTCCATGAACACGATGAAGTAGACGAGGCCCACGGCGGCCAGGCCCACGCCCAGGATCACGGCGGTGGAGAGCGCGCCCGTGCGGCTCAGTTCCAGCGCGCCCAGGATCGCCACCGGCAGGTGGGCGACGATGCCGGCGAAGATGATCAGCGACGAGCCGTTGCCGATGCCGCGCGAGGTGATCTGCTCGCCGATCCACATCAGGAACAGCGTGCCGCCGGTCAGCGTGATGACGGTGGAGGCGAGGAAGAACGGGCCGGGATCGATGGCCGCGCTCGAACTCTGGAGGCCGATGGCGATGCCCCAGGACTGCACCAGGGCCAGCACCACGGTGAGGTAGCGCGTGTATTGGTTGATGACCTTGCGGCCGGACTCGCCCTCCTTCTTCAGCGTCTCCAGACTCGGGATCACCGAGGTGAGGAGCTGGATGATGATGGAGGCCGAGATGTAGGGCATGATGTTGAGCGCGAAGATCGCCATGCGCTCCACCGCCCCGCCGGAGAACATGTTGAACAGCCCGAGCACGCCGCCGGCCTGCTGCTGGAAGTTGCGGGCGAACTGCTCCGGGTCGATGCCGGGGATCGGGATGTAGGTGCCCAGCCGGAACACAACGAGGGCGCCGAGGGTGAACCAGATGCGCTTCTTGAGCTCATCGGCCTTGGCGATCGCCCCGAAATTGAGGTTGGCGGCTAGCTGCTCGGCGGCTGAGGCCATGGCCTTCGGTCCCTGGAGGTGTCGCCGACGCGCCGTGCGCTCGGAAGGACGGGTACGGCAGAACGGGAAACGGCGGCCACGCGCGAGGTTGCACGGGCCGCCGCTTGAGGCTTCGACTTAACGACTGCGCGGAACCGGTGCAACCGGCTCGCCAGCCCTCAGGCCTCGGCGGACGCCTTGGGGGTGCCGCGGTGCGGAGCGCGGGCGGCGTAGACCGTCGTCACCGAGCCGCCGGCCTTCTCGACCGCCTCGATGGCCGACTTCGACGCGCGGGTGACCTCGAAGCTGAGCTTCGCGGTCAACTCGCCGACGCCGAGGAGCTTCACGCCGTCGCGGGGACGGGCGATGATGCCGGCCTGGACGAGGGCCTCGACCGTGACGGTCGCGGCCTTGTCGAGCTTGCCCGCATCCACGGCGGCCTGGACGCGCGCGAGGTTCACCTCGTTCAGGTCGGCGGCGTGGATGTTGTTGAAGCCGCGCTTGGGCAGGCGACGATGCAGCGGCATCTGGCCGCCCTCGAAGCCCTTGATGGACACGCCGGTCCGGGCCTTCTGGCCCTTCACGCCGCGACCCGCGGTCTTGCCCTTGCCGGAGCCGATGCCCCGGCCGACGCGCATCCGGTTCTTGGTTGCGCCTTCGTTGTCGCTGATCTCGTTGAGCTTCATCGCGCCCTCCTCAAGCCACGTCGCCGTGGACGCGCACGAGGTGCGCAACCTTGCGGATCATGCCGCGCACGGAGGGGGTGTCCTCCAATTCGGACACGCGGTGGAGCTTGTTCAGCTTAAGGCCGATCAGCGTCGCGCGCTGGGAGGCCTCGCGGCGGATCGGCGAACCGATCTGCTCGATGCGGACAGTCTTGCTTGCCATGCTGCCCTCCCCTTACGCGACTGCGGCTTCGGACTGGTCGGCCGGGTCGGCATCGCGGCGGCGCGCCTGGAGCGCGGACACCTTGAGGCCACGGCGGGCCGCCACCCCACGGGGGCTGTCCTCGTTCTTGAGCGCCTCGAAGGTGGCGCGCACGAGGTTGTAGGGGTTGGAGGAGCCGAGGCTCTTGGCCACCACGTCCTGCATGCCCAGCGTCTCGAACACGGCGCGCATCGGGCCGCCGGCGATGATGCCGGTGCCCTGCGGGGCCGCGCGGAGGATGACCTTGCCGGCGCCGTGACGTCCGTTGACGTCGTGGTGCAGGGTCCGGCCCTCGCGGAGCGACACGCGGATCAGGCCGCGCTTGGCCGCTTCCGTCGCCTTGCGGATGGCCTCGGGCACCTCGCGGGCCTTGCCGTGGCCGAAGCCGACGCGACCCTTCTGGTCGCCGACGACGACGAGGGCCGCGAAGCCGAAGCGACGGCCGCCCTTCACCACCTTGGCGACGCGGTTGATGTGGACGAGCTTGTCCACGAACTCGCTATCGCGCTCCTCGCGGTCGTCGCGGCGGCCGCGGCCACCGCCTTCACGTTCACGTGCCATTTTTCTTCCTGTCCATCTCACTGGCGCGGGCGGCGGGCCCGCTCGCTTGATTCGATCATCGTGCGAGCGGCAAGCCGCCCACATCCGCCGTCATGTTCCCCACCCAACCCGGGAGGAGAGCTGGTTCAGAACTCCAGGCCGCCCTCGCGGGCCGCCTCGGCCACGGCCTTGACGCGGCCGTGGTAGATGTAGCCCGAGCGGTCGAAGATCACCTTGGTGACGCCGGCAGCCTTGGCGCGCTCGGCGACGAGCTTGCCCACGGCGGTCGCAGCCGCCACGTCCGCGCCGGTCTTGAGGTCGGCCTTGACGCCCTTCTCGACGGAGGACGCCGAGGCCAGGGTCTTGCCCTGGGCGTCGTCGATGACCTGGACGTAGATCTGCTTCGAGGAGCGGAACACGGACAGGCGCGGCCGGCCGTTGGCCGCAGCGCGGAGCGCACGGCGGACACGGGCCTTGCGGCGGTCGAGGGCTTCGAGTTTGCGTGACATGTCTTCGCCCCCTTACTTCTTCTTGCCTTCCTTGCGGAAGATGAACTCGCCGGCGTACTTGACGCCCTTGCCCTTGTAGGGCTCGGGGCCGCGATAGTCGCGGATCTCCGCGGCCACCTGGCCGACGCGCTGGCGGTCGATGCCCGAGATCGTGATCTCCGTGGGCTTGGGCGTCACGATGGTGATGCCGGCCGGGATCTCGTACTCGATGTCGTGGCTGTACCCGAGGGACAGCTTGAGGGCCTTGCCGGCCATCGCGGCGCGATAGCCGACGCCGGTGATCTCCAGCTTCTTCTCGAATCCCTTGGACACGCCCTCGGCGAGGTTGGCCACCTGGGCACGCGAGGTACCCCAGAGCGAACGCGCCTGCTTGGACTGGTCCTTGGGGGTCACGCTGACGGCGCCGTCCTTGAGCGCCACCTCGACCAGGCTCGGCACGACGAAATGGAGTTCGCCCTTCGAGCCCTTCATCTTCACGGTCTGACCGTCCACGGTCGCCGTCACGCCTGACGGGACGGTGACGGGCTTCTTGCCTACGCGAGACATCTGCCTTCCTCCTCTCGTCCGATCAGAACACGGTGCAGAGCACTTCGCCGCCGACGTTGCGCTCGCGCGCTTCGTGGTCGGCCATGACGCCCTGCGGGGTTGAGATGATGGTGACGCCGAGGCCGTCGGCCACGCGCGGAAGCTCGCCCACCGACGAGTAGACCCGGCGGCCGGGCTTCGACACGCGCTTGATCTCGCGGATCACCGGGCGGCCGTCGTAGTACTTCAGCTCGATCGCGAACTCGGTCCGGCCGTTGCCGAGGTCGGTGGTCGCGAAGTCGCGGATGTAGCCTTCCGACTTCAGCACGTTGAGCACGTTGGCGCGCAGGCGGGAGCCCGGCGTCTGGACGACGTTGCGACGGCGCAGCTGGCCGTTGCGGATACGGGTGAGCATGTCACCCACGGGATCGTTGACCATCGGGGTGCCTCCTTACCAGCTCGACTTGACGAGGCCGGGGATCAGGCCCCGGTTGCCGAGCTCACGCAGCGCGATGCGCGAGACGCCCATCTTGCGATAGAAGGCGCGCGGACGGCCGGTGACGGCGCAACGGTTGCGGACGCGCGTGGCCGAGGAGTTGCGCGGCAGTTCCGCGAGCTTGAGGCGCGCCTCGAAGCGCTCCTCCATCTCGAGGGACTCGTTGTTGGCCGTGGCGAGCAGGGCCTTGCGCTTCTCGGCGAAGCGCTTGACCAGCTCCTTGCGGTGGTTGTTCTTCTCGATCGAACTCTTCTTCGACATCTCTTCTACCTCCGGTGTCCGCGTATGAGGTCTTGCGACCTCACTGCCGGAACGGGAATTGGAAAGCGGAGAGGAGGGCGCGCGCCTCCTCGTCGGTCCTGGCGGTCGTGGCGACGACGATGTCCATGCCCCAGGTCTGCTCGGCCTTGTCGTAGGAGATCTCGGGGAACACGAGATGCTCCTTGAGGCCCAGCGCGTAGTTGCCGCGGCCGTCGAACGAGCGCGGGTTCAGGCCGCGGAAGTCGCGCACGCGCGGCAGCGCGATCGTGATCAGCCGATCCATGAACTCGAACATGCGCTGCTTGCGCAGCGTCACCTTGCAGCCGATCGGCATGCCCTCGCGGACCTTGAAGGTCGCGATGGCCTTGCGGGCCCGGGTGATGACCGGCTTCTGCCCGGCGATCAGGGCGAGGTCGCCGGCGGCGACGGTGGCCTTCTTCGAATCGGCGGTCGACTCGCCGACGCCCATGTTGATGACGATCTTCTCGATCGTCGGCACCTGCATGGGGTTCTTGTAGCCGAACTGCTCGATGAGCTTCTGGCGAACCACCTCGTCGTAGTGCTTGCGCAGGCGCGGGGTGTACGCGTCCTTGTTTGCCTCAGCCATCGATCAGATCCCCCGAGCGCTTGGCGAACCGAACCTTGCGGCCGTCCTCGAGAATACGGAAACCAACGCGCGTGGCCTTGCCGTCCTTGGGATCGGCGACCGCGATGTTGGAGAGTTGAATGGCGGCTTCCTTGGAGATGATGCCGCCTTCCTGGCTCTGCGACTGCTTCTGGTGCTTCTTGACCAGGTTGATGCCGCGCACGAGCGCCTTGTCGTCCTTCGGGAGGACCTGGATGACCTCGCCGGAGCGACCCGCGTCGCGACCGGTGAGGACGACGACCGTGTCGCCCTTCTTGATCTTTGCTGCCATCACAGCACCTCCGGAGCCAGCGAGATGATCTTCATGTGGTTGCGCGCGCGCAGTTCGCGCGGCACCGGTCCGAAGATGCGGGTGCCGATCGGCTCCTTCTGATTGTTGATCAGCACGGCGGCGTTCTTGTCGAAGCGGATCACCGACCCGTCGGGACGCTTCACTTCCTTGGCGGTGCGCACGACCACCGCCTTCATGACGTCGCCCTTCTTGACGCGGCCGCGCGGGATCGCCTCCTTGATGGAGACGACGATGATGTCGCCCACACCGGCATACTTGCGCTTCGACCCGCCGAGAACCTTGATGCACATCACGCGGCGCGCACCCGAGTTGTCGGCGACGTCCAGATTCGTCTGCATCTGGATCACGGAAGTGACCTTTCCTTGTTTCAGGCGGGTTTCCGCACACGGGCGGTATTGCCCGGCGGACGACGCCTGAGGGGGACCTGACGTCCCCGGCTCATATGTAAGACCGCGCAAGCGGCGTTGATGCGCCGGCGCGGTCGCCGCAATCGATGGGAGACCGAAAGGCCTCCACAAATCTGTCGCGAAGGAGCGTCGCCTACACCCGATCGACGATTCGCACAAGGCGAGGACGGCGATATGCCGGGCGAGAGCCTCGTGGCGCCCCTCCCTCGCGGGAGAGGACGGTCCCCGCCCGGAGGCGGGCCGACGGAGCGGGCGCGGGCCTGGAAGGGCGCGCACCCCTCCGAGGGTCAGGCGGCGGCGGGAGCCTCGGCCTGGGCGGCCTCGCCCTCGACGAGCTTCCAGGTCTTGGTCTTCGAGAAGGGGCGGCACTCCTCGATGAACACCGTCTGCCCGACATGAGCGGCGTTGCCCTCGTCGTGGGCGTGGTAGTTCTTCGAGCGACGGACGGTCTTCTTCATCACCGGGTGGGTGAAGCGGCGCTCCACCTTGACGACGATGGTCTTCTCGCCCTTGTCGCTGACGACGACGCCCTGCAATACGCGCTTCGGCATGGTTGAACTCCTCAGGCCTGCGCGGCGCTGAGCGTCTTGTGACGCTGCAGGGTGCGGACGCGGGCGATGTCGCGGCGGACCTCGCGGACGCGGGCGACGTTCTCGAGCTGGCCGGTGGCCCCCTGAAAGCGCAGGTTGAACTGCTCCTTCTTGAGGTTCAGCAACTCGTCGTTGAGCTGATCCGGCGACAACGCCTTCAGATCAGACAGTCTCTGGGACGACTTCACGATATCCTCCGTTCAGTCGGCGATGCGCTGCACGACGCGCGTGCGGACCGGCAGCTTGGCCGCCCCGAGGCGCAGGGCCTCCTTGGCGATGTCCTCGGCCACGCCGTCGACCTCGAACATGATGCGGCCGGGATGGACGCGGGCGGCCCAGTAATCCGGGGCGCCCTTGCCGGAGCCCATGCGGACTTCGGTGGGCTTGGACGAGACTGGCACGTCCGGGAACACCCGGATCCAGACCCGGCCCTGACGCTTCATCTCGCGGGTGATCGCGCGGCGGGCCGCCTCGATCTGGCGGGCGGTGACGCGCTCGGGCTCCACCGCCTTGAGGCCGAACTGGCCGAAGTTCAGTTCGAAGCCAGCCTTGGCCGCACCGTGGATGCGGCCTTTGAACTGCTTACGGAACCGGGTTTTCTTGGGTTGCAACATGGCAGCCTCTCAACACCTTCCTGGGCTCGGGGTCGGCGACGCGCGTCAGGCGTGGTCGCGGCGACCGCGTTCGCGGCCACCCTCGCCATCGCGCTCGCGACGACCGCCCGAACGGCCGCCCTCTTCCTGCGCCTTCTTGTCCTGGGCCATGGGATCGTGCTCGAGGATCTCGCCCTTGAACACCCAGACCTTGATGCCGCACGTCCCGTAGGTCGTGAAGGCGGTCGCCGTGCCGTAATCGACGTCGGCGCGCAGGGTATGCAGGGGCACGCGGCCCTCGCGGTACCATTCCTGGCGGGCGATCTCGGCCCCGCCCAGGCGCCCGGAGCAGTTGATCCGGATGCCCTCGGCGCCCAGGCGCATGGCGGACTGCACGGCCCGCTTCATGGCGCGGCGGAAGGCGACCCGGCGCTCGAGCTGCTGGGCGATCGAGTCGGCCACCAGCACGGCGTCGATCTCGGGCTTGCGCACCTCGACGATGTTGATGGTCACGTCCGCCTTGGTCATGGTGTTGACCAGCTTGCGCAGCTTCTCGATGTCCGCGCCCTTCTTGCCGATCACCACGCCCGGACGGCCCGAGTGGATGGTGACGCGGCACTTCCGGTGCGGGCGCTCGATGACGATCTTCGAAACGGCGGCCTGCTTGAGCTGCTTCATCAGGGCGGCGCGGATCGCGACGTCCTCGTGCATCAGCTTGGCGTACTCGCCCTTGCCGGCGAACCAGCGGGAGTCCCAGGTCCGGTTGATGCCGAGCCGGAGACCGATCGGGTTGACTTTCTGACCCATCAGAACCTCCTCACGCCGCTTCGGCGCGAACTTCGCGAACCACGATGGTGAGGTTCGAGAAGGGCTTCAGGATGCGCGCGCCGCGACCGCGGGCACGGGCGTGGAAGCGCTTGAGAACCAGCGCCTTGCCCACGAAGGCCTGGGAGACGACGAGGTCGTCGACGTCCAGGTCGTGGTTATTCTCGGCGTTGGCGATGGCGCTCTCGAGGCACTTCCGGACCTCGGTGGCGATGCGCTTGCGCGAGAAGGTCAGGTCGGCGAGCGCCGATTCCACCTTCTTGCCGCGGATGAGCTGCGCCACGAGGTTGAGCTTCTGGGGCGAGACGCGGATCATCCGCGCCACGGCCTTGGCCTCGTTCTCGGGGAGCGCGCGGGGGGTGGCAGCCTTGCCCATGTCAGCGCCTCTTCGCCTTCTTGTCGGCCGCGTGGCCGTGGAAGGTGCGGGTCGGCGAGAACTCGCCGAACTTGTGGCCGACCATTTCCTCGGAGACGTAGACCGGGATGTGCTTCTGCCCGTTGTGCACACCGAAGGTGAGCCCGACGAACTGCGGAAGGATCGTGGAGCGGCGGCTCCAGATCTTGATGACCTCGGACCGGCTCGACCCGCGAGCCGCCTCGGCCTTCTTGAAGAGGTAGCCGTCGACGAACGGCCCCTTCCAGAGTGAGCGTGCCATGATGGTTACTTCTTGCGATTGTGGCGGCTGGACAGGATGAAGACGTCGGTCCGCTTGTTCGAGCGGGTCTTCTTCCCCTTCGTCGGCACGCCCCAGGGGGTGACCGGGTTACGGCCGCCCGAGGTACGCCCCTCGCCGCCGCCGTGCGGGTGATCGACGGGGTTCATCGACACGCCGCGGTTGTGCGGGCGCTTTCCGAGCCATCGATTGCGCCCGGCCTTGCCGAGCGAGATGTTCATGTGGTCCGGGTTCGAGACCGCGCCGACGCTGGCGAAGCACTGCCCGTGGACCAGGCGCTGCTCGCCCGAGTTGAGGCGCAGCGTCACGTAGCCCTGGTCGCGGCCGACGATCTGGGCGTAGTTGCCTGCAGACCGCGCGATGGCCCCGCCCTTGCCGATCTTCAACTCGACGTTGTGGACGATGGTGCCCACCGGCATCGAGCCGACCGGGGCCGCGTTGCCCGGCTTGATGTCGACGCTCTCGCCGGCCACCACCTTGTCCCCCGGCTGGAGGCGCTGCGGAGCCAGGATGTAGCTCTGCTTGCCGTCGGGGAAGTTGATGAGGGCGATGAACGCCGTGCGGTTCGGATCGTACTCGATCCGCTCCACGGTCGCCGACACGCCGAGGTTCTCGCGGCGCTTGAAGTCGACGTTGCGCAGGACGCGCTTGTGGCCGCCGCCGCGGAAGCGGACGGTGATGCGGCCGAGATTGTTGCGGCCGCCCGAGGACGACTTGCCCTGGGTCAGCGCTTTTACCGGCTTGCCCTTGTAGAGCTCACGGCGGTCGACGAGGACGAGCTGGCGCAGGCTCGGCGTGACCGGTTTGAATGTCTTCAAGGCCATCGGCTGGAATCCCTAAACGTCAGTCTCAGAGACCGGTCGTGACGTCGATCGTGTCGCCCTCGGCGAGGGTGACGATCGCCTTCTTCACGTCCGAACGCTGTCCGCGAAGCCCGCGGAAGATCTTCTTCTTGCCCTTGGTCACGAGGGTGTTGACCGCCGTGACCTTGACGTCGAACAGCTTCTCGACCGCTTCCTTGATCTGCGGCTTGGTGGCCTTCGGGGCGACCCGGAAGACGACCTTGTTCTGCTCGGTGAGGTTCGTCGCCTTCTCGGTGATGACCGGGGAGACGATGATGTCGTAGTGGCGCGGATCGGCACTCATTTGAATCGCGCCTCCAGCGCATCGACGGCCGCGCGCGTCAGCACGAGCGTGTCGCGGCGCAGGATGTCGTAGACGTTGATGCCCTGCACCGGCAGGACGTCGATCTTCGGGATGGCCCGGGCCGCCCGGCCGAAATTCACGTCGACTTCGGGGCCGGCGATGATCAGGGCGTTCGACAGGCCGAGCTTGTCGAAGCGCTCGACCAAGCCCTTGGTCTTGTGGTCGTCGATCCGGATGTCGTCGACGACGATCAGGGTCGCGGACTTCGCCTTGGTGGAGAGCGCGTGCTTGAGGGCGAGTGCGCGCACCTTCTTGGGCAGGTCGTGGCCGTGGTCACGCACCACCGGCCCGAAGGCACGGCCGCCGCCGCGGAACTGGGGCGCCGAGGCCGCGCCGTGGCGGGCGTTGCCGGTGCCCTTCTGCTTGTAGAGCTTCTTGCGGGTGCGGTTCACGTCCGAGCGGTTCTGCACGGCATGGGTCCCGGCCCGGCGCTTGGCGAGCTGCCAGCGCACCATGCGCTGGAGCAGGTCGGCGCGGGGCTCGAGGCCGAAGATGGCCTCGTCCAGCTCGACCGAGCCGGCACCGGCGCCGTCGAGGGTTGTGATGTCGAGCTTCATCAGGCGCTCTCCTCGGCAGCGGGCGCCTCGGGGGCGGATTGCGGGGCCTCGGCGGCGCCGTTCTCACGGAACTTGCCGGGCTGGGGGACTTCGGCGGGCAGCTTGCGCTTGACCGCGTCGCGGATCTGGATCCAGCCGCCGGCGACGCCCGGAACCGCACCCTCGACGAGGATCAGGCCGCGCTCGACATCGGTGCGCACGACGCGCAGGTTCTGGGTCGTGACCCGCTCGACGCCCATGTGGCCGGGCATCTTCTTGTTCTTGAAGGTCTTGCCCGGGTCCTGGCGGCCGCCGGTCGAACCGATCGAGCGGTGCGAGACCGAGACGCCGTGGGTGGCGCGCAGGCCGCCGAAGTTCCAGCGCTTGATGCCGCCGGCGAACCCCTTACCCGTGCTGGTGCCCGTCACGTCGACGAACTGGCCCGGGATGAAGTGGTCCGCGGTGATCTCGGCGCCGACCGGGATCAACGCGTCCTCGGACACGCGGAACTCGGCGAGCTTCTGCTTCGGCTCCACCTTGGCGACCGCGAAGCGGCCCCGCTCGGCGGCCGAGACGTTCTTCACCTTGGCCTTGCCGACGCCGACCTGCAGCGCGACGTAGCCGTTCTTCTCGACGGTGCGGTGGGCAACCACCTGGCATTGATCGATCTTGAGCACGGTGCAGGGAACGTGTTCCCCCGCGTCCGTGAAGATCCGGGTCATGCCGACCTTCTGTGCAATGACGCCTGAGCGCATAGGTCTCTCCCTCGCGCGATGAAACGGTAAGCTCTAAGCCCGCGGGCTCAGAGCTTGATTTCCACGTCCACGCCAGCGGCGAGGTCGAGCTTCATCAGCGCGTCCACGGTCTGGGGGGTCGGATCGACGATATCGAGGACACGCTTGTGCGTGCGCATCTCGAACTGCTCGCGCGACTTCTTGTCGATGTGCGGCGAGCGGTTGACCGTGAACTTCTCGATATGGGTCGGCAGCGGGATCGGGCCGCGGATGGTCGCACCCGTGCGCTTGGCGGTGGAGACGATCTCGCGGGTGGACGCATCGAGGATGCGATGATCGAACGCCTTGAGGCGGATTCGGATGTTTTGACCGTTCATGACCTGTAACCTCGACGGGAACGTGATGGGCGGGCGCGAGGGCCCGCCCCTCAATCGTCCCCTGACGGATGCTGTGTCCGGGCTTAGTCGTTGATGGCGGCGAC
>NZ_BPRB01000118.1 GCF_022179685.1 Methylobacterium trifolii
CGCCATGGGTCGGCAGGAACCAGAGGACGTCGGTCTTCCCGTCGTTCGATGCGGTCATGGTGGTCTCCGTATGGCTCAGGCGGCGGCGGGCTCGCCGAGCAGGTGTTCGAGGATGCGGCCTTCGAGACGGGCGAGGTCCGGGTCGCCGCGCCGCCGCGGCCGGGGCACGTCGACCCGCACGTCGAGGGCGATGCGGCCCTCGTCGACCACGAGGATGCGGTCGGCCATCGCCACCGCCTCGCCCACGTCGTGGGTCACGAGCAGCGCGGTGAAGCCCTGCGCCTTCCAGATCCGCTCGATCAGGTCCTGCATGCCGATGCGGGTCAGGGCGTCGAGCGCCCCCAGGGGCTCGTCGAGCGCCAGCAGTCCGGGCCGGCTGACGAGGGCGCGGGCGAGCGCCACGCGCTGGCGCTGGCCGCCCGACAGGGTCGCGGGCCACTGCCCGGCCTTGTCGGTCAGCCCGACTTCGGCGAGCGCGGAGAGCGCCCGCTCCCGCCGCTCGGCCCGCGAGCCGTGGCCCGAGAGCCCGACCGCGACGTTGTCGACCACGCGGGCCCAGGGCAGCAGGCGCGGCTCCTGGAACATGATCCGCTTCGGGGACTCTGAGCGGCGCGTCGTCCCGGCCTCCTCCAGGCCGATGCGGCCGCTCGTGGGCTGCTCCAGCCCGAGGATCAGGCGCAGCAGGGTGCTCTTGCCGCAGCCGGAGCGGCCGACCACCGCCGTGAAGCCGCCGGCCGGCAGGAACAGGTCGAGGCCGGCGATGACGGCGTGCCCGTCGAAGCTCTTGTGCAGGTCGCGCACGGTGACGGCGTAGCCGCGGGCCTCGCCGGCGGCCGGCGCGGCATTGCGTGGGGCGGCCTCCGCTGCGCGGCGCAGGTCCGGCACGGAATCGGGTCGGATGGCGTCGAGCAGCATCACGCGGTCCTGTAGGCGGGGTTCCAGGCGAGGCAGACGCGCTCGAGCTGGCGGGTCAGGGCGTCGGCGAGCTTGCCGAGCAGGGCGTAGATCAGGATCGCAAGCACCACGACGTCCACGAGCATGAACTCGCGCGCCTGCATGGCCATGTAGCCGAGCCCGGAGGAGGCCGAGATCGTCTCGGCCACGATCAGGGTCAGCCACATGATGCCGAGCCCGTAGCGCAGGCCGACGAAGATCGAGGGCAGGGCGCCCGGCAGCACCACGCGGCGGAACAGCTCGGCGTTCGACATGCCGTAGACGCGGCCCATCTCGACGAGCGTCGGGTCGACCGAGCGGATGCCGTGGAGGGTGTTGGCGTAGATCGGGAAGAACACGCCCAGCGCCACCAGGAAGAGCTTGGCCTCCTCGCCGATGCCGAACCACAGGATCACGAGCGGGATCAGCGAGAGGTGGGGGACGTTGCGCACCATCTGCACGGAGGTGTCGGTGAGCCGCTCCGACAGGCGCGACAGGCCGTTGGCGAGCCCCAGGGCGAAGCCGATGCCGCCGCCGACCGCGAAGCCCGCGAGCGCCCGCAGGGTGCTGACCCAGAGGTTGGTCCAGAGTTCGCCCGTCTGCGCCGCGCTGATCCCGGCGCGTGCGACGTCGAGGGGGGCCGGCATGAACCGGTTCGAGACGAGGCCCACCGAGACCGCGGCCTGCCAGCCGGCCAGCAACAGGGCCGGCAGGAGCCAGGGGACGAGGCGCCCGGAGACGTGCAGCGCGGCGCGCCGCAGCCCGTTCCCGCTGGAGGGGAGGTGAACGAGGGTCGGAGAAGACATGACGAGGCTCAGCCGTTGCGCGCCGGGGGCGTCCAGACCGCATCCGACACGCGGATCGGTTTCGGGATCAGCCCGAGGCCGTGGAAGCGGTCGGCGATGCGCTGCTGCTCGGCGGTGACGCCCGGGTTCATCGGGCCGATGACGTAGTCGGTGCGGTCCACCGCGCGCCGCGTGGCGGGCAGCGGCACGCCGGTGCCCTTGGACAGCAGGGCCGCGACCTCGCCGCGGTTGGCCTCGCACCAGCGCGCGACGCCGCCGAGCGCGTCGAGGGCCTCGGCGATCACCGGGCCCCGGCTCTCGGCGAAGCTGCGGTTGGCCAGGAAGAAGGTATTGGGCGGGGCAACCTCGCTGGAGAGCGCCAGCACCCGCACCCCGTCGCCGCCCTCCGCGATGGCGAAATAGGGGTCCCAGATCGTCCAGGCGTCGACACTGCCGCGGGCGAAGGCTGCGGCCGCATCGGCCGGCGCCAGGGTCACGGGTTCGATGTCGGCATAGGTCAGCCCTGCCTTCTCCAGGGCCGCGACGGTGAAGTTGTGGGCGCTCGACGCCTTGGCGAAGGCCACCCGCTTGCCCTTGAGGTCGGAAAGCGTCCGGATCGGCGAGCCCTTCGGCACCAGGATGCCGGCGCCCGAGCCCCCCGCCTCCTGCGCGGCGACGTAGACGATGTTGGCGCCGGCCGCCTGGGCGAAGATCGGCGGGGAATCGCCGACCTGGCCGAGGTCGATGCCGTCGAGGCTCAAGGCCTCCAGCAGGGGCGGGCCGAACGAGAACTCGATCCAGCGCACGGAATGGCCGAGGCCGGCCAGCCGCTTCTCGATCGCCCCCTGCTGCCTGGCGACGACCAGGATGCCGTTCTTCTGGTAGCCGATGCGCAGCACGCCGGGCTCGGCGGCACGGGCGCGGACGGTCGGCAGGGAGGCGGCGGCGAGGGCCGTGGCGAGGAGGGTGCGGCGGTCGATCATGGCCTGCTTCAGCGCCCCACGGCGGCGAGCGCTGCCGGGGCCGGCCGGATGCCGGCCAGGCCGCCGCGGGTCAGGAGCGCCGAGAGTTGCCCGCCGGCCTGGGCGATCCGCTCGCGCACGCCGGGATCGGTCGGCGCGCCGTCGGTGAAGTCGGCATCCGAGCCGTAGACCGTGGTCGGGATCTGGAGGGCGCCGAAGAAGCCGAAGAGCGGCCGGAAGGCATGCTCCACCACCAGGGCGTGCCGGGGGCCGCCGCCGGTGGCGACGATGGCCACCGGCTTGTTGGCGAGCGCCGCCGGATCGATCAGGTCGAAGAGGTGCTTGAACAGGCCCGTGTAGCTGCCCTTGTAGACGGGAGAGCCCACGATCAGCGCATCCGCCCCCTCGATCGCCTCCACGATGCGGCGCGCGGGCAGCGGCAGGGCGTCCCGGCTCCAGGCCGCACCGATGCCCGAGCCGGTATCCACGAAGTCGAACAGGCGCACGTCCAGGGGCGCGCCTGCTGCGGCCTCCTGCGCCACGGCCTCCACCAGGGCGCGGGTCTTCGAGGGGCGCTGCAGGTTCGCGCTGAACCCCACGAGTCTCGGTCGTGTCATCGCAAGTCTCGTCCTGGTCTGGAGGGGCCGTTCCGGCTCGTGTCGGAGGGCGGCACCGGGCCGCCCAAGGGGCGGGCGAGGGTGCGCCGCTGTCCCCTAGAAGCTGGCCGGACGGGGTCGTCCGGTCAATGAAACGTTCTCACAAAAGAACGGGCCGTCGGAGACGATCGTCTCACGGGCGCAGTGGGACGGAGAAGCTTCGTCCGATCGCCCATCGAGACCCCTCCGCAGGCCGGATTCCGGACCCCGATCCGATCGGCGCCCGCTAGGCGGGAGACGGCGCTCTTCGCGGACCGTTCGATTTAAAGAACGATCCGAAAGATCATCGCTGCGCTGCGCCATCGGCCCTCAGGCATCGGACGGGCTCAGACCTGGCCGGGAGAAGGATCGGATGCCGGACCGGCCCGGCTGTGGAACATCCTCGCAGGGTCGAGCCGCAAAAGGCTTTCCGCTTCCTTTGACGTGGCGTGCCACTATCGAAATACTTCGCTCGACGGTGCGGGACGCAGGCGGACCGATCCCGAATACGACGCCAGCTTGGGCCTGGCGAAGCCCGACCTTTCCGATCCGACAGATAAGCGATGCGCGAAGCCGCCTGCTTCCGCATCGGCAGCCGAGGACGCGAGCCATGACCAGCCGACCGCACCACCCCGAGCCGATCCGCTTCGCCTACTGGGTGCCCAACGTCTCCGGCGGCCTGGTGATCAGCAAGATCCCGCAGCGCACGAGCTGGGACGCGGACTACAATCGCAAGCTGGCGCAGATCGCCGAGAATGCCGGCTTCGACTACGCCCTGACGCAGATCCGCTTCACGGCGGGCTACGGGGCCGAGTACCAGCACGAATCCGTGGCCTTCAGCCATGCGCTCCTGGCCGCGACCTCGCGGATCAAGGTGATCGCCGCCCTGCTGCCGGGCCCCTGGAACCCGACGCTCGCGGCCAAGCAGGTCGCGACCATCTCACAGCTCACCAACGGGCGCATCGCCGTCAACGTCGTCAGCGGCTGGTTCTCGGGGGAGTTCCGCGCCATCGGCGAGCCCTGGCTCGACCACGACGAGCGCTACCGCCGCTCGGAGGAGTTCATCCGGTCCCTGCGCGGGATCTGGACCCAGGACGACTTCAGCTTCCGCGGCGACTTCTACCGCTACACGAACTACACCCTGAAGCCGAAGCCGGCCGACCCCCTGCCGGAGATCTTCCAGGGCGGCTCGTCGCGGGCGGCGCGCGACATGGCCGCCCGCGTCTCGGACTGGTACTTCACCAACGGCAACACGCCCGAGGGCGTCCGGGCGCAGGTGGACGACATCCGGGCCAAGGCCGAGGCGAACGGGCATTCGGTCAAGGTCGGCGTCAACGCCTTCGTCATCGCCCGCGAGACGGAAGGGGAGGCCCGCGCCGTCCTCCAGGAGATCATCGACAACGCCGACCCGGAGGCGGTGAAGGCCTTCGGCCACGAGGCCAAGAACGCCGGCAAGGCCTCCCCCGAGGGCGAGGGCAACTGGGCGACATCGAGCTTCGACGACCTCGTCCAGTACAACGACGGCTTCAAGACCGACCTGATCGGCACCCCCGACCAGATCGCCGAGCGCATCCTCGCCCTCAAGGATTCCGGCGTCGACCTGGCGCTCCTGGCCTTCCTGCACTTCCAGGAGGAGGTGGCCCATTTCGGCGCCGAGGTGATCCCGCGGGTGCGCGCCCTGGAGGCTGCCCGGCAGCAGGCCGCCGCGCCGGACGAGCGGGCGGCCGCGGCCTGACCCGACGATCCGACCGAACAGAGCCGCACCGAGACCGGAGACCGTCCATGACCATCGCCGTCAGCGCGCAGGCGCTCGAATCCGCCCGGCCGACCGGGGCCGTGCCCGGCCCGTCGAGGTCCGCGGAGCCCGCCCACGTCGTGCGCGACGACGCGGAGGCGATCCGCATCGCGGAAACCTTGGCGGCGGCGTTCCGCACCGGCGCCTCGGAGCGCGACCGGACCGGCCGCCGCCCGGCCGAGGAACTCGACGCCTTCTCGCAGAGCGGGCTCTGGTCGATCAACGTGCCCAGAGCCTATGGCGGCCCGGGGCTGTCCTACCGGATTCTGGCGCGGGTCATCGCCATCGTCTCGGCGGCCGACCCCTCGATCGGCCAGATCGCGCAGAACCACCTCGGCATCGTCGCGGCCATCGACACCGTCTCGGACCCCGAGCAGAAGGCGCTGCTGTTCGGCGAGGTCCTGCGCGGCACCCGCTTCGGCAACGCCTTCTCGGAGCGGGGCACCAAGCGCGCCGCCGACTTCGAGACCCGCTTCAGCGATGCCGGCGACCACGTCGTGGTGCGGGGCCAGAAGTTCTACGCGACGGGGGCGCTCCTCGCCCACCTCGTGCCGATCGTGGCGACCGACGCGCAGGGGCGGGCGTGGTACGCCATCGCCGAGCGCGACGCGCCGGGCCTGAGCGTGATCGACGACTGGTCGAGCTTCGGCCAGCGGGGGACGGCCAGCGGCACGGTCCTGATCGAGGACGTGCGCGTGCCGAAGACCCACCTCGTCCCGGCCTGGAAGGGCTACGAGCGCCCCAGCGCCGACGGGGCAATCTTCCAGATCATCCAGGCGGCGGTGGATGCCGGCATCGCCCGCGCGGCCCTGGACGACACGATCGACTTCGTGCGCACCAAGGCCCGCCCCTGGATCGACAGTGGGCAGGACCGGGCCTCCGACGACCCCTACACCATCCGCGCGGTCGGCGACCTCACCATCCGCCTACACGCGGCCGAGGCCCTGCTGGAGCGGGCGGGGCTTTCCATCGACGCGGCGGTGGCGGCCCCCGATGCGGACAGCGTGGCGGCCGCGCAGATCGCGGTGGCCGAGGCGAAGGTGCTCACCACCGAGGTGGCGCTGGCCGCGGCCAACACCCTGTTCGAACTCGCCGGGACGCGCTCGACCCTGCAGGAGCACAACCTCGACCGGCACTGGCGCAACGCCCGCACCCACACCCTGCACGACCCGGTGCGCTGGAAATACGCGATCGTGGGCAACCACGCCCTCAACGGGGTGAACCCGCCCTTCCACGCCTGGAGCTGACGACCCGCGCGGATCGGAGGGCGCGCCGGCCGGCGGGATATGGTACGAACCCGGAACATAGGTTTCCGAGACACCCGTACCCCGAGACGCCCTTGCCCGCCGTCGCCGAGATCCTGATCCCGCTGGCGATCGACACGGCCTACAGCTACGCCGTCCCGGCCGGCCTCGAACTGGCCGCGGGCGACGTGGTCCAGGTGCCGCTCGGCCCCCGCGAGACCGTGGGCGTGGTCTGGGGCGTGTCCGAGCGGCCCGGCGGCTCGAACCTGCGCCCCGTCACCGGCCAGACCGACGCGCCCCCCCTGTCCGAGCCCCTGCGCAGGCTCGTGGACTGGATCGCCCGCTATACGCTGGCCCCCAAGGGCTCGGCGCTCGCCATGGTGCTGCGCCTGCCCGACGAGGCGGCCGCGACTGAGACCGTGCGCGTGGCCGTGCGCACCACCGGCAAGCCCCCCACCCGCGCCACGCCGGCCCGCGCCAAGGTCCTGGCGGTGGCCGGCGACGGTGCGCTCCGTGGCAAGAGCGCCCTCGCCAAGGAAGCGGAGGTGTCGCTCAGCGTGGTCGACGGGCTGCTCGACGACGGTGTCCTGGAGGCGGTGGCCCTCGCGCCGGAGCCCGTCGCCCCGATCCCCGACCCGGACCATGCCCGCGCGCCGCTCTCGGAGGCGCAGGCGGCGGCTGTGCGGGCGCTGATCGGCGCGCCCTTCCCTCCCCCCTCTGCGGGGGAGGGTGGCCCTCGC
>NZ_BPRB01000119.1 GCF_022179685.1 Methylobacterium trifolii
CGACCTCGCCCTCCAGCGCCTGGGCGTGGCCGCCTCGGAGGCGATCGCCTTCGAGGATTCGGCCGCCGGCATCCGCTCGGCGCTCGATGCGGGCCTGCCGGTCATCGCCACCCGGAGCCGCTACACCGAGGGCCACCGGCTCGACGGCGCCTTCTCCGCGGTCTCGGACCTCGGCGAGCCGGGCGCACCGCACCGGCACATCGCGGGCGCCACTTGGCCGGGGGGAATCGTGACGCTGGCGGCCCTTGCGGCGTGGCGCGCGGGCTCCACGCCCGAGTGACAGGCCTTACCGCGGTCGGTCGAGCCGCCGGTCGGCCCGCCCCTGCGCCTCGGCCGCGAACAGCGTCGCCCCGGCCACGGTTCCCAACAGGGCGGCGAGGCCGAGCTTGAGCCAGCGCGGGTCGATGGCCGCGACCCGGCCGGCGGCCTGCGCGCCGAAGCGGCCATGGGCGCCGGGATCGGTGTCGACGGGCTCGTAGAGGTTGTCGGGCCGGCTTCTCTCGGCTGCCACGGTCGTCGGCTCCCCCTGGTATCCGGTGCGGGCGAGGTAGCCGTCGATCCAGCCCGGCACCAGCATGTTTCCGAGGATCGCCTTCCAGGTCGGGGCTCCGACCCAGAGTTCGCGGGGCGCGGTGCGCGCCGCCTGGAAGACGTGCCGGGCGATGGCCTCGGGCTGGTAGACCGGGGCCACCGGCTCGGGCCTGCGCGGCAGCACCGAGCGGGCCCAGTCGAATTGCGGGGTGTTGACGGCCGGCAGGTGCACCATGGTCAGGCGGACCCGGCTGCGATCGTGCAGCAACTCGCTGCGCAGGGAATCGGTGAAGCCGCGCGTCGCCGCCTTGGCGGCGCAATAGGCCGCCTGGATGGGGATCGAGCGGTAGGCCAGCGCCGAGCCGATCTGGACGATGGTGCCCCGGTCCCGCGGCACCATGTGCCTGAGGGCCGCCAACGTCCCGTGCACGGAGCCGAGATAGGTCACATCGGTGACGCGGGCGAACTCCGCCGCCGCGGTCTCCTGCACGGGGGCGTAGACCGTGACCATGGCGTTGTTGACCCAGACGTCGATGCCCCCGAACGCCTCGGCGACCGCGTCGGCGGCCTGCGCCATCTGCTCGGCGTCGGCCACGTCCGCAGAGAAGGCCAGCGCCCGTCCGCCCGCCGCCTCGACCGCGGCCGCAACGCCGCGCAGGCCCGCCTCCCCCCGCGCGATCAGGCCGACGTTCCAGCCGTGGCGGGCGAACGCGCAGGCCACCGCCCGGCCGACGCCCGCGCTCGCCCCCGTCACCACGACCGTCTGCCGTCTCGCCTGCTGCGTCGCCATGAAGTCCTCGTCGGCCGCGCGGGGTGTCGGTGCGCCTGCGTGAACGCCCGGCATCCGCGATCTTTCCGTGCGCGTCGCGGCGTCGGCGACGCAGGGCAAGGCCGTCCGTGTATCGAATGCGGAGGGGGCCCGCGTTGCCTCGCCCCAAGGCACGGGCCTATAACCCCGGCACTCCCGCGCAGCGGCGTCGAGGGCCATGGCCCTCCGCCGCGACCGACAAGAAACGCGACAACAATGGCCGGCCATTCCCAGTTCAAGAACATCATGCACCGCAAGGGCCGGGTGGACGCGGTCCGCTCGAAGCTCTTCGGCAAGCTCGCCCGCGAGATCACGGTCGCGGCCCGGCTCGGGGTGCCCGACCCGGCGATGAACGCGCGCCTGCGCGCGGCGATCCTGGCCGCGCGCGCCGAGAACGTGCCCAAGGACAACATCGAGCGCGCCATCAAGAAGGCCTCGGGCGCCGACAGCGAGACCTACGAGGAGATCCGCTACGAGGGCTACGGTCCGGGAGGCGCCGCGCTGATCGTCGAGGCGCAGACCGACAACCGCAACCGCACGGCCTCGGACGTGCGCTCGGCCTTCACCAAGTCCGGCGGGAGCCTGGCCGAGACCGGCGCGGTGGCCTTCCTGTTCGACCGGGTGGGGGTGGTCGCCTTCCCCGCCCCGGTGGCGGATGCCGACACCATGCTGGAGGCGGCCATCGAGGCCGGCGCCGACGACGTGCGCTCGGGCGCGGACGGCCACGAGGTGACGTGTGCCCAGGATTCCTTCAGTGAGGTCGCCAAGGCCCTGGAGACCCGGTTCGGCGAGCCCACCCGCACCGGCCTCGTCTGGAAGGCGCAGGCCACGATCGACGTGGACGACGAGACCGGCGAGAAGCTGCTGCGCCTCGTCGAGGTGATCGAGGACCAGGACGACGTGCAGAACGTCTACGTCAACTTCGCCCTCTCCGAGGCGCTGATGGCCAAGCTGGAAGCGTGAGGTCTTCGCTCCGCGCGCAGTCCGCGCCGGAGGCCTGCCCCGCGGCGTGAATCCGAGGCGGAGGCGCGGGACGCCGCTTCGGAGCGCGGCTTCCCGGCATCCCACGGCGGCGCCCTCGGGAACGTTCGCGGTTCTCCGTCGCCGCCGTCGTCACGGCCCATCGTCCTCCCGCGCTCCCGGCCCTGCGACATCGTGCGCCGGTCCTCGGACCCGGTGCCACGCCAACCGGCGCCGCGAAGGCGTGATTGGCGGGTGCGCCCGGCGTTCGTGCAGGCGGGCGCCTCGCAGGCCTCCCGATCACTGGGAATCTTCCCTTGCCGAGAAAGGACGGCAGGCATTTCCGTACGGACTTCAAGTTTATTGTCGGTACTTGAGAGATGTTTACCTCGACGGGTTGTTCGAACGCGCTGATAAAAAACCCGACTGCCGCCCCAGCACCATTAAATCGAAAATAAATTCCTTGCCGTCCATAAGGGCATAGGCACCGAATCTGGATTTCGTCGGCTCAGCATGTTCACCGTCATAGACTGTCTGACCGAACGACATGACCTCAACCTCGTAGCGCTTTCGGCGGCGATCTGCCTGCTGGGCTGCTTTTCGAGTGTGACCCTGATGGCTCGGGCGTCGCAGGCACGCCATCTCGGCTTCTCCCTCTGGCTCCTCGCCGCCGCTGCGGTCTTCGGCTGCAGTGTCTGGTCCCTGCACTTCGTCGCGATGCTCGCCTTCCTGCCCAGTGCCCAGGCCGCCTACGGACTGTTCGCGACGGCGACGTCGATCGCCGTGGCCGTCCTGGGCACGCTCGGAGCCCTGATGATCTGGCGCCGTTCCGGTTCCAGCCCGGCCGGCCTCACCGCGGCCGGCCTCGCGCTGGGCGCGGCCATCGCCGGCATGCACTACCTGGGGGTGAGCGCCATGCAGGCTTCGAGCCTGCTGTTCTTCGACCCGACCTATATCGTCGGCTCGGTCGCCATGAGCGTCGTGTTCGCCGTGATCGCCCTGGCGAGGACCGCGGACCTCGGGAGCTTCCGACGCTGCGTCGAGGTGACGGCGTGGCTCACCCTGGCGATCTGCGGGCTGCATTTCACCGGCATGGCCGCCTTGACCGTCGCGCCGATCCTGCCGGGCGACCAGGACGGCTACGTCATCGGCTCGGCCTCCCTGGGGCTTGCCGTCGGGCTCGTCAGCCTCGGCGTCCTGATCGCCGGCCTCTTGGCGCTGTTGATGCAGCAGCACCTCACGCGCCGCCGCCTGGACGAACTCAGCCGCATGCGCCTCCTCGGCGACCTGGCCTACGAGGTCCTGTTCATCCACCGCGACGGCAGGGTCCTCGAGATCAACAGCGCCGGCACGCGGCTGTTCGGGGCCGCCGCCGAGACGATCATCGGCATGCCGGTGCTCGACCTGTTCGCGGAAACCGACGCACCCGCCTTGAGCCGGCGCGCACGCGGCCGTGCCGAGGACTTCCACCCGGAAGAGGTCAATGCCCGCACGGCGACCGGGGGCTGCGTACCGGTCGAGCTGTCCTGCCGAACCATCCGGTTCGACGGCAGGCCCGCGACCGCCGTCGCCCTGCGCGACCTCTCGGACCGCAAGCGCGACGAGGCCCGCATCCGCCACCTCGCCCTGCACGACGCCCTGACCGATCTGCCGAACCGCTACCTGCTGGAGAAGCGCCTCGCCCATGCCCTGGACGCCGCCGCGCAGGGAAGCACGAGCGTCGCCGTCGTCTACCTCGATCTCGACCGCTTCAAGACGGTCAACGACCTCTACGGCCACGCCATGGGCGACGCGTTGCTGATCCAGTCCGCCAAGCGGATGCTGGCCGAGATGGCCCCGAGCGACACCCTGGCCCGCGTCGGGGGCGACGAGTTCGTGGCCGTGCTGGCCGACATCCGCTCGCCGGAGCAGGTCTCGGAGATCGCCGCACGGCTCATCGCAAGCCTCGAACGTCCGTTCCGGATCGAGGACAAGCGCCTCGAAGTGAGCGCGTCGGCCGGCATCGCCCTGTTCCCGACCGACGGCAGCACCGCCGAGACCCTGCTGCGTGCCGCCGACATCGCCCTCTATCGGGTGAAGGACGAGGGCCGGGGGGGCCTGCGCTTCTTCGAGGCGCGGATGGATGCCCAGTTGCAGGCGCGCCGCCAACTGGAACAGGAATTGACCCAGGCGATCGACCGTGACGAACTCCGGCTGTTCTACCAGCCGATCGTCAACGCCGGCACCGGCGAGATCGAGACCTTCGAGGCCCTGATACGCTGGCTGCACCCCGAGCGCGGCTTCGTCTCGCCGGCCGAGTTCATCCCCCTGGCCGAGCAGACCGGGCTGATCGCGCGCATCGGTCAATGGGTGATCGAGACGGCCTGCGAGACGGCGGCGGCATGGCCGCAGCCGTGGCGCGTCTCGGTCAACGTCTCGCCCAGCCAGTTCCGCCAGGCCGACACCACGGCGGTCGTGGCCTCCGCACTGGCGAGAAACGGCCTCGCCAGCGACAGGCTGGTGGTCGAGATCACCGAGAGCGTGTTCATCCAGGACGCCGACAGGGCGGTCCAGGTGCTCAACGCCCTTCGCGCCCTCGGCATCCGCCTGGCGCTGGACGATTTCGGCACCGGCTATTCGAGCCTGAGCTACCTGCAACGATTCCGCTTCGACAAGATCAAGATCGACCAGTCCTTCGTGCGCGACCTGGAAAGCCATTCCGACACGCTGACGATCGTGCGCGCGATCGTGAACCTCGGGCACAACCTCGGGCTTCACGTGACCGTGGAAGGCGTCGAGACGGCCGGACAGCTGTCGCGGCTGCGCGACCTCGGCTGCGACCAGATGCAGGGCTACCTGTTCGGACGGCCCGCCCCCGCCGCGAAGACCTCCGAGTTCGATCAGGCTCGGCTGCGGTCGTTGTTCGCGGAGCCGGCCCTGCGGGCGCGGGCGTGACTCCGGTCTGACGATCGCGACGGCACCTGCGCACGTCGCGCCGCGAAAGAACCGTGTCGGGAATACGCGACCGGGGCGAGCCGTGGCGCTTCTCCGAGCGGGCCGCTCCGGATTGCAATGTCCATGGCCTGGGATGTTTCGATGCACTCGGCTTTACTGCAATAATATTGCTTTATATTGGCCGGCCATATTGGATGCGGAACAGACTATTTCGTCGATTAGCCGTTCTAAACTACAGATCTAGCATGGTATTCGATAGAAACTGCAGGTTGTATTTCTTTGAAAAACCCGATCTAGTGGGTCGAAATCTTTTGCGCGCGCAACATGCTTAACGATATTTTAACGTCCGCCGCCTAAGACCTTTTTCCGCACGGAGGACATATTATGTTTGGCTTGGCACGAAAACTCAGCAGCGCGGAACCGAAATCTGCTCAGGACGGCGGGGTCGACTTCCGGCCGGTCCTCGACTCGTTGCCGGTCAACATCCTCGTCCTCGACCCGGTCACGGCCAAGGTGACCTACGCGAACCGCCAGAGCATCGAGACCTTGCGCACGCTGCAGGCCTACCTTCCGCCGAGCGTCCGGCCCGACGCCATGGTCGGCACCTCGATGGACGTGTTCCATAAGAACCCGAGCCATCAGCGGGCCATCGTCTCCGATCCGAACCGCCTGCCGTGGCGGACCAAGATCCGGCTCGGCCCCAAGACCCTCGACCTGCACGTCTCCGCCGTGCGGTCGTCGAGCGGGGACTACCTGGCGGCCGTCCTGTCCTGGGCCGACGTCACGGCGCTCGCCGACGCGATCGCCGGGTTCGACACGACGATGCAGGCCAGCTTCTCCCAGTCGGCGCAGGCCACGGACGAGATGCGGGAGGCCGCACGGAGCGTGCGCGCGGCGACGGAGGAAACCTCGGCTGCTGCGGTCGACGCCTCCTCGGCGGCACGGTCCACCAGCGACAACGTCCAGTCCGTCGCCGCCGCCGTCGAGGAGATGACGGCGGCCAACGACGAGATCTCGCGCCAGATGGACGAGACCAGCCAGGCCACGCAACAGGCCGTGAGCGAGACCGAACGCGCCCGCGCCAGCGTGCAGACCCTGTCCGAGATCTCGCAGAAGATCGGAGAGGTCGTCGGCATGATCTCGGCGATCGCCAACCAGACGAACCTCCTGGCGCTGAACGCCACGATCGAGGCGGCCCGTGCCGGAGCGGCCGGGCGGGGCTTCGCGGTCGTCGCCGCCGAGGTCAAGGAACTCTCCAGCCAGACCAGCCGGGCCACGGCCGAGATCTCGCAGCACATCGCCGGAGTCCAGAGCGCGACCGCCGGCACGGTACAGGCGATCGACCGCATCGCCGGCGTGATCGGCATGGTCAACAAGAGCGCGGTCATGGTCGCCGCCGCCGCCGAGCAGCAGACCTCGACCGTGGCGGAGATCGGGCGCAGCGCCCGCTCCGCGTCCGATCAGACCACGACGGCCGGCAGGAGCATCGAGGCTGTCGCCGGCAGCGCACGCCGCTCCTCCGGCTCCGCCGAGGATGCGCTCGCGGCGACGGTTCGCCTCGAAGAGCAGATGGCGGCGGTCACCTCGGCCGTGAGCGTGTTCATGGTCGAGGTGAAGAAGATCTAGCGGGGTCCCGGATACGGACGCACCCATCAAACGGCGCTCCTTGTCGACGGGCCGGCGCTTCCCGCGCTGGCCCTTCGCCGCGCCGGGTCGTAAACACGGCGCTCGCGACGCAACCCGGTGCCGTCAGAACAACCCGATGCGCTTTTCCAAGAGAGCCGCGCCGCCGCTGGACGACCTCGCGGCGCTGCGCGCCGAGATCGACCGGATCGACGCCGAGATGCATGCCCTGCTGATCCAGCGCGGCGGGATCATCGACCGGCTGATCGCGGTGAAGGGCACCTCGGCCAGCGGCTCCGCCTTCCGCCCCGGCCGCGAGGCCTCGATGATGCGCCGGGTGGCCGAGCGTCACCGGGGGCTCCTGCCCCTCGACACGGTGGAGGGGATCTGGCGCGTCATCATCGCCACCTTCACCTTCGTCCAGGCCCCGTTCTCGGTCCATGCCGACATCTCCGGCGGCGATCCGGCGATGCGCGATTCCGCCCGCTTCCACTTCGGCTTCACGGTGCCCTACCGGCCCCACCCCACCTGCGCCGCCGTGATCGAGGCGGTGGCGGCCTCCCGCGGGGACCTCGGCATCTTCCGCTTCGAACCCCGTAGCCAGAACGGGGACGTGCGGCCGCCCAAGGGCGAGGCGTGGTGGGAGGGGCTGATCGGCGAAGGCCGGCCCAAGGTGATCGCGCGGCTGCCCTTCATCGAGCGCCCGACGCACCCGGCCGGCACGCCGGTCTTCGTCGTGGCCAAGCCCCTGGAGGACCCGGCCGCGGCGCAGCGCGACTGGGTGCTCTACGCCGCCCGCACCACCGCCTGGACCGTGGAGGCCGAGCGCGCCCTGCAGGACCTCTACGGGGAGGTGGTGGCCCGCGCCAAACCGAAGGGCGAGACCGAGCGCCTGCTCATGGCCGTGCCCGGCGGCGCCGGCCCGCGCCAGCTGCGCGAGGCCCTGGACCGGGCCGGCGCCGCGGTGACGAGGCTGGACGAGACCGGGAGCCACGCGGCGCGATTCCGGGTGTGAGTTGCGAGCGTCTCCGACGCAGCCCGTCCCCCCTTTGCGGGAGGGTGGGCCTCGGCTCACGCGAGGATCGGGAGACGGGAGCGACGATGCCGGATACGGCGCTTCGCTCTCCCGACCCGCTTCGCGGGCCACCCTCCCCCGCAAGGGGGGGAGGGCAACGACCGTATGGCGCCCCGCGAAATCCCCCGCCCCGGCTTCATCGCCGGCCGAAATGCTGTAGACGGGCGCCTCACGCCCACCCTCAGGCTGCAGCACCCGATGTCCGCCTCCTCCCTCGCCCGCCCGACGCCGCGCCCCGGCGTGATGGCGATCGACGCCTACGTGCCCGGCAAGAGCGGGGGGCCGAGCGCGCACAAGGTCCACAAGCTCTCCTCGAACGAGACGCCGCTGGGGGCGAGCCCGGCGGCCATCGCCGCCATGCGCGAGGCAGCCGGCCGGCTCGAACTCTACCCGGACGGCACCTCCGCCCTCCTGCGCACGGCGATCGCGAAGCGCTACGGCCTCGATCCGGCCCGGATCGTCTGCGGCGCCGGCTCGGACGAGCTGCTGTCCTTCCTCGCCTACGCCTATGTCGGCCCCGGCGACGAGGGCCTCTACTGCGAGCACGGCTTCCTGGTCTACCGCATCGCCATCCTGGCGGCGGGCGGCACGCCGGTGGTGGCGCCCGAGCGCGACCTGACCGCGGACGTGGACGCGCTGCTCGCAGCCGTGAGCGAGCGGACCAGAATCGTCTACATCGCCAACCCCAACAACCCGACCGGCACCTACCTGCCCTTCGACGAGGTGCGGCGCCTGCATGCGGGCCTGCCGCCCCACGTCCTGCTGGTGCTCGACGGCGCCTATGCCGAGTACGTGCGGGCCAACGACTATTCGGCCGGCCTCGACCTCGTGCTCGATGCAGAGAACGTGGTGATGACCCGCACCTTCTCGAAGATCCACGGGCTCGCCGCCCTGCGGGTCGGCTGGATGGTCGCGCCGGCGCACGTGGCGGATGCCGTCAACCGCATCCGCGGCCCCTTCAACCTGTCGGCGGCGGGGATCGCTGCGGGCGCAGCCGCCATCGCCGACGAGGCGCACGTGGCCGCGGCCGTCGCCCACAACGAGGCCTGGCTGCCGCGGCTCACCGAGGGCGCGCGGGCGCTGGGGCTCACCGTCACGCCGAGCGTGGGCAACTTCGTGCTGATCCACTTCCCCGAGGCGCCCGGCCGCTCGGCCGCCGAGGCCGATTCCTTCCTCACGGTGCGCGGTGTGATCGTGCGGCGGGTCTCCGCCTACGGCCTGCCGAACGCCCTGCGCGTCACGGTCGGCAGCGCGGAGGCGAACGAGGCGTTTCTCTCCGCGCTGTCCGACTTCGTGCGGGGCGCCGATGCCTGAGGCCGGAACCCCGCCCATCGGCCGGCTCGCGATCGTCGGCCTCGGGCTGATCGGCTCCTCGATCGCGCGCGGCGCCCGCCGTTACGGGCTGGCCCGCGAGATCGTCGCGATCGATCGCGACGCGGGCGTGCAGGCGCGGGTGCGCGAGCTGGGGCTGGCCGACCGCGTCACGGGGGACGCCGCCGCGGGCGTGGCGGGCGCCGACTGCGTCGTCCTCTGCGTGCCGGTCGGCGCCATCGGCGCGGTGGCCGCCGAGATCGGAGCCCACCTCAGCCCCGGCGCCGTCGTCTCCGACGTGGGCTCGGTCAAGGCGGCGGTGGTCGCGGCGGTGGCCCCGCACCTGCCCGCGGGCGTCGCCTTCGTGCCGGGCCATCCGGTGGCGGGCACCGAGTATTCCGGGCCGGATGCCGGCTTCTCGACCCTTTTCTCCGGCCGCTGGTGCATCCTGACGCCGCCCGAGGGCACGGACGCGGCCGCAATCGAGCGGGTGCGCGGGCTCTGGCAGGGGCTCGGCGCCATCGTCGAGACCATGACGCCCGAGCACCACGACCTCGTGCTCGCCATCACCAGCCACGTGCCGCACCTGATCGCCTACAACATCGTCGGCACCGCCGCCGACCTGGAGACGGTGACGGAATCCGAGGTGATCAAGTTCTCGGCCGGGGGATTTCGCGATTTCACCCGGATCGCGGCCTCCGACCCGACCATGTGGCGCGACATCTTCCTCGCCAACAAGGAGGCGGTGCTGGAGATGCTCGGCCGCTTCAACGAGGACCTGTCGGTGCTGGCCCGCGCGATCCGCTGGGGCGACGGCGAGGCCCTGCACGACCTGTTCACCCGCACCCGCGCCATCCGCCGCGGTATCGTGGCCATGGGCCAGGAGACTGCGGAGGCCGATTTCGGCCGGGCGCGGCCGGACGGCGAGACGGCCGCGAAGGGCTGAGGCGCCTCAGTAAAGAACCGGCAGGCGGACGTTCGGGATCGGGAAACCGCCGAACAGGAGCTTGCCGTCCGCGAGCCGCAGGGGCGGCAGGGCCTTCAGGGGCGGATCGCCCGGCTTTCCCGGTTCGGCCTGGGCCGGGTCAGCGTCCCGCTGGCGGCGCATGCCGAGGAGGCCGCCGATCAGGTTGCCGACCAGGGCGCCACGATCCGCGCCGAAGCGCTGGCCGACGATGGCGCCCACCAGCGCCTCGACGCCCGAGGCCCGCAGGTCGATCTGTCCCGCCGGGCGGTGCGCGCCGTCGATGTCGAGGATGCCCTTGGCCTGGACCCGGCGGTCGCCCTTGGCCAGCGACAAGGCGCCGATCTCGAGGCTGCCCTCGGCCTGGCGCCAGCGCTCCAGTTCGCGGGCCACCGTGCCGGTGCGCAGGACCGTTGCCCGGTTCACCGTCGCGTCGAGGGCGAGGTCGGCCGGATCGGCATTGCCGACGAAGGCGTCGGCCATCGGCGCCATCGCCTGCATCAGGCGCAGGCTCACGTCCACGGCCCCGTCCGACTCGAAACGTCCGGGCGTCGGTCGGGCGTGGAGTTCCAGGTGCTTGGCCGAGACGGCGACCGGCTCCGGGGCGGCGCCCGCCACGCCGATCCGGGGCGCGTCGACCACGAGGGAGGCGCGGGTGAAGCCGTCGCCGGTGCCGTGGAAGCTGCCCTCCAGGGCGCTCCAGGCCACGTCGCCCGTGAGGTCGCCCTGCTCCACGTGGAAGGGCCCCTTCGTCTCGAACAGGACGTGGCGCGGCTGGTAGACCTGCACCAGGGCCGTCAGGGGCCCGAGGCGGAAGCCGCCATCGGCGCGGGCCAGGGTGAGCGCGCTGCACCGCAGTTCGATCCGGAAGGGATAGCCGGTCAGCGAACGGTCGGCGCAGGTCCAGGTCCGGCCGGCATTGGCCTCGCGGGCGATCCAGGCATCCATCTCGCTTCCGGCGCGGGCGCGGACATAGACCCAGGCCGCCGACCACAGAACGGCGACGGCCAGCAGCAGGACGTAGGGCAGGAACAACCCGATCCGGGACCGGCGCCGCGCCGGCAGCATACCCGCGGCCTCGGTCAAATCCTCCCGCACCGGTTGCTGCGCCATGGGCTTTCGTCCCTCCGAGATCGTCGGGGGCCGTGTCTGACGGCGTTCCGGGGCGGGCGCAAGGCGGGAGACCAACGCGGGTGGCCGGTGCGCAGACCGCACCGGCCGGCCCCGATCAGGCGCGGAGCGGGTCCGCGTGCTCGGTCCGCAGGTCGTCGACGATCGCGCTGCGCTCGGCCTCGCCTTCGGCCAGCCGGTGCACGTGCATCTCGGTGGCGCCCCGGCGGCGGGCGCCGGCGAGCCAGGTGCGGTGCAGGTGCTCGCGCGGGCTCTGCCCGGAGGTGGCGACCGAGACGAGCTCGGCGATGCCGGACGCGTCCCGCCGCACCGCGATCACCACGGCCTCGCCCATCTCGTCGAGGTCGGGCTCGCTCAAGGTGTGGACGCCGACCACGTAGCGCTTGCCGGAGCGGCCACGCCACGCGCTCAGGGCCAGGGCCGGGGCGCCGCGCAGGCCCGCCGTCGTTCTCAGGCGTTCTTCACGCACGTCCTGCCTCCGTGTGCGATCGTCCTTCAGGTCGCGAAGCGCGGCCGACCAGGACAGGGCTCTTGTGTTCGCCATTTGTTCTAATCTAGTCCGAGATATCCACAGGCGTCAAGGGCGTTGCCAGGGCATCGTCCCTTGCGTGAGATGTGGTGTCGGACCGGGTTATCCACAAGCCGGACGCCCTGCCGCACGGGCCGCGCCGGGCGCCTTTCGCGGGCACGGTTCAGGCCGGCCGGGAGCTGCCGGCGCGGCCTTCGTCCGCCTCCGGGGCGGGGTGGCCGCTGGCGGCCAGGTCCGCCCGGCCGGAGGCCAGCAGGGCGTTCGAGGCGGCCTCGATGCGCGCCTCGGCCAGCTCCAGGAATTCGCCGCGGGCCAGCCCCGGCGGGATCGGGGCTAAGAACTCGATCACCGCCGTTCCGGGCCGGCGGACGAAGCGGCGGCGCGGCCAGTACAGGCCGGTGTTCAGGGCCACCGGCAGGCAGGGCACCCGGAGCGCGACGTAGAGGTGCGACAGGCCCTGCTTGTAGCTCGGCTCCGCCCCCGGCGCCCGGCGGGTGCCCTCGGGGAAGATGATGAGCTGGCGGCCCTCCCCGATCGCCGCCGTGGCGGCGGCGTTCATCAGGGGCATGGCCCGGCTGCCCTTGGCCCGGTCGATCGCCACCATGCCGCTGCGCGACAGGAACCAGCCGATCAGCGGTATCCAGAGCAGTTCCCGCTTCAGGATGTAGGCGAATTCCGGAAACACCGTGCACAGGGCCAGGGTCTCCAGGGCCGACTGGTGCTTGGCCCCGACGAGGAGCGGACCCGGCGGGATGTTGTGCAGGCCGCGGAACTCGACCCGCGTGCCGCCGACGACGCGCAGGAGCCACAGGGTCGTCCTGGCCCAGAACCGGGCCAGCGCCATCACCCATCGCTGCGAGGCCAGCGTCGGCAGGCCGCCCACGGCGATGAGCGTGGTGGCCAAGTAGAAGCAGAGGTTGAAGGCGAAGGAGCGGAGGGCGAGCATCGGGACCTGCTGTAGCGGTCCCCTTTAGCGTGGAGGCCCGCCCGCGGCCAAGCGGGGCGCGCTCCGGAGCGCTCGCCGGCCCGCATTCCCGCCCCCCGGGACCGAGGCAGGGTGTCGTGGACTTGTCACGCCGGCCCGGGGCGGCCCGCGCTTCGGCCGGCGATCAGCCAGTAGACCAGCCCCGCGGCGGCACCCGCCACGAACAGGGCAGCCGTGACCCGCGCCTCGGCCGCGACCGCGCCGCCGGGGCGCACGGCCCCGCGGGCGAGCCAGGGCAGCACCGCCGTGACGAGGCCGCAGGCGCCGCCGTACCAGAGGATTCCGCGCAGGCGCAGGGTCTCGCCGACGCCCGCGACGAGGGCGGGCGGGGCGGCGAGCAGCATGAAGGCGGCCTTGGCCAGCCCGGCCACCAGCAGGCCGAAGCCTTCCGGCGGCAGGCCGGCGGCCAGATCCGACAGGGCCATCTCCAGTCCCGCCAGCGCCCCGCGCGTCAGCCACTCGCCCGCGGCCGGATCGGCCAGCAGCGCCAGGAGCAGCACGCCCCCGCCGGCCGGAATCGCGAAGAGCAGGGCGAAGCACCCGAGGAGGAGACGGCCGAGGACGCGCATGGCGGCCCTATACACCGCCCTTGCTCCGAAGAAGCCGCCTCAATCCCCGTCCGGCCGGAAGACGTAGCCGAGGCCCCGCACGGTGCGGATGAAGCGGGGGTTGGCCGGATCCGGCTCGATCTTCTTGCGGATGCGGTTGATCCGCACGTCGATCGCCCGGTCGAAGGCGTCGGGGTCGCGGGCGTCGGCGAGGTCGAGCAGGCGCTCGCGGGTCAGGGCGCGCTTCGGGTGGTCGGCGAAGGCCTTGAGCAGGTCGTATTCCGAGCGGGTCAGAGGCTGCTCCTGGCCCGAATCGTCGCTCAGGCGCAGGGAATCGGGCTCCAGCCACTTCGTCCCGAAGCGGATCTTCTTCGACGGCTCCGGCACCGGGGCCGACGCCTCCGGCCGCGGGACCCCCTGCACCCGGCGCAGCACCGAGCGGACCCGCGCCACGAGTTCGCGCAGCTCGCAGGGCTTGGGCAGGTAGTCGTCGGCCCCGAGTTCGAGGCCCACCACCCGGTCGATCGGGCTCGCCGTCGCCGTCAGCATGATGATCGGGATGGTGCCCCGCGCCTTGAGATCGCGCACGATCGAGAGGCCGTCCTCCTCGGGCATGTTGAGGTCGAGGACGATGAGGTCGGGGGTGCGCGTCTCCAGGTGGGCGCGCAGGCTCCGGCCCCCGTCGCACAGGGCCACGTCGAACCCGTGCAGGCGCAGGTAGTCGCCCGCCATGGCGCGGGCCTCGGCCTCGTCGTCCACCACGACCACGTGCGGCAGCGCGGCGCTCATGGCCGAGCTCCGTCCGAACCGGCGGGAGGCACGCGCATCATCACGAAACTCGAAGGCCCTTCGACGGCGGAGGGACCGGCCGGCGCGCATGCGGCACGGCCGACCGGTGGACTTGTACAATGCACGATCCGTTCTCCCTTGGCGACGCAAGCCTGTCGACTGTCAACGACCAATCACGGCCACTCCCGGAGGTCCGCGACCGGAGGCGGGGCCTGTCTCTGAAATGGACGGTTGCAGTTCCGCTCTGGGGCGGCGAGGTTGCGCCAATATTGCGTCGCCGGGGCGGAGCCCCGATACGACTTCGGCCGCGTGCCGTGGCGCACGGTGTCTCGGAATCGCCCGGTTCAAGCCGGAAAGACCAAGACGCCGCGCCGTATGGCAGGGAACAGGACTGCGATGGACGACGACATCCTCGAACTCATCCCCGACGAGGTGACCGAACCGGCCGAGCGGGCCGGCACCTGGACGGTGGCCGTCATCGACGACGACCCGGCGGTGCACGAGGGCACGCGCTACGCGCTGGCCGGCTACACCCTGGACGGGCGCAGCCTCGACATCCTGTCGGCCTATTCCGCGGCCGAGGCGCGCGCCCTGCTGAGCCAGCGCCGGGACGTGGCGGTGCTGCTCCTCGACGTGGTGATGGAGAGCGACGACGCCGGGCTGCAGCTCATCGACTTCGTCCGCCGCGAGCTTCGGGACGAGACCGTGCGCATCATCCTGCGCACCGGCCAGCCGGGGCAGGCGCCGGAGCGGCGCGTCATCGTCGACTACGACATCAACGACTACAAGGCCAAGACCGAGCTCACCGCCGACAAGCTCTTCACCAGCCTCACCGCGGCCCTGCGCGCCTACCACCAGCTCAAGCGCCTCGACGAGACCCGGCGGGGCCTGGAGATCATCATCGACGCGGCCCCGATGCTCCTCGACCACAAGTCGATGCAGCGCTTGGCCGAGGGGATGCTGACCCAGGTGGCCTCGCTGCTGAACGTGGACTGCGCCGGCATCCTGGTGCTGCGCGAGAACGACGAGACGGACGAGCGCTTCTGCGTGCTGACGGGCTCGGGCGTCTACCACCACTACGTCGCGCGCCACCCCGCCTGGCCGCTCGACCCGGACGTGCACCCGATCGTGGAGCGGACCTTCACGGAGCGCCGCCACAGCTTCGGCGAGCGCGCCTCGACGCTCTACATGCGCACCTCCAGCGGCAGCGAGATCGTGGCGCTGATCGACGCCGACCGCTCGCTCTCCGACACCGACCGGGCGCTCATCGACCTGTTCACCAGCCGGCTCTCGATCGCCTTCGACAACGTCATCCTCTACGAGCAGCTGCAGCGGGCCAATATCGGCCTGGAGCAGCGGGTGGTGGAGCGCACCGCCGAGCTGATCCGGGCCAACCGGCGGCTGGCCATGCAGCGCTCGGACCTGCGCCGCGCCAACGGCCTCAAGACCGAGATCCTGGGCACCGTCGCCCACGACCTCAAGAACCCGCTCTCGGTCATCCTCGGCCGCACCGAGATGCTGGCCGACATGACGGGGATGAGCCCGGTCCCCGTCGAGCAGATGCGGGTGCAGACCGACCACGTCCGCACCTCGGCCAAGCGCCTGACGGCGATGATCGACAGCCTCATGGCGGATGCCATGAACGACGCCCTCGACATCTCCCTGCGCCGCGAGCCCGTGGACCTCGCCGGCCTGGCCCGCGAGGTCTGCGAGGCCAACCGGCCGCTGGCCGACACCAAGGGCCAGAGCCTGTCGGCCGACCTGCCGGAGGAGGTCTGGCTCTGCGGCGACGCCGAGCGCCTGCGCGAGGCGATCGACAACCTGATCTCGAACGCGATCAAGTACAGCTTCACCGGCGGTGCGATCCGCGTCGAGGTCCGGCGCGAGGCGCAGGAGACGCTCTGCGCGGTGAGCGACCAGGGACCGGGCCTGTCGCCCGAGGATGCGGGCCGCGTGTTCGGCCGCTTCCAGCGCCTCTCGGCCAAGCCCACCGGCGGCGAGGGCTCCACCGGGCTCGGGCTCTCCATCGTCAAGCGCATCGCGGAGTTGCACGGCGGCCGCGCCACCGCCGAGAGCGCCGGACCGGGCGAGGGCGCCACCTTCGCGATCCGCTTCCCCAACATCGCGGTGGAGTTGGTGTAGGCTGGCGCGGATGACGCCAAAGACCATCTTCGTGCTGACGGGCGCCGGCATCTCGGCCGAGAGCGGGCTCGGCACGTTCCGCGACCGCGGCGGGCTCTGGGCCCGCTTCGATCCGATGCGGCTCGCCACGCCCGAAGCCTATGCCGCCGACCCGGACACGGTGCTCGACTTCTACAACCACCGCCGCCGCGGGGTGATCGCGGCCGAGCCCAACGCCGCCCACCGCGCCCTGGCACGCGCCGAGGCGCGGCTGTCGGCGCTGGGGGGCCGGCTGTTCCTGTGCACGCAGAACGTCGACGACCTGCACGAGCGGGCGGGCTCCGCGGCCGTGGTCCACATGCACGGCGAACTGCTCAAGGCCCGCTGCACCGCCTGCGCCCGGACCTCCGAGCGGCGGACGGACATCGTGCGCACCGATTCCTGCCCCCGGTGCGAGGCCGTCGGCACCCTGCGGCCCGACGTGGTCTGGTTCGGCGAGATGCCCCTGCACCTGGAGGCGATCGAGGCGGCGCTGGCCGAATCCGACCTGTTCCTCGCGGTCGGCACCTCGGGAGCGGTCTACCCGGCCGCCGGATACGTGCGCCTCGCCCGCGCCCATGCCATCCCGACCTGCGAGATCAACCTCAACCCGTCCGACAACGCCGACGCCTTCGACGACGCCCGCTACGGGCCGGCGAGCGTGACGCTGCCGGCCTATCTGTCAGACCGCGGGCTGCAATAGCACCGACCGGCAGCGGACGGGCGGGAGCGGCAAGAATTAGCTCAGATCAAAAGTAGAGCTTATATCCTTGATCGATGGACAGTATTTCCTGCGCGCACGGGCATCCGTCTTGCGCGCAATTCGATTTGTCGCGCGAATCACTTGCCCATGGGCTGTCAAGACATGGACGCTGCTGCGGGCTGCCGGCTACAACGGTCAAGCTCGGTCGAGTCGCCGCGGCCGCGTCCGAGCGTTCGTTGAAGCAACAAGGGGAGCACAGGCCCATGCAGAACTTCACCGTATCCGCCCGCGAGCGCGACACCGTCCTGGCGGCCCTGCGCTACTACCAGTTCTACCGGATGCAGGGGCACCCCTTCGACCCCCGGCAGGACCACCTGATCGACGCCATCGCCGGCACCACCGGCGAGGCCCTGGACCTCACCGAGATCGACGACCTCTGCGCCGGCCTCAACGGCAACGAGCACGCCCTGGCGGCGTACGCCTGAAGACCTCCGCGCGCCGCCCGCATGACGCCGGCGCTTCACGATCGAGGGACGAGGCCGGCGGGCGAGCCTGCGCATGAACCGAACCGGTTCCGGCACCGTCCTCGGCGGGGCGGACGACGATCCGCCCCTGCCCCTCGGTGTCTCTCACGAAACTCCCGCTGCGCCGTCGCGGCCGGCGGGAGGGAGGGCTCCCGATGAACGGGAGTCTTGTGAGGCGCACGAAATCCAGAGTCTCAAAACGCTTCCGCCACGCGAACCACGTCGCCGGACCGGGCCCAGGCCAGGGCGAGGCGGAGGTCGCCGGCGCCCTGCTCGGACACGCGCGCGTCCATCGGCCGGGCCGGCACGGCGCCGCGGGTCTCGACCAGTGCCGGCGCGAGGAGCGCGTAGGCGGTGAGCAGCGTGCCGGCAGCGAGAATCTTGACCACGTCGCGCATGAGAGCATCCCTTGTCTTCGGAGCCTCGCCTCGGATCGCTCCGGACCGCTCTCGTTGGAGACAGGTTTAAGCGTGGCCGTTTTCGCGAAGATTGCGTCGTCGGCGCGAAACATTGCGTCGTCTGCAAGGAGACGAGTTCGGGCGCCTTGGTGCCGCCCGCGTGCGCACCGTGCCGCGGCAGGCCGGCGACTTCACCTGCCTCGGGCAGATGTTCCGCACCGTGTCCGCGAGCGTCCTGCCGGCGCTGCCCCTGCCGGCCGACCGGGTCGTGATCGAGATCAGCATGTGGGAGGCGGAGCCCGCCCGCCCGCCACGCCGAGCCCAGGGGTGGCGGGCGCTGAAACCACTTCGGCCGCCGGACGGATTGCGGGGGCGAAGCGGTCCGTCTCTCAAACCGTCCCGACGGCTTTTTGCGGGGCGGCCGGGGCGGCATCGCGGGTGGGCCGAACCGGCACGAGGGAGACCTCGATGTCCTGCCCCAGTTCGCGGAAGGCCGCATCGAACTGGGATAGGCGGGTGCTGTGATCGAGCCGGAAGAGCCGGTCGACCGATTCCCTGTTCCAGTCGAGCCGGCGGGCGAGTTCGGCCCGTGTCAGGCCCTCGCTGCGGATGAGCCCGTAAAGCATGACCTTGAGGGTCGTCTGGTGCGGCAGCTTCACCCAGGCGCGCGCGCTGCCGCCGTCTCCGGCGACGAAGCAGGTCTTGATCTCGGACGGGCTCGCCGATTTCGGGATGTCCTCGCCTCGGGCGATCCGGGCCGCGATGGCCTCTTCGATCGCCCCGAGGCCGATCAGGAACAGGTCACCGACATCGTCGACGAACGTGGTGATCTCCGGAAACGCCGGGCAGGTCGCAAGGAACGTCCCGTTGTCGTCCCGCTCCAGGTCGAAGAGATACGTGGCGCTCATGGCTTGACCCCGAGTTGCTTGAGGATGCGGTTGACCAGACCCGTGCCGAGTTCCTTTCGGCTCCCGTGCATCGGAATCTGGGAAACGCGATCGCCGCGGCGCACGGTGAGGTGGCCGGAGCCGCCCTTGTGGTTCTCGAAGGTGCAGCCTTTGGAGGCCAGGAGCTTGCGAAGCTCGTTCGCGTTCATGCCCGCAAATTGTTACACACAAATGTAGAAATCAACAGATATGTGGATAATTCCGTGTCGCAACCGCATGGCCGGCGCCGTCGCGCTGTCCGCCCGAGTGACGGCCGCTCGAGAGCCCCGGCCGCCGCCCATCTCCCGCAGGCAGGAATTTGGGCGGCCCTGAACGCCGCCCGGTTCAGGGCGCGGCCTTGAGCTGCTGCTCGGCCCGCTCCACCGCCGCCGTGCAGGCCGTCGCATCGCCCTTGCCGTCCGCGGTGCGGGCCTCGTCGAGGGCGACCTTGGCCTGCTGGGCGGTGTCGCCGCCCTTGCCGGCCTCGGCCGACTTCTCCGGCGGGGCCTGTGGCGCGCCGGACTGGCCCTGCGTGCCGGTGACGCCCTCCCCGCCGCGGCGGCCCGCGGTCGACTGGCCGCCGGTGGAGGCCGAGATCGCCTCGGTCGATTCGGCCTTCACCCGCTTGGACAAGGCATCGATCCTGTCGGAACAGGGGGAGGCCAGGGCCGGGCCGGAGACCAGGACCAGCGCGAGCCATGCGAGACGCGTCATTGCGGACCTATCCGTGTCGATGCCTGAAAGGGCTGCGGACCGGGGCCCGCGCAGCCGTCCAACGTCCCGCCGTGCCGGATGGCTCCGTGCGGGCGCCGGTCTCGAGGACGCCTCCGCCCACCCACCGGGGGCGGAGGCGCGGCGGCTCAGGCGCTGAGCTGGTCGCGGATCGGCAATTGCCGTACGCGCCGGCCGGTTGCCGAGAAGACCGCGTTGGCGATGGCCGGTGCCACCGGCGGCACGCCGGGTTCGCCGACGCCGCCGAGCGGCCCGTTCCAGTCGCCCGACGGCACCAGATGGACGCGGACCACCTTCGGGGCGGCATCGATCCGCACGACCTCGTAGCCGTCGAAGTTGTTCTGCTGGGCCCGGCCGTCCTTGAAGCTGATCTCGGAGGTGAGCGCGAGGCCCATCCCCATGACCACCGCGCCCTCCATCTGCGAGCGGATGCGCTCCGGGTTCACCTGCGGCCCGCAATCGATGGCGATGTCGACGGCGTGGACCGTCACCTGCCCCTTGGCATCGACCTCCACCTCGGCCGCGACCGCGGTGTGGGTGACGAAGCTGTAGTGGCCGGCGATGCCCAAACCCCGCCCCTTGTCGAGCTTGCGCCCCCAGCCGGCGCCGTTGGCCGCCGCCTCGATCACCCGGCGCAGGCGCCCGGTATCGATGGGATAGAGCTTCGGGTCCTCGCCGTGGTTCCAGACGTCGCCGATCTCGGTCGGGTCGATCTTTCGAGCCGGCCCGATCAGGTCGAGCAGGTAATCCTTCGGGTCGCGGCCCACGGCATGGGCCAGCTCGGCCACGAAGGACTGGATCGCGAAGGCGTGCGGGATGTTCGAGACCGAGCGGAACCAGCCGATCCGCACGTGGGCCGCGGCCTCCGGGTTCTCCAGCCGGACGTTGGGCAGGGCGAAGGGCGTGTTGACCAGACCCATGCCGAGCTCGAACGGCAGTTCGTGCTTCGGGTCGGGGGCGAAGATCGAGCCGATGGTGGGCGCGGCCGAGCGGTGGAGCCAGGCCACCGGCATGCCCTTGTCGTCGAGGCCGGCCTCCAGGCGCTCCACCGAGATGGTGTGGTAGTAGCCGTGGTGGATGTCGTCCTCGCGGGTCCAGACCAGCTTGACCGGCGCGCCGTCCACGGCCTGCGAGCAGAGCGCGGCCTCGACCACGTAGTCGGGCTTCGACTTGCGGCCGAAGCCGCCGCCGAGCAGCGTCACGTTCACCCGCACCTTGTCGGCGGGCAGGTTCAGCCGCTTCATCAGCCGGTCGTGGGCGGCCTGCGGCCCCTGCGTGCAGGCCCAGGCCTCGCAGATCCCGTCCTTGACGCGGGCGACCGCCGCCGGGGGCTCCATCGGCGCCTGGGCGAGGTGGGGCACGAAGTACTCGGCCTCGACCCGCGTCTTGGCCTTGGCCATCGCCGCGTCCACGTCGCCCTGGTTGCGCACGACCTTGCCGGGCTTGCGGGCGGCCGCCTCCAGTTCCTTGCGGAAGGCGGTGGTGTCGTAGCCGGCGTTCGGGCCGTCGTCCCAGGTGATCTTCAGGGCCTCGCGGCCCTTCATCGCCGCCCAGGTGTTCTTCGCGATCACGGCGATGCCGCCGAGCGGCATGAACTCGGAGGGGATCTCGCCGCCCTCGATCTGGATCACCTTGACGACGCCGGGGACCTTCCTGGTCTCGGAATCGTCGAAGCCGACCACCTTGCCGCCGTAGACGGCGGGCCGCGCCACGAGGGCGTAGAGCATCCCGTCGAGCTTGGTGTCGAGGCCGTACACCGCCTTGCCGGTGGTGATGTCGCGGTTGTCGATCAGCCCGATCCGGCCCGTGCCGATGTAGCGGAAGTTTTTCGGATCTTTCAGGGACACCGATTCGCGGGCCGGCACCGGCAGTTCGCCGGCGGCCGAGGCCACGTCGCCGTAGCCCAGCGTGCGCTTGGACTTGGCGTGGGTCAGCACGTGGTTCGCGGCCGTGACCTCGGAGGCCGGCACGCCCCATTGCTTGGCCGCCGCCTGGATCAGCATCAGCTTGGCCGCCGCACCCGCATGGCGGAAGTGCCGGAAGAAGTGGCGCAGCGAGCGCGAGCCGTCCGTGTCCTGGTTGCCGAAGCGCGCCTCCTCGCCCCAGGCCTGGACCACCGTCACCTTCGACCAGTCGGCCTCCAGCTCGTCGGCCACCACGAGGGCGATCGAGGTGCGGACCCCCTGGCCCATCTCGGAGCGGTGGTTGGTCACCGTCACGGTGCCGTCGGCGGCGATGCCGATGAAGACCTTGGGGTCGTCGCGCCAGCCGTTCGGCATCCCGTCGGCGCCGAATTTCGGCGGCTCCTCGGCCTTGGTCTCCGCCCTGGCGGAATCGCGCAGGGACAGGGCCAGCGCGAAGGCCCCGAGGCCGCCGAGGATCGCCCGGCGGCTGACGTTCTCCAGCACGGCCGGGACGGGACCCGGCGCGGACGGGGCGGCCGCGAGTTCGGCCATCAGCTTTGCGTCGTGGATCACAGGCGCTCTCCCGTGTTGGTGGCAGGAGCCTGGCCGGCGGCCTGATGGATCGCTGCGCGGATGCGCGGATAGGTGCCGCAGCGGCAGATGTTGCCGCTCATGCCCTCGTCGATCTGGGCGTCGGTGGGCTTGGGCGTGTCCTTCAGCAGCGAGGCCGCCTGCATGATCTGGCCGCACTGGCAGTAGCCGCACTGGGCCACGTTCAGGTCGCGCCAGGCTGCCTGGACCGGGTGGTTGCCGTCGGGCGAGAGCCCCTCGATCGTGACGATCTCCTGGCCCTCGGCCGCCGAGAGCGGGGTGACGCAGGCCCGCGTCGCGGTGCCGCCGAGGTGGATCGTGCAGGCGCCGCACAGGGCCTGCCCGCAGCCGAACTTGGTGCCGGTGAGCCCGAGCTCGTCCCGCAGATACCATAGCAGCGGCATGTCGGGATCGCCGTCGAAGCTGCGCTTGGCCCCGTTCACGGTGAGTTGGATCATCGCTTCGTCCTGTCTGGCCGGCACCCGCTTCCGGGCTGCATGGACCCGTGCGCGGCAGGCGGCGTTCGATTCGGGCTGGCAGGCCGGTCGCCCGGTCTCCGGGCATGCCCGGACACCGGCCGGCCGCAGCCCGGCTGTCGCCGCGCCACGGCACCGCCCCCGGCCCGCGCTTCGTTCTCAGAATGAATTCATTCTAAGGCAACCTGCTGCCGCTCCGCAACGCAGACGAAGCGTCATGCGCTCGGCAAGCCCGGCGTCCGGGACATGCCGTGTGCCGTTGCGCACCCGGGCCGGGGCACGGCGTCCTCGATCCGCGCGGACGCAACGGCGCCGACACGCGGGACGCAAAAGGATTGCTTCGCGTGCGCGTCGGCACAGCAACCCGGCGTCGAATCAATCCATTAACTCTGTACCGAGACGCTCCGATCGACGGAGACATCAGTCCTCGCAAGCAGAAGGTCTACGGCCATGAAGCAACGCTCCGTCATCGCGATCCTGTCGCTTCTGACCCTCACGGCTCCGGCCTATGCGGAAGCCACGAGCGCGCAGCGCGCCGCCTGCACCCCGGACGTGTGGCGCCTCTGCGCCTCCGAGATCCCCGACGTCGGCGCGATCAAGCTCTGCCTCCGCCGCGAGAAGCCCCGGCTGAGCGCCGGCTGCCGCACGGTGATGGACGCCGCCGAGAAGCCGGTCCAGACGGCCGCGCGCAACTGACCCCCGTCCGCGACGGGGCCTTCTCTCTCGTATGGCGGTGCTCACGCCTGTCTGAGAGACGCTGACCCGACGCAATCAAGTCGGGACCGGCTCCGACGCCAGGACGCGCAACGCCTATCCGGCGATCCGCGCCAGCACCGCCGGGCGGCCCAAAGGCGCCGTGCCCATCCGGTAGGCCGCCCGCAGCGCCGCCTCGGCCCGGTCGGCGGCCGATTCGTCGGCCGCGTGGACCACGCCGAGCAGGCCGTCCGAATTGCCGGGGCGGGCGAGATGCGAAAAACCGACGCGGCCGTCGATGCCGTCCTGGGGGCGGGTCCGGCCGCCGCTGAGGCCGATCACCGCGAGGCCGATGGCGCGGGTGGCGACCGACTCGACCGTACCGGGTTCCCGAACTTCGCGGACGATCGGCGCGGAAACCAGATGTTTTGCCGGCTGATCGATGAGGTCGGAGGGGCCGCCCAGCGCTGAGACCATGCGGGCGAAGGTCTCCGCCCCGTCTCCGTTCGCCAAGGCGGCATCGAGGCGCTGCGACGCCTCGGCACAAGCCTTCTCCAAGCCTTGGCCGGCCGGGACCAGCCCGCCGGCCACCAGCATCTCGGCCCCGAGCGCCAGGGTGACGGCGTGGAAACGCGGCTCCCGGCGGCGTCCGGTAAGGTAGTCGATCGCGTAGGCGACCTCGATCCCGTTGCCGGCAACGGACGCCAGGGGCGCGTCCATGTCGGTGACGAGGGCCACCGTGCGCAGGCCCGCGCCGCCGGCCACCGCCACGATGGATTCGGCGAGCGCCCGCGCCTCCGCCATCCCGGCCATGAAGGCGCCCGAGCCCTGCTTCACGTCCATCACCAGCCCGTCGAGCCCCGCCGCGAGTTTCTTGGCCAGGATCGAGGCGGTGATCAGGTCGAGGGATTCCACCGTGCCGGTCACGTCGCGGATCGCGTAGAGGCGCCTGTCGGCCGGCGCGAGGTCGTCCGTCTGGCCGATGATGGCGCAGCCGACCCGTTGCACCACCTCGCGAAACCGGCCGAGGCCGGGGGTCGCGTCGTAGCCGGGGATGCTGGCGAGCTTGTCGAGCGTGCCCCCGGTATGGCCCAGCCCGCGGCCCGAGATCATCGGCACGTAGCCGCCGCAGGCCGCCACCATCGGCGCGAGGACGAGGCTCACGGCGTCGCCGATCCCGCCGGTGGAGTGCTTGTCGAGGACGGGGCCGGGCAGGTCCCAGTCGAGCACCGTGCCGGAGCCCGTCATCGCCCGCGTCAGGGCCACGCGCTCCGGCACCGAGAGCCCGCGCAGGAACACGGCCATGGCGAAGGCCGCCGCCTGTCCCTCGCCGACGCGGCCGTCCGTAAGCCCTTCCACGAACGCGGCAATCTCGTCCGCGTCGAGCACGCCGCCGTCGCGCTTGCGCCGGATGGTCTCCTGCGGGAGCCTCACGCGCGGGCCGCCATCAGCACCGGGAACAGGCTGCTCGCCCCGAGGCGGAAGGTGGCCGGTCCGACCCAGCCGGGCCCCATGATCCGGTCGGCCAGCGCCAGGTAGGCGGCCGCATCCGCGAGCGTGCGCAGGCCGCCCGAGACCTTGAGGCCCCCGCGCCCGGCCGCCGAGATCGTCTCCAGCATCACCGCTGCGGCCTCCGGCGTGGCCGAGACCGGGCTCTTGCCCGTGGACGTCTTGACGAAGTCGGCCCCCGCCTCCAGCGCCAGCCGGCCGGCCGTGCGGATCGTCTCGGGATCGGCGAGTTCGCCGGTCTCCAGGATCACCTTGAGGCAGGTCTTAGGGCAGAGATCGCGCACGGCTTCGACCATGCCTCTGGCGGTCGCCGCATCGCCCCGCAGGAGGGCGCGGTAGGGCAGGACGAGGTCGATCTCGTGGGCGCCGTCGCGGATCGCCTCGCGGGTGTCGTCCAGCACCCGCTCCACGTCCTCGCCCCCCTGGGGGAAGTTGACCACCGTGGCGATGCGCACGGGCGTGCCCGCGAGCGCCCGCCCGCAATGCCCGACGAACTGGGGCCAGACGCAGACCGCCGCGACTTCGCCCGCGCGGGCGTCCCGGCAGAGGGCATCGATCCGCGAGGCGGTGCAGGCATCGCCCAGTTCCGTCAGGTCGAGGAGGGGCAGCGCTCGGGCCGCGAGGGCGGCAGGGTCGGGGATCGCGTCCGTCACGGGTGTCCTCCTGCGGGCAGGGCGGCGGCGAAGGCGTGGACCAGCCGGGCGAGGTCGCCGGCGGCTTGTCCCGCCACCGCCTTGGTCTCGGCGTGGTGGGGCGCCCCGTCCCCGATCCCGGCGGCGCGGTTCGTCACCACGGAGAGCGCGGCCACGCGCAGGCCGAGGAAGCGGGCGAGGATGACTTCCGGCACCGTCGACATCCCGACGAGGTCGGCCCCGAGGCGGCCGGCCATCCGCACCTCCGCAGGCGTCTCGAAGCTCGGGCCGGAGAACCAGGCGTAGACGCCCTCGTGCAGCGTGATCCCGCAGGTGCCGGCCGCGACCCTGAGCCGGCTTCGCAATTCGGGATCGTAGGCCCCGGTCATCGGCACGAAGCGGGCGTCCGACGCCTCGCCGACCAGCGGGTTCATGCCGGAGAGGTTGATGTGGTCTGACAGCATCACGAGGCCGCCGGGGCCTGCATGCGGCATCAGCGAGCCGGAGGCGTTGGTGAGCAGCAGCGTCTGCGCACCCAGGGCCTGCGCGGTCGCGAGGGGGACGCGCATGGCGCCCGCGTCCCCCCGCTCGTAGGCGTGGGCACGGCCCTCGAAGACCAGCACGGAGCGGCCCGCGATCCACCCGCGATGCAGGCTCCCGCCATGCCCGCTGACGCCGGGCTCGGGGAAGCCGGGGATGTCCGCGTAGGCCAGGGTGACCGGTGCTTCCAGGCCGGCCTTGATGCCGCCGAGGCCGGTTCCCGTGACGATGGCGCAGGCGTGCGGCCCACCGAACCCCGCCTGCCGCAAAGTGGCGGCGGCCCGTTCCGCGGCCGGCTCAGCCACGCAGCGTCTCCGGGCCGAAGGAGGCCGGCAGCAGGTCCTCCAGGGTGAAGCTGCGGCCCACGCCCGCCGGGCCCGCCGCGTGGACCGGCGTGTCGGAGGCGGCGAATTCCCGGATGCGCTGGCGGCAGGCCCCGCAGGGGGTGACGAGGCCCGCGCCGTCGCCGAGCACCAGCATCGCCCGGATGTGCCGGCCGCCGGCCGCGATCATCGCCGCGATCGCCCCGGCCTCGGCGCAGGTGCCCACCGGATAGGCCGCGTTCTCGACGTTGCAGCCGGCGTGGATCGCACCCGTCTCGTCGCGGAGCGCGGCACCGACGGCAAAGCGCGAGTAGGGGGCATAGGCCCGGGCCCGTGCCGTCCGGGCCGCCTCGAACAGGGCCGCGACGTCAGGGTTTTCGGTGTCCGTGTCGCGCGCCTGCATCGCCGATCTTTGGCACCGCCCCCGCCGGCCTGTCGAGGGGTTGGAGTCCGATCAGCGTGTGGCGGTGCTGCCGCCGGCAAGCATCGCGACCGCACGGCGCAGGGTGGCCTCGTCGCCCGAGCCGCTGAGGGCGTAGGACGAGCCGCCGGCCGTCCAGTAGATGGTGGTGTCCTCGCCCGAGCCGGCGATCTCGTTGGGCTGTCCGATCGAACGGCGATGGGTGGCAAAGAGCGAGACCTCGCCGAACGGCCCTGCGGCCACGGCCACCTCGATCCCGGTGCCGTGCCGGGCGGGGAACACCTGTACGTCCCGCACGCTCCAGCCCTCGGGCATGGCCGGCAGGCCGATGCCGGTGGCCGCCTCGATCTCGGCACGGTCGTAGGCGCCGCCCCGCTGCGAGGCGATCCGGGCGCGCAGCCGCACGACCTGGCGGGCCTGCTGGGCATCCTCCACCAGGGTCGGGTCCACGGTGGCGGCGAAGGTGCCGGGCACGCCGAACTGGCCGATCTCGTCGTGCGCTAGCCAGCCGGCGCCGACCAGGACGGCGATCGCCGCCGCCCGCTTCAGGCGCGCGGAGACGCGGCGCCAGCGCAGGGAGCGGTCGAGGCGCCGGGCCGCGTTCAGGTTCCGCTCCGGGCCGGGGGTCGGGGCGCGGGCGAAGGATTCGCGCAGCGCGTCGCGATCGTGCATCTCGGCCATCACCTGGGCCGCCACCGTGGGATGGCGCGCGAGGTGGGCTTCCACGTCGAGGCGCCGCATCACGTCGAGCTGTCCGTCGACGAAGGCGATGAGATCGCTGTCTGTGATCGGGTCGATCATCGCGCCAAATCCTGCCGTCCAAAAAATCCTGTGGTCTCTGCGTCGTCCTCGTGCGGCCGGCCCGACGCCGGGGCCCTATGGATCGTCAGGGGCCGCCGCCGGCCCGCCTGGGAAAGGGTATGGAATCCGGTCCCTCCGCGTGCCCGTCGCGGGACACCAGCCGGAGGTGCCCGCGCTCGGGGGCGCGGGCGGGCGGTTCCGCATCGGACTTGCCGGGGGTGCCGTCCTCGAACGCCCGCAGGGCTGCGCGCCCGCGCCCGAGGCGCGACATCAGCGTGCCGATCGGGATGCCGAGCACTGCCGCCGCATCCGCGTAGGCCATCCCTTCGAGGGTCACGAGATGGAGGGCGGCCCGCTGCTCCTCGGGGAGCCTGAGGAAGGCCTGTCGGATCTGGGCGAGGCGCACCTGTCCTTCCTGCGCCGGCAGGGCCACCTCCTCGTTGAGCTGCACCAGCACGTCGGCGTGGCGCGCCTCCACCTGCTTGCGGCGCTGGTCGTCGATGAAGACGTTGTGCAGGACCGTCATCATCCAGGTCCGCAGGTTCGTGTTCGGCCGCAGGCCGTTCTTGGCCTCCAGGGCGCGCACCAGGGTGTCGTGCACGAGGTCGTCCGCCCGCAGAGCGTCGCGGGTGAGGGAACGGGCGTAGCGCCGCAGCGGCACCAGCAGGTCGACGATGTCGGGGTTCTTCGTCTTGTCGGCGCTCATCTCCTGTCAACGCGTGGACAGCCGGGAATAATCCGCGCGCCGCACACTTAAAGCGTCCGGCCCGCCGGATCGTGGGCCGGGATGCTACCAGCGGTAGGTCAAAGTCCCGAACACGGAGCGCCGGAAGCCCTCGAAGACGTAGCCCGTGTAGAAGCCCGACGTGAAGTAGCGCTGGTCGAACAGGTTGGTGGCGTTCACCGACAGCACGGCGCCCTTCCAGGCCGGGTCGAGCCGGGCGAGGTCGTAGCTCACCGAGGCGTCCACGAGGGCGTAGCCGGGGATGTGGTCGACGTTGGTCGCGTCCGTGCGCGCGCCGACGTAGCGCACGCCCGCCCCCGCGCGCAGGCCGCCTAAAGGCGAGGCGAACGGGAACGCGTAGTCGGCAAACAGGGAGACGGTGTTGGTGGGCGCGTTGGCGAGCCGATTGCCGATGAGGGTCGGGTCGGACTGGTTCTTCGTTACCTTGGTGTCGAGATGCGCGAAACCGAAGACGAGGTTGAAGCCCTCGAACAGGTTGGCCTTGCCCTCGAGTTCGAAGCCCTTGGCCACCGCCTCGCCGGTCTGGATGAAGAAGCCGGGATTGAGCGGGTCGGCCAGCGGGATATTGGTCTGCGTGATCTCGAAATACGAGGCGGTGTAGAGGGCGTTGCTGCCGGGGGGCTGCCACTTCACGCCGCCCTCGACCTGCGACGCCTCGCGGGGGCTGAGCGCCGTGCCGTCGGCCCGCTGTCCGGCGATCTGCGGGTTGAACGAGGTCGAGTACGAGGCGTAGGGCACGATGCCGTAGGCGAACTCGTAGCCCAGCGCCGCGCGGTAGCTGAGCGCCGAGAAGCTCTGCTGGTCCACCGTCGTCCGGTTCAGGGTCGCGACGGGAAGGTTCGGAAAATTGAAGACGCTGGTGATCCGCTGGTCGACCCAGTCGTTGCGCACGCTCCCGGTGAGGATGAAGCCGTTCCACTTCATCTGGTCCTGGAAATAGGCGCCCGTCTGCTGCTGCGTCGCGCGGGCGGAAAAATTCGTCCGCTGCGGGAAGGCGATGGCCAGGTTGTAGGTCGGGTCGTAGAGGTCGATCGACCGGTTGGCGACGGCCAGCGGATAGCCGTTCGGGTAGGTCCGCGCGTCGCGGCGGTAGTAGTTCTGGAAGTCGACGCCGAAGACGACGTTGTGCTGGACGCCCAGGGTGTCGAACTGACCCTCGACATGGTTGTCGGCGAGCAGGCCCTGGCTCGACTGGTCGCGCAGATACGGGGTGACGGAGACCGCGAGGAAGCTCGCGGGCGTCGCGGCAGGCGACGCGCCGACGGCCTGATACTTCGACGTGGTCTCGTAGGCGCGGAAGGCCGAGTGGAACAGCCATCCGGGCGCGAAGGTGTGGTCGAGGATGTAGCCGATCTCCTTGTTCTCCAGGAGACCGGTGTTGAAGTTCGGCTGTCCGACGAAGACGTCGCGCTGGTAGAAGCCCCGGGTGCTCGGGATGATCGAGCCGACGATGGGCAGGCTCTGCTCGGAGCCGCCGCCGCGGTACTCGGCGTATTTCGCGAGCACCGTGAGGGAGGTGTCGGAATCCGGGCGCCAGGTGACTGCCGGGGCGATGAAGGTCCGGTCGTCCGGGGTGTACTTCACCTGGCTGTCGGCGCTGCGCACGAGGCCGGTGATGCGGTAGGCGAACTGGGGCGCTCCCTCGACCGGACCGGACAGGTCGAAGCCGGCCTGGATGCGGTTGCGGTTGCCGCCCTGGAGGAAGACCTCGTTGAACGGCGTGAAGGTCGGGCGCTTGGAGGCGAGGTTGACGATGCCGCCGGGCTGGCCCGCGCCGTAGAGCACCGAGATCGGCCCCTTGATCACGTCGATGCGCTCGTAGCCGTAGGGCTCGACGTTCTGGTCGAACGAGTTGAAGCCGTACCGCAGGCCGTCCTCGTAGACGTTGTCGAAGTTGTTGGCGTTGAAGCCGCGCAGCGTGAAGGTCGGGCCGCCCTGGCCGCCCGGATAATCCACCGCCTGGACGTTGGGGGTGTAGGCCACCGCCGTGTTGAGGTCCTGCACGCCGCGGACGTCGAGTTCCTCGCGGGTGATGACGCTGACGGTCGCCGGGGTCTCCAGGATGGAATCGTTGCCCTTCATGCCCGCGGTCGAGCGGGTCGCGACGAATCCGGTGGTGCCGAAGGTCGGCGCCTGCGCCTCCACCGAGAGTTCGTCGAGGGTGACGGAGCCTGCCGCCGCGGCCCCCACCGGGGTCGGGGTGTTCGAAGCATTCGGCGGCTTGGACGCCTGCGCCCAGGCGGACCCGAGCCCGGCGAGGAGCGCCGCCCCGGCGATCCCGGCCGTCAGGCCGGCACGCAGGCTGCGGGCGCCGTGATGCGCGCTGATCGATCGTGCCATGCCGGATGAGCCCCCCGCGTAAGGTCTGCGCCATCCATCGTCCGGACGGCGTGCCCCTCAGTTCTTCGCAGGTCTAGGCAAGTCGGTTCGCCGTGCAATCGGCATAGTTTGGACCGGTTCCAGACATTATCTAGAGCTGTTCCAAACCGTGCCTCTGGAGTTTTCTCAAGGACTTGAGCGGCAAGCCTTTCTGGTTCGCGGGAGCTTCAGAACCCGGAGAGGCTCCGCGGCGGCAGGCTGGAATCTTGGCTGCGGAAAGTGCTGATTCTGCAACATCTCCGGCCTGCCGCCGCGTCGCCTTCACTGATAGGCTTGCTGAAGGTCGAGGGTGCAGTCCCGCCCGATTTTTTCGTAGTTTTCGGCGAGCCAGGTTTGGGCGGCACTGCGGCCCTTGTCGCGCAGACGCAGGAAGACCTTCCAGCGGGCATCGAGCTTGGAGGCCGCGTTGTATTCCTCCAGGGCGTCCGTACCGTCGATGCGGTGGACCAGTACCCGCTGGTAGGCCCCCTGGCCGAGGACGCCCTCCTCGATCAGCCCGTCCACGTAGTCGATGGCGCGCAGTTCCCGCATCAGGTTGGCGTTGAAGGTGATCTCGTTGAGGCGGTCGCGGATCTCGGCCTCCGTCCGCGGGGTCTCCCGCCGCTCGACCGGGTTGATCTGCACCAGAAGGATGTCGTCGGTCTGTGCGCCCCGGTGCAGGGGGTAGAGGGGCGGGTTGCCGAGGTAGCCGCCGTCCCAATAGGGCACGCCGTCGATCTCCACCGCCTGGAACACGGTGGGCAGGCAGGCCGAGGCCATCAGGTGGTCCACCGTCAGGCGCTCGCGCTCGAACACCGCGAGCTTGCCGGTCCAGACGTTGGTGGCCGAGACGAAGACGCCGGCCGTGTCGGCCTCGCGCAGGCCCTCGAAGTCGATCTGGGCGGCGAGCGCCTTGCGCAGGGGGTTGATGTTGAGGGGATTGGAAACGTAGGGGCTCGGCGTCAGCGCCTTCATCCAGAATTCGGCGACCGGGTTGCCCTTCCAGAACCCGAGCAGGCTGCCGACGAGGCTGCGCTGGGCCGGGCCCATGTCCCCGTCGAGGCTGACCTCGCGCCAGAACCGCTCCAGCCCCTCGCGGGCGCCGTCAGGGCCGCCCTTCAGCCATCCGTCGATCATCACGACGCCGTTCATGGCGCCCGCGCTCGCGCCGGTCACCGCCTCGAAGCCGAGGCGCCCGTCCTCGATCAGGGCGTCGAGGACGCCCCAGGTGAAGGCGCCGTGCGCGCCCCCGCCCTGGAGCGCGAGCGCCACGGTCTTCTCGGCTCCGGGGCCGGCCATGATGTTGAGGGGCGGACGGGCGGAGGGCCGGTCCTCGATGCCGTCGTTGACGGGCACGCCTTCCGGGACGGCGGTCAAGGGGTTCTCGGGTTCGGGACCGTGGCTGGCGTCTGTCATCATGGCTTCCAGATGGGATGGTGCAGTGCAGCAGCAACGCGCGTGCCGCCCTTGCGCCCCATGCCCGGTGCGAAAAAGCACGCCGGCCCTTCGCGCCATCCGGGCGGCCCGCCGCGCGCGGGCGCCGGTCCGGCTGCCTTCCGTGCAGTGCGGGAGAGGGTAAAACTCGACATTGCAGCGCGGATGCGACATGACACGCGCGGCGCCGGCATGCGCCGGAATCGGCTTGACGCTCGCGCGTCTCGTTCGCACCTCATCGCGATCCCGGGTCACGGCAATCGCTGATCAAGGGTTGCGCGCGTATCGTCCACGCGAGCCGAATCATGCGAGTCGGCCGTCGAGGCCGGGCCGTGTAAGGCGCCCGCTCGGCGGCGGGCGACAAGCGGCCGTACGCGAAGGTCTACGATGGAAGCCATGGAAGCCGTCCGTTCCGACAACCCGATCGCCGGCACCGGCCCCGAGATCGCAGGTCCGGCCCCCCGTCACCGCACGGTCGGCGTGCGCGTCGGCGAGGGCGAGGGCGCGGTGATCGTCGGCGGGGGCGCCCCCATCGTCGTCCAGTCGATGACCAACACCGACACGGCCGACATCGACGCCACGGTGGCCCAGGTGGCCCAGCTCGCCCGCGCGGGTTCGGAGCTGGTGCGCATCACCGTCGACCGGGAGGAGGCCGCCGCCGCCGTGCCGAAGGTGCGCGAGCGCCTCGACCGCATCGGCTGCCACGTGCCGCTGGTCGGCGACTTCCACTACATCGGCCACAAGCTCCTGTCCGACCATCCGGCCTGCGCCGAGGCCCTGGCCAAGTACCGGATCAACCCCGGCAACGTCGGCTTCAAGGAGAAGAAGGACGTCCAGTTCTCGACCATCATCGAGCAGGCGATCCGCTACGGGAAGACCGTGCGCATCGGCGCGAACTGGGGTTCGCTGGACGAGGCGCTGCTCACGCACCTGATGGACGAGAACGCCAAGCTCCCCCGGCCGATCGACGCCCGCGCGGTCATGCGCGAGGCGATGGTGCGCTCGGCGCTCAGCTCCGCCGACCGCGCCGTGGAACTCGGACTGCCGAAGGACCGCATCGTCCTGTCGGCCAAGGTCTCGGCGGTGCAGGACCTGATCGCGGTCTTCCGCGAGGTCGCCCGCCGCTCGGATTACGCGATCCACCTCGGGCTGACCGAGGCCGGCATGGGCTCGAAGGGGCTGGTCGCGGCGTCGGCCGCCATCGGCGTGCTGCTGCAGGAGGGGATCGGCGACACGATCCGCTACTCGCTGACGCCCGAGCCCGGCGGCGACCGGACCGTCGAGGTGAAGGCCAGCCAGGAACTGCTCCAGACCATGGGGTTCCGCACCTTCGTGCCGATGGTCGCCGCCTGCCCCGGCTGCGGGCGCACCACCTCGACCACGTTCCAGGAACTCGCCCGCGACATCCAGAACTGGATCGTCACCTCCATGCCGGAGTGGAAGAAGACCTATCCGGGCGTCGAGGGCCTGAACGTCGCGGTGATGGGCTGCATCGTCAACGGCCCCGGCGAGTCGAAGCACGCCGACATCGGCATCTCGCTGCCCGGTACCGGCGAGACCCCGACCGCCCCGGTCTTCATCGACGGCAAGAAGGCGATGACCCTGCGCGGCGCGACGCTGGCCAAGGATTTCGAGACCGTCGTGATCGACTACATCGAGCGCCGCTTCGGCCAGGGCGCGCGGAACGCGGCCGAGTAAGCTCGCGGATCACACCGTCCGCGGCGAAGGCCGGCTCAGGCGTCGCCCTCCCCCCTCTGCGGAGGAAGGGACGCGTGCCGTAGACGTTTCACCGTCCGAGCCCGCTCCCCGACCGCCAGCCACCTCTGAGCCTGCGGCATGGCCGCCGCGCGTCCGGGCAGGGGCACGTCCGCAACGGGCGGCTGTTTCCGCCTGCGCGGCGGCGTGATAGCAGGGCATCGAAACCCGTGAGCGGCCGGCCCTTCCGCCGGGCACGCAGCCCGGCAGACTTTTCGCGTCCCATATCGCGCCTCCGGTGGGGCATCGACGCGCCACACCGCGAACCGCCGGGCAGGCCTGAGCCTCGATCACACCCGATGACCCAACCCGCGACACCGAGCGTCTCCGCCGCTCAGCCCGATCCCACGGGCGGACCCGCCGCGTCGGGGCCCGACGCCTCCGCGCCGCCGGCCGTCGCACCGGCCGGGGCCGTCGATCCCGTGGAGGGGCAGGCGCACGGGCATCCGGGCTTCTGGACGCTGGCGGTGGGCTCGGTCGGCGTGGTCTACGGCGACATCGGCACGAGCCCGCTCTACGCCTTCCGCGAGGCCCTGGTGCCGGCCCGCTACGACAACATCCTGCTGCCGGAGGAGGTGCTGGGCACCGCCTCGCTGATCCTCTGGGCGCTGTTCCTGATCGTCACGGTCAAGTACGTCGTCATCCTGCTGCGCCTGGACAACAACGGCGAGGGCGGCATCCTCTCGCTGATGGCGCTGGCGCGCAAGGCGCTCGGCGGCTCGCGCATCGTCTTCACCCTGGGCCTGCTCGGCGCCGCCCTGTTCTACGGCGACGCGGTGATCACGCCCGCCATCTCCGTGCTCTCGGCGGTGGAGGGCCTGAAACTCGTCACCCCCGCCTTCGAGAACTCGGTGCTGCCGATCACGGTGGCGATCATCGTCGCCCTGTTCCTGGTCCAGAGCCGGGGCACCAGCAAGGTCGCCGCCTTCTTCGGGCCGGTGATGGTGGTGTGGTTCCTGGCGCTGGCCGCCGCGGCCGTGCCCCACATCGTCCGCCGCCCGGAGGTCTTCCTGGCGATCAACCCGTGGTACGCGGTGCATTACCTGCTGGGCCATGGCAGCGGTGCCCTGGTGGCGCTCGGCGCCGTCTTCCTGGCCGTGACCGGGGCGGAGGCGCTGTTTGCCGACCTCGGGCATTTCGGGCGCCGGCCGATCCAGATCGCGTGGCTCGGCCTCGTCTTCCCGGCGCTGGCCATGAACTACCTCGGGCAGACCGCCCTGGTGCTGGAGAAGCCCGACACCAGCGACCCGTTCTTCCAGCTCGTGCCCGAATGGGGCCTGCTGCCGATGGTGGTGCTGGCCACGCTCGCCACCGTCACCGCGAGCCAGGCGGTGATCACCGGCGCCTTCTCCCTGTCGCGGCAGGCGATCCAGCTCGGCCTGCTGCCGCGCCTGGAGATCCGCCACACCTCCGAATCGCATTCGGGCCAGATCTTCCTGCCGCAGATCAACCTGCTGCTGCTGGTCGGCGTGGTGGTGCTGGCGGTGGTGTTCCGCACCTCCTCGTCGCTCGCCTCCGCCTACGGCATCGCCGTGACAGGCACGATGCTGCTCACCGCGAGCATGACCTTCCTGGTGGTCTGGCGTTCATGGAACTGGTCGCCGCTGGCGGCGGCGGCCGTGATCCTGCCCTTCATCGTGATCGAGTTCCTGTTCCTGCTCTCGAACCTGCTCAAGGTCTTCGAGGGCGGCTACGTGCCGCTGCTGCTCGCGGCCGTCCTGATCGTGCTGATGTGGACCTGGGTCCGGGGCGTCACGATCCTGTTCAACAAGACCCGCAAGACCGACGTGCCGATCCTCGAACTCGTCGGCATGCTGGAGAAGAGCCCGCCCCACCACGTGCGCGGCACCGCCGTGTTCCTGACGAGCGATCCCGAGATCGCGCCCGCCGCCCTCCTGCACAACCTCAAGCACAACAAGGTGCTGCACGAGAAGAACGTGATCCTCACTGTCGAGACGGTGGACACGCCCCGCTCCGTTGATGCCGACAAGATCCGCATCGAGCCGATCGGCCCGCACTTCTTCAAGGTGGTGATGAAGTTCGGCTACATGGAGACGCCCAACATCCCCAAGACCCTGACGCTGCTGCGCCGCCAGGGCTTCAAGTTCGACATCATGGCGACCTCGTTCTTCCTGTCGCGCCGCTCTATCCGCCCGGCGGCCCATTCGGGCATGCCGCTGTGGCAGGACCGGATCTTCATCACGCTCGCCAAGAACGCCAACGACGCCACCGACTTCTTCCAGATTCCCACGGGGCGGGTGGTGGAGGTGGGCACCCAGGTCACGGTGTGAGCGTCCGTTCGGCGTCGGAGGGGTCGCCGGCATCCCGAGTAACGGCCCGTTCACCATGAAACCGCCAGGGTGGCGGATCGTCAGCGCGGGCCAAGCGGCATGAACTCCTGTTTCCGGCGGGGCCTCGGCGCGGCCCTCGCCCTGCTCGCCTGCGGTGGGGCGGCCCCGGCGGCCGACCTGCTCCTGCGCGACCGGCCGGCCTTCGGCGATCCGCTGCCCGGCGGGTCCCTGCGCTACTTCCCCCGCAGCGACGGCAGCGAGCGCCTGGTCCGCCGCGGGCCGCCGCCGCCCCTGCCCGTGGGCTGCACCCCGCGGCAGGTGCCTGTGCCCACCGACGCCCCGGACGACCCGAGCTACGTCGGCTCGACCTACGGCCTGTCGAAGCCGAGCTATTACGGCCTGACCCCGCCGCCGGGGGTGGACGACCCCTACGGCCGCTCCCTGCTGCCGTATTGCCGCTGAGGGCGGGCGCGCCTCAGATCTCGTCGGCGGCCGGGCGCCAGAGGGCGGGCTCGGCCTCGCGCAGGGTCGCGCGGACCGGGACCGGGTTGATGCGGCTCTGGGCCAACTCGGCGAGTTCGGGAGCCTGGGCCGTGTCGTCGGCGGTGAGGAACAGGCCGCGGGCGCGGGCCAGGCGCCCGAGGTCGGCCCGACTGGTCCAGACGCTCTGGGCCGGGCTCGTCAGCAGGGCGAGCGCCAGGGGCGCCATCCACAGGGCCAGGACCGGGTCGCCGACATAGGCCAGCGCACCGGCGAGCAGCGCGCCGACCACCACCGCGTCGGCCTGGAGCCGGAACGCCTCCGACCAGGGCACGTGCCGGTCGTCGCGCACCTGGGTATCCCAGCGCACCACCCGGCCGACGAAGGTCGAGGACACGGCGCCCGCGGTGAACAGGGTCATCACCGGCCAGAGGAAGACCCAGACCAGCTGTTCCAGCGCCGCGCTCGCCAGCAGCGAGGCGGTGCCGCCGAAGGCCGCCCGGCGCTCGGCCGAGGCCAGCACGTGCCCGAGGCTGAGGACTTTGGGGAGCGCCAGCACCGTGACGGTGAGGATCGCCAGGGCATGGGCGGCGGGCGTGGTGCCGGTGAGCCCGTAGCCCAGCAGGCCGAGGTCGCCGGTCCGCGCCGCGAGCCAGGTGCCGAGGCCGAGATAGGCGATCCACAGGGGCAGCACGCAGTACGACAGGATGCCGACCAGGAGGTGCCAGCGGCTGGCCGCCCGCAGGCCCGGCCAGGGCAGCACCCGCATGTGCTGGAGGTTGCCCTGGCACCAGCGGCGCTCGCGCCCGAGGAGGTCGACGAGGTTCGTCGGCATCTCCTCCCAGGTGCCGCCCATCTCCGGCAGCAGGCGCACTTCCCAGCCGGCCCGGCGCAGCAGCCCGCCCTCGACGATGTCGTGGCAGAGGATCTCGCCGCCCAGCGGCGCCTTGCCGGTGAGCACGGGAAGCTGGGCGTAGTTCGCGAAGGCGGCGATGCGCAGGATCGCGTTGTGGCCCCAGTAGCTGCCGTCCGGCCCCTGCCAGGTCTCCAGGCAGCGCAGCGCCAGGGGCGCGTAGAGGCGCACGGCGAATTGCTGGATGCGGGCGAACAGGGTGTCGCGCCCGGCGGCGTACGAGACGGTCTGGATCAGGCCGACGCGGGGGCTCTCCTCCATCAGCCGGACGAGGCGGCGCATGGCGGCCCCGGTCATCAGGCTGTCGGCGTCGAGCACGATCATGAAGTCGTACTCGGACCCGTGGCTGCGGCAGAACTCGGCGATGTTGCCGGCCTTGCGCCCGGTATTCTCGGTGCGGCGGCGGTAGCGGATGCGCGGCGCCCCCGGCAGGGTGGCCCGCCACGCCTGGGCGCGCGCGAATTCGTGTTCCTCGACGGCCGCGATGGCGCCGTCGCGGGTATCCGACAGGACGAAGAGGTCGAGGTCCTCGCTGCCCTCGCGCGCCAGCGAGCGGGCCATGACGCGCAAGGCCGCAAACACCGCCACCGCGTCCTCGGCGTGGATCGCCACCACCGCGGCGGTGCGGCTGTGGCCGGTGGGGGCCGCGGGCACCGTCTCCGAGCGCCGCTCCAGGGCGGATTTCGCCCGCGCGCCGAGGCCTTCCGCGATCAGGCCGTAGAGGTACTGCCAGGCCACGAAGGACTGCCAGGCCATGACCAGGCAGAACAGGGCGAGCACCGTGCCGCCGAGCCAGCTTCCCGCCGCCGGATAGGCGAGGTTCGCCAGCCATGCGATCGCGGCGCCGGTGGCCAGCGACGGCACGGCCAGCGCCAGGCGGCGCCCGAACAGCGAGGCGCCCTTGCCCTCGGGCGCCCAAGCCTCGACATAGCGAGGCTCGATATGGTGGGCCCCGGCATCGACCGTCCGGGTGTCGTGCGACAGCGGTGTGAGGGACATGGGGCGCGTGAGACTCGATCGTGAAGGGGCACCGCCCCGCCGTCACGGGCGGATCGGTCGCCGATGAGCGGGGACACCGATGAGCGGGGCGACAGGCAGGGGCCGGCCCGGCAGGATGACCTGCCCGAGCCCGGCGGTGACGCGTCCCCCTCCCGTCGCCGCGTCCTTCGGACGGCCTTGACCGCGGCTGCCGGCACTGTCCTGTCTAATGCGATCGACCTGAATACCGCCAGAACGAAGGCGCAGGAGGGGAACAGCCCCTCTGCTGGCCCCGCGATGACCTTCGAGGGCGTCGTGGCGCAGGCCGAGCGCCTCGCCGCCGCCCCCTATGCCGGGCCGCCCGAGGACCTGCCGGCTCCGCTGGCCGCCCTGACCTACGACGGCTACCGCAGCATCGTGTTCAAGCCGGCCGAGAGCCTGCATCTCGGCCCCCGTTTCAGCGCGCAGCTCTTCCACCGGGGCTTCCTGCAGCGCAAGCGCGTGGCCCTGTTCGTCCAGCCGCGCTCCGGCCCGCCGCGGCCGGTGGCCTACGAGACCCGGCTGTTCGACCTCGGCCGCAAGCTGGAGGGCCAGAGCTTCCCGCCCGAGCTGGGCTTTGCCGGGTTTCGCCTGCACTACGCTTTCGAGGACACGCCGAAATGGCGCCCGCCGGGCTTCCAGGAGGAGTTCCTGGTGTTCCTCGGCGCCTCCTATTTCCGCCTGCGCGCGGCCGGCCAGGAATACGGCCTCTCGGCCCGCGGCCTCGCAATCGGCACCGGCCTGCCCTCGGGGGAGGAATTCCCGGACTTCACCGCCCACTGGCTCTGCGAGCCGCAGGAGCAGGCCCGCAGCCTCACCGTGCTCTCGCTGCTGGACAGCCCGAGCGTGGCCGGGGCCTACCGCTTCGAGATCGCGCCCGGCGAGCCCGCGCGGATCACCGTCACGGCCTCGCTGCATCCGCGGAAGGCGATCGAACGCCTGGGGCTCGCACCGCTGACCAGCATGTTCCTGATCGGCCAGAACGGGCCGGGCGCGCGCAACGCCCAACCCTTCGACGACTTCCGGCCCCAGGTGCACGATTCGGACGGGCTGGTGGTGCGCACCCCGGAGGACCGGCTCTGGCGGCCCCTGGTCAACGGGCGCCCGGCGCCGCAGGTCTCGGCCTTCGCGGCACACCCGCTCACCGGCTTCGGGCTGATGCAGCGGGAGCGGACGTTTGCCGCCTACCTCGACGTAGAGGCCCGGCACGAGGCCCGGCCGGGCCTGTGGGTCGAGCCGGTCCAGCCTGCGCGGCCCGAGATGGTGGCAGCGGGCGCCTCACCGCAAGCGGACGGCCCGTTCGGGGCGGGCGCGGTGCAGCTCTTCGAGATCCCCTCGCGCGAGGAGTACATGGACAACGTCGTGGCGGCCTTCGTACCCGCCGCCCCGGTGGAGGCCGGCCGGCCCCTCAGGCTCGCCTACCGCCTGACCACGGTGGGGGCCGAGCCCGTGCCCGTGCTGCCCGGCGACCTCGCCCGCGTGGTCTCCACCCGCGTCGGCTCGGCCGAGCGCCTGCGCCCCACCGAGCCGCCGAGCCCGCAGCGGCGCCTCTACGCCATCGACTTCGAGGGTCCGGGCCTGCCCAAGGACCACGACGCGTCGATCACGGCCGTGGTCTCGGCCAGCGCCGGCACCCTGATCGAGCCCGTGGCCGCCCCGGTGCCGCAGACCGGGGGCTGGCGCATCTACGTGGAGTGGCGCCCGCCCGCGCCGATGCCGCCGGGCGACGTGGTCCTGCGCGCCCACCTCGCAAAGGGTGACGAGCGGATCAGCGAGACCTGGGACGCGGTGGCCTGACCGGGCCGTCGTCCAGCAGGGACGCGGCCGGGTGGAGGAACACCCGGCCGAGGGTTTTGGCGAGAACCGTGTGGTCGGGATGAGCCACCCGTCCCCCTCCCCCCTCTGCGGGAGAGGGTGGCCCTCG
>NZ_BPRB01000120.1 GCF_022179685.1 Methylobacterium trifolii
TCAGCCGGTGACGGCCCGCGTCCAGACCATCGTCTCGGGCAGGACGAGGAGCGCGGCGGCGGCGAGCGCGATGCCGTAGGGGATGCCGGTCTGGCGGTCGTGCAGGTGCAGGGCGAATGGCAGGCGGGCGATGGTGTAGGGCAGGGGGTGGGACCGCGCGGCCAGGATGGCCAGGGTCAGGCCGCCGCCGAGGATCGAAGCGATCAGCAGGTAGTCGAGCAGCCCGTCGAAGCCGAGCCACAGGGCGGTGACGGACGCGAGCTTGGCATCGCCCCCGCCGATGACCCCGAAGGCGAAGAGGGTGAAGGTGACGGCCAGCACCAGGGCGCCGGCGCCGACATGCTGGCCGAGTTCGGCCCAGCTGAGGAGGCCGGTGGCCGCCAGCACGCAGAAGCCGAGGCCCAGCGCCAGGGAGATCCGGTTCGGGATCAGCATGGTCAGGAGGTCGCTGGCGGCGGCGTACGCCATCAGGAACGGGAAGAGGACCAGGAGGCCGAAGGTTGCCAAGGTTGCCATGACGCCCCGTGATCCGTGTCTGCGGCGCGATCCGGCGGGCTCCCGCGGGAAACGGGTTCGGAGCCGGTCCCGGACAGGGGCGCAGCTCGCGGATCGCAGGCCGGACGGCGGTGATGTGGTCTGGCGGGCGGCCCTCGCGGACCGGGGCGGGGTGCCCGGCCTTGAAGGGCCGGGCCGTTCCCCCAGTGGTGGAGCGCGCATCGCGCCGGCGGGGCCGGTGCCGTCCCGGACCCCGATCCGCCTCCCGGTGGAGGCGGGCCGAGGTCTGGGGAGATGCCGCCGATCGTCTCGTCCCGTGGGACGGCCGCGATCAGTTGAGCTGCGAGGAGATCGCCGAGAACTTGGCGTTGAGCTGGGTGCCGATGATCTTCAGCGTGCCGATGATGACGACGGCGATCAGGGCGGCGATCATGCCGTACTCGATGGCGGTCGCGCCGGACTCGTCGGAGGCGAAGCGCTTGAACATGGTCTTCATGGGATCGGGTCCTTTGTGGAGCGACTTGCGAGGGAACCGTCGAAGATCTTGTCGGTCTCGATCGGCGGCAGACGGAGATTGCCCGTCCCGGATTGCAAATCGGTTAAATCGACCGCCGAAACGGCCGTCCCGGAGGAACATCGGCGGCGTGGTGAAGGAAGGGTAAGGGGCGTGGTGGAGCCGGGTCGCTCGATGACGCGAGCGCCTCCCCTTTGGGCCACGGTGGACACGGGTTTGAGACGTCGGTCTTGGAAGCCCGCCACGGCGCGCGTCCTTCTCCCCTCTGCGGAAGAAGGTGGGCCCTTTGGCGGGTCGGGATAGGGGAGCGCCGTATCCAGATGCGTCGCTCCCCTATCCCGCAAATGGGGAGGGAGACGACGAGGCTCGGATCCGTTCCGGGCTGCGGCCAACGACGCCTTCGGCAGGGCACTTAGCGCTTCGTTCACCAATCCGGTGTCTTCTAGCCAGGACCGGTGCGCCCGGTGGCGCCGCCGCGCCGAGCCCGACCGGGCTCGCGGTGGCCAAAGTGGGCGGTCCCTTACCGAAGCCTCCCTCGAGTGCCCGTCCGATGCGCCGCCTCCCGTCCCGCCTCGTCCAGCATGCCGGCCTCGCCCTGGCGCTGGCCCTCGCAGCGCTGCCGGCCGGTGCGGCGCCGGCCCCGGCGCTGCCGGTGATCACGGTGATGGTGGACAACGCCAAGGTGATGCGCCTGCCGGAGAAGACGCAGACCGTCATCGTCGGCAACCCGATCATCGCCGATGTGACGCCCCAGAAGAACGGGGTCGTCGTGCTCACCGGAAAGAGCTTCGGCTCGACCAACCTGATCGCGCTGGACGCCGGCGGCGCGCTGATCGCCGAGACCACGATCCGGGTGGAGGCCTCGCAGGCCTCCGTCGTCACCGTGCAGCGCGGGCCCGACGAGCGGAACTCCTATTCCTGCACGCCGAACTGCCAGCCCGCGGTCCAGCTCGGCGATTCGTCGAAGTACTTCGGCGAGGTCAGCGGCCAGGCCGACGCGCGGCGCAAGCTCGCCACCGGTGGCGGCGCCGAGGGCGCCGCGGGGATGGGGCATTAGGCGCCGCCGAACGCGGCGCCCCCGGAAAAGAAATCAGATCGTCTGGTTGTAGGCCCCGACCTCGGGGCTCTCGCGCAGCACCGCGTCCACCGCCTTGAACATGGCGTGCAGCCGCGCCTCGGAGGCCGGGCTTTCGATCACCACCACCAGTTCCGGCTTGTTGGAGGAGGCGCGCACAAGGCCCCAGGTGCCGTCCTCCGTGGTCACGCGCACGCCGTTGACGGTGACGAGGTCGACGATCTTCGAATCCGCGATCGTCTCGCCGGCCGCATGCATGGCCTTGAAGCGCTCGGTCACCTTCTCGACGATGCCGTACTTCACCTCGTCGTCGCAATGGGGCGACATGGTGGGCGAGCCCCAGGTCTTGGGCAGCGCCCGGTAGAGGTCGGCCATCGATTGGCCGGGGTTGCGGTCGAGCATCTCGATCACGGCGATGGCGGTGAGCAGGCCATCGTCGTAGCCGCGGCCGATCGGCTCGTTGAAGAAGAAGTGGCCGGACTTCTCGAAGCCCGCCAGCGCGCCGAGCTCGTTGACGCGGCGCTTGATGTAGGAGTGACCGGTCTTCCAGTAATCGGCCTTGACGGCCAGGGCCTTCAGCTCCGGGTCGGTGTTGTAGAGCCCGGTCGACTTCACGTCGACGACGAAGGTCGCGCCGGGATGGAGCTTGGACAGGTCGCGGGCCAGCATGACGCCGATCTTGTCGGCGAAGATCTCCTCGCCCTCGTCGTCCACCACGCCGCAGCGGTCGCCGTCGCCGTCGAAGCCGAGGCCCACGTCGGCGCCGTGCTCCTTCACCGCGGCGGCGATGGCATGGAGCATCTCCATGTCCTCTGGGTTCGGGTTGTAGCGGGGGAAGGTATAGTCGGGGGAGACGTCGAGCGGCACCACCTCGACGCCCAGCGCCTCCAGCAGCTTGGGCGCGAAGGCTCCGGCCGTGCCGTTGCCGCAGGCCGCCACCACCTTGAGTTTTCGCGATATCGGTTTGGCCCGCGACTTCAGGTCGTTGAGATAGGTCTGGGCGAAGCCCTCGACGAACTCGTAGGCGCCCCCGTCCCGGTACTGGAAGGTACCGCCCAGCACGATCTCCTTGAGCCGGCCCATCTCGTCGGGCCCGAAGGTCATCGGGCGGTTGGCGCCCATCTTCACCCCGGTCCAGCCGTTGTCGTTGTGGGAGGCCGTGACCATCGCCACGCAGGGGCAGTCGAGGGCGAACTGGCCGAAATAGGCCATCGGCGAGAGGGCGAGGCCCACATCCTTCACCCGCATTCCGGCGGCCTGCATGCCGGCGATGAGCGCCAGCTTGATCGACTGCGAGTAGCTGCGGAAATCGTGGCCGGTGACGATGTCGGGCCGCACGCCCATCTCGTGCACGAGGGTGCCGATGCCCAGCCCCAGCGCCTGCACCCCCATGAGGTTGATTTCCTTGGGGAAGAGCCAGCGCGCATCGTACTCGCGGAAGCCCGTCGCCTTCACCAGGGGGAATTGCTCGAACTCGAAGGTGTTGGGCGTCAGCGCGGCAAGCGGCTTGGGAAACATCGCGGGCCCTTCGGATCGTGTCTGGGACATGACGTGTCCGGGCTTAGCGGAACGGCCCCGAAAGGAAAAGCTTGCCGCAGGGCGGAGTCGACGCCGCGGCACGGCGGCGATGTTCACAAGCGGCCGGCCTTCGACTATCACCCGCCCTCGCCCACGATCCGCCCGGACCATCGGGCGCGGGCGGACGAGCATCGGGGCATCATGGACGCTTCAACCCCTGCGGCCGACCATCCGCCGCCGGCCGGCACCGCGCAGGCGCCGGCGGCCCGGATGATCCTCGCCTCGGCCTCGCCCCGCCGCCTCGCCCTGCTCCAGCAAATCGGCATCGAGCCCGACGCCCTCCTGCCCGCCGACATCGACGAAACGCCCCGGAAGTCAGAATCCCCCCGCGACCTCGCCCGCCGCCTCGCCCGCGACAAGCTCGGTGCCGCACAGGGCGCGATGCGGGTGGAGGAGGGCGGCGAGAACCACTGGCTGCTGGCGGCCGATACGGTGGTCGCGGTCGGGCGGCGCATCCTGCCGAAGGCGGAGACGCCCGACGAGGCGGCCGACTGCCTGCGGCTGCTCTCGGGGCGCCAGCACCGGGTCTACACCGCGGTGGGCCTGCTCACGCCGAAGGGCCAGCGCCGCGAACGGCTGGTCGAGAGCCGGGTGCGGTTCAAGCGGCTCTCGGGACGGGAGATGCAGGGCTACCTCGCCTCCGGCGAATGGCGCGGCAAGGCGGGCGGCTACGCCATCCAGGGGCTGGCCGGCGCCTTCGTGGTCAAGCTCGTCGGCTCGCACAGCGCCGTGGTCGGCCTGCCGCTCTACGAGACCATGAGCCTGCTGGACGGCGAGGGTTTCCCGGTCCGGGCAGGCTGGGGAGCGATGGCGTGACGGGCCGGACACCCGAAGGGACGCGTAAACCGCCGCCGTGCCCGATCTGCCGCCGCCCGGCCGAGCCAGCCCTGGCCCCGTTCTGCTCGGAGCGCTGCGCCGACATCGACCTGGGGCGCTGGCTGAGCGACCGCTACGCGATCCCGGCGGCCGAGGACCCGGACGACGAGACGGACCCGCCGCCGCGCTCCTGACGGGACCGGTTGGCCGGAGCGAGGCCGGGCCGGACGGTCGCCCCCCTCCGAACGACGGCAGCCCGTCAGTCGGTCGTGACCAGGATGGTCTTGTAGGAGCACTCGAAGTCGAGTTGCTCGTAGATCGGCCGAAGTCCGGTGCGCTGGAACATCGTCTCGTATTCGGGGAGGACGAACTGCTGCTCGTTGAAGCCGTTGGTCAGTTCCCGGATGTAGGTCGGGTCGTCCGGAGCCACGGCTCCCGGCTCGCGCAGCAGGACGATGCGCCCCCCGGGGGCGAGCATGTCCTTCATGAGCTTCAGGGCTTCGACCGTATTCGAAAAGTGGTGGAGGGCAGCGCTGATCACGATGACGTCGAACGACTTAGCCTTGAAGGGCGCGTTGAAGACGTCTCCGGAGACGAACGCGTAGCGATCGTCGTGCGCCGGCCATTTCTTCTGGAAGATCAGCGACGCGAACTGGACCTGCGCCCAGCAGAGATCGAAGCCGACGACCTGCGTGCCCGGCTGGTAGTGCCGCATGATCTGCGGATCGTGTCCGCAGGCGAGTTCGGCCACGCGGATCACGCCCGCGTCCGGCCGCCGCTCCCGCACCATGTCGACCGCGCGCTCGATCACGAGCCCGCATTGCCTGAGATCCTCTTCGAAGTCGAAATAGCCCTTGTGCGGCGGCCTGATGAGGTGCGGCGTAGCCTCGACACCGGATTCCACGCGCAACTCACCGACGAAGATCGGTGACTCCTCGTACCATCCGACGAATTCCTGCACGATCAGGACCGAGATCCGATAATCCCCCTCCCGATCCGGAGCCTTGATCCGCACCGGGACGGTCAGTTCGCCACCGGGTTTGAGCGGGATCGGAAACCGGGAGCGAACGCCCTCCGTCTCGAATCCGTTCGGACCCGTGATCTTGTAGGAGACGTTGAACGGCTTCTCGCCCTCGGATGCCAGGACGTGCGGCGTGTTGTTGCGGATCCGGAACGAGCGGAACGTCTCGCGGCCCGGCTCGAACCGCGGGTTGAAGTATTCCGCGACCGGCTCGAAGGGGCGGCGGCGCTCGGCCTCCCCAGGGCTTGCCGAATGACCGGCGAAGACGCTTTCGTAGCGGTCGAGGATGTTGGTGAATTCGCTGCGCAGCCAGGGATCGGCCAGCCGAAAGCGGAGCGCGGAGCCGAGGGCGCGTTCCACGGATGCGAGGTCGAGGTCGCCGAGATGGGCCGAGATCAGTCGCGCGCCGTCCTCGACGGCGCTGGCCGGCATCAGCAGCGGCACCTCGTTCACCACCGGATGCGTGCTGCCGCAATGACGGCAGGTGTATCGGTCGTCTTCCCGGACCAGCCTGGAGCGCCGGCATTCCGGGCACTCCAGAAGGTCGGTCAACCAATCCGGAATCCTGTAAGCCCCCACGCCGCGTCTCCGTCTGTTCTCTCTGGCGTCGGTGAAGCGCCGGGGTCGTCTTCCTGCCGGACATCGCCGAAGCGGTCGGTACGATCCCGGCGTTCGGCAGTGAAGCCGCAGGGTCCGGATTTCGGCGGGCCTACGAAGAATCGTCCTCGCACGGGCCCATGCCTGCCATGATGAGGAGGTCCCGCCGCAGACGCTCCACCATCATCGGGTCCGGCACGATATCGAACTGAAGGGGCCTCGTTCCGACCTTGCCCCTTCACGAACGGAGCAGGTTCTGGCGAGTCTTCGTCGCCGAGCCTGCGTCGATCTGCTTAGATGATTGAAATGAAGCAGGTTTTCGCCGCAAGTCCGATGACCGCTCGTGGGGAACCCGCTTAGCATGTGCCCGACAAGCCTGACTAGGGCCGCCGATCGAGACACCGCACAGGGGCCGCTACGTCACCGATGCGCCCGGCGACGCCTTCGCTCGCGGCGATGATCCGGCACGGATGTCGAATGGTGCCCAGGGACGGAGTCGAACCGCCGACACTGCGATTTTCAGTCGCATGCTCTACCAACTGAGCTACCTGGGCGTCACCGCACCGCTTCGCGGCTTCGGTGGAGCGGGGGTATAGTGAGTGCCCGGCACCCTGTCCAGCCTCATATCGCCGGAGCCCGGCCCCGGAAATCGGGTCGCTTGCGGATTGCGGATTGCGATGGGTCGGCCCCGTGGACGCGTCGCCGCGCCGGGTGATCCCGGAGAGGCGGCGTGGTCCGGCACCTGTTCGTCCGGAGCGGTGCTATGCTGCGAAGGTGACGCCGAAGCGGCGGCCCTCGCGCCATGTCACGGTCGCCTCGCGCGGTGGGGCTTCGGCGTTCGTGGTGAGGGTGAACCGGTCCGGCACGCCGTCCGGCGCCTCGACCTCGATCTTCGCGCCCCTGTCGGAGACGTCCCAGATCAGGCACTCGATCGCCTCCGCACGCCCGCCCACGCGCAGGGCGCCGAAGGTGAAGGCGTTCTTGCGGTGCGCGGTCCGGCGATTGTCGGTCATGGCGCCACTCCATACGTCGCGTCGATGGGAGTGTGGCGGGAACGCGTTAAGAATCAGGGCGCCCGATGCTCCGATTCCGGTCTCGTCGCGCCGGACGGCCTTCGCGGAAGAATCGTCCTCTTCGACTCAGGCGGCCGCCCTGTCGAACCGGGCGCCGATCTCCTCCGCGGTCCGCCACATCACCGAACAGACCAGGGCGGCGCCGAAGCGTCCGGCGGAGAGCAGGAAGGTCTGCGGCACGGCCTGGGTGTCGAGGGAGACGAGGCGCGCGCCGATGCTCGACAGGTCGTAGATCAGGCACGGGATCGAGGTGTGCTCGTCGATCGTGATGAGGCCGTTCTCATCGACCCGGTGACGGGCATCGGCTCTCCGGTCCTGCATGGCCACTCAGACCTCCACATCCAGCAATCGCCTGGTCATCGCATCCGCGGCCCGCACGACGGCGAGGTTCGCACCGAAGCCCGCCTTCGCCTCGATCAGGTCGCGGGCGGTTTGCGAGACGTCGAACCGGGCGGCGTCCGGAAGGGTCGTTTCGGTGGCCTCAGACCCGAGGCGGGCCACCTGCTCCGCCGCTGCGCCGAAGCGCGCGGCGGCGGCGGCCAGCCCCTTCGAGCCCGTCTGCACTGCGTCGATCACGGTTGCCTCCCGACCACGCCCGATCGAACCATGGGGCCTCCCAACGCCCGGTTCAGCCGATGCGCGGCATTTGATCGATCGCGCGAACGGTGCGGCAGGACGGCCTCTCCCGCCTCGCTATAGGGAATAATGCCTGAACGATCCTGCTTAACATCCCTTAAACCCGCCGCATTTACCGTGCGGAACCGTGGCTCTCGAGGACCGCGGCATCGGGCGCCGTGCCTCCTCGACACGGCCTCATCACAGACGGGACGCATGGCGAACGGACGCGGACGGGCCGACCGGGGCGAACCGAACTTCGACGTGCCGGAAGGGCGCGCCGCGGATCGGGGCAGCCTCGACCTGCGCCTGTCGCGAGACGATCGCGCGGGAGGCGGCGTGGCGGGCGGTAGACGCGGAACGGACGAGGGCGCCAAGCGGGGGAACGCCGGGCCGGCCAAGGGCAGCCGCCGCAGCGTCGCGAAGAAGAAGCCGGGCCGGCGGCGCGGCTCGTTCCTCGGCCGACTCGTCTATGCGGGCATCGTGCTGGGCCTGTGGGCAATCATCGGGCTCGCCGGCCTGATCGCCTACCACGCCTCGCAACTGCCGCCGATCGATCAGCTCGCCGTGCCGAAGCGGCCCCCCAACATCGCGATCCTGGCCAGCGACGGTTCGCTGCTGGCCAACCGCGGCGAGACGGGCGGGCGCGTCGTCGGCATCAAGGAACTGCCGCCCTACCTGCCGCGCGCCTTCGTGGCGATCGAGGACCGGCGCTTCTACGGCCATTTCGGCGTCGACCCGGTCGGCATCGCCCGCGCGATCGGCCAGAACCTGACCCGGCGCGGCGTGGCCCAGGGCGGCTCGACCCTGACACAGCAGCTCGCCAAGAACCTGTTCCTCACGCCCGAGCGCTCGGCCTCGCGAAAGATCCAGGAGGCGATCCTGGCGCTGTGGCTGGAGCACAAGTACACCAAGGACGAGATCCTCGAACTCTACCTCAACCGGGTCTATTTCGGCGCCGGCGCCTACGGCGTCGAGGCGGCGGCGCAGCGCTATTTCGGCAAGCCTGCCAAGAACGTCAGCCTCGCCGAGGCCGCGATGCTCGGCGGCCTCGTCCAGGCCCCCTCGCGGCTCGCGCCCAACCGCAACCTGCCGGCCGCCCAGGCGCGGGCGGCGCAGGTGCTGGCCGCGATGCAGGACGTGGGCTTCATCCAGGCCCAGGACGCCAAGGTGGCCCTGGCCCAGCCGGCGCGCCCCGCGAGCAGCCGCGGCGGCGGCTCGGCCAACTACGTCGCCGACCTGGTGATGGACGTGCTCGACGACTTCGTCGGCAAGTTCGAGGCCGACATCACGGTGCAGACCACCGTCGACACCGGCCTCCAGGCCGCGGCCGAGAAGGCGCTGGTGGACGAGCTGAACGCCAAGGGTGGACGCTACAACGTCGGCCAGGGCGCCCTGGTCTCGATGCGGCCGGACGGGGCGATCCGGGCGCTGATCGGCGGCCGCGACTACGCCCAGAGCCAGTTCAACCGGGCGACCACGGCCAAGCGCCAGCCCGGCTCGTCGTTCAAGCCCTTCGTCTACCTCGCGGCCGTCGAGCGCGGAGCCACGCCCGATACCGTGCGGGAGGACGCGCCAGTCCGCATCGGCAACTGGCAGCCGGAGAACTACTCCCACCAGTACGAGGGTGCGGTCACGCTGCGCACCGCGTTGGCGCTCTCGCTGAACACCGTGGCGGTGCGCCTCGGCCAGGAGGTCGGCCCCAAGGCCGTTGTGCAGACGGCCCAGCGCCTCGGCATCACTTCGGCGCTCCAGGCCAACGGTTCGATCGCGCTCGGCACCTCCGAGGTGACGCCGCTGGAGATGGTGGGCGCCTACGGTGCCTTCGCCAACGGCGGCACCGGCGTGATTCCCTATGTCGTCACCACCGTGAAGACGGGGGGCGGCAAGCTGCTCTACAAGCGCGGGGAGGGCGGCCTCGGACGCGTCATCGATGCCAACGCCGTCGGCATGATGAACGCGATGATGCACGAGACCTTCGTGATCGGCACCGCCAAGAAGGGCGACATCCCGGGTTGGGACCTCGCCGGCAAGACCGGCACCAGCCAGGATTTCCGCGACGCTTGGTTCATCGGCTACTCGGGCAGCCTCGTCACCGGCATCTGGCTCGGCAACGACGACGGCGAGCCGACCAAGAAGGCGTCCGGCGGCAACCTGCCGCTGGAGATCTGGAAGACCTACATGGGCGTCGCGCTCAAGGGCCAGACGCCGGTGCCGCTGCCTGGCCTCAACCGCTGGCGCAAGGCCCCCGAGACGACGGCCTCCGTCGCCAGCGCCAGCCCCGGCGGCCTGCTCGGCCAGTTGCTCGGCGAGCCTGCCGCGCCCGCGCCCCGGCCCCAGCCGGAACGGCGGCCGAGCGGTCCGAGCCGCGACGACCGGAACTTCATCGAGAAGCTGTTCGGGCTCGGCGAGTGATAGGGATGATCCCTATCGAATCCCGCGTCCGGTCTCGAAGGCGCCGTAGACTGTCCCGATGCGTTTTGATCCGTCGAAGCTGGCCGAAGGATCATCGAATGCAGTCTTGCCTCTTAGTTTGAACTCTCGAAACAGACATGGTCGGATGTTCCGGCCGGGGCGATCGCCTTATCCGTGCGGTAAGGATTGCACGGTACGGTTGCGGACCGGTACGACTCTCGGGCCAGGCACCGATGTTCCCAGGATGGATGCGAGTCGCGACGGGGCACCTGCGGCGTGATCGCGCCTCGCGCCTGATCGCCTCCATCGGCCTGAGCGTGACGGTCTGCCTGATCCTGCTGGGGATCTACCTGATCCGCGACCTGCGCGACGGAGCCTGGCGGCAGGCGGAACGGAACGCGGAGAACCTGCTGGCCCTGATCGAAGAGGGCGTCGGCCGGAACGTCCGGATGTACGACCTCTCCCTGAGGGCGGCGGCCGAGGGAGCCTCGCGCGCCGACATCGCGGCACTCGATCCCGAGCTGCAGCATCTCGTCCTGTTCGATCGGGCGGCGACCGCGTCGGGGCTCGGGATGATCGCCGTGACCGATGCCGCGGGCCGCGTCCGGTTGGCCTCCGATCCGGTCTTCCCGGTCGGCAGCTCGCTGGCCGACCACCCGGAGTTTCGAACGCTGGAAGGCGACCCCGGGGCGGGCCTCGTCGTCTCCGATGCGCGCCTGTCCCGTCTGACCGGCTGGCCGGTCATGCCCATGGCCCGCCGCATCACCAATCCGGACGGCTCCTTCGGCGGCATCGTCAGCGGGGCCATCCGCCTCGACTATTTCCAGAGGCTGTTCTCGCGTCTGCGCATCTCCGACGGCATTTCGGTCAACCTGTTCCATGCGGACGGCACGCTGCTCGCGAAGCAGCCGGCGGCCCCCGGAGACATGGGCCGCAGCATCGCCGCCGGAGAGACCTACAGACGGTTCCGCGCCAGCGAGCGCGGCCTCCTCGTCGGCACCTCGCACCTCGACGGACAGCGGCGGCTCTACGCCTTCGCCAACATCGAGGGCCTGCCGCTGATCGTGGACGTGGCCGTGAGCGTCGAGAGCATCGATGCCGCATGGATGTCCAAGGCCGCCCTCATCGCGTGCCTGATCCTCGGGCTCAGCGGGATCACCTTCTGGCTGACCCTGCTGCTCCAGCGGGAGATCGCCCTCCGGGCGGCCGCCGAGTCCTCGTCGCGGGCGGCCAACGCCGAATTGTCGCTGCTGGCCTCGACCGACAGCCTCACGGGGCTGCCGAACCGGCGCCGCTACGACGAAGTGATCGCCGGAACCTGGCGCGAGGCCGCGAAGACCGGGGTGCCGCTCGCGCTGCTCCTGATCGACGCCGACCACTTCAAGCAGTTCAACGATCACTTCGGCCACCATCGCGGCGATGGCGTTCTCAAGGCCATCGCCGGATGTCTTCACCTCGACCGGCCCGGCGCCATCGCCTGTCGCATCGGCGGCGAGGAGTTCGCCGTGATCCTGCCCGGCCTCCAGGCGATGGAGGCGCGGGTGGTGGCCGAGCAGGTCCGCAGGGCGGTCGTGCTGCTGCAGATCCCGCACGCGCCCGAGATGGGCGGGGTCGCGACCGTCAGCATCGGCGTCGGGCATGCGCACCCCTCGGGCGACGACTGCTTCGAGCCCCTGTTCGCGGCGGCCGACGCCGCCCTCTACGAGGCGAAGCGGAGCGGGCGCAACCGCGTGCGCATCGCCGGCGAGGCTTTGCAGAATGCCCAGGCCGGAAGCCCCGGCGCCGAAGTGGGCCGGTCCATGAAGGCCCGACGCGAATACCGCCGCGCCTGAACGGCCGGACGACCGTTACCAGTAGACCTGGAAGCGGCCTATGAAGGCGTCGGCATCGATCGCCCGGCCGCCTTGGAGGGCGGACGGGGCGGTGCGGGAGCGGACGTAGTCGGCCGTCAGGCGCAGGTTCCTGTCCGGATACCAGTTCACGCCGAGCGTCAGGTCGCGCTCGATGCCGCCGCGGACGGAGCCGTCGTCGAGATCGATCGCGCTGATGCGGGCACCGACCTCGAACACGCCGAAGCCGCCGTTGACGAGGCGCTGGGCGTCGCCGACCTTGACCCCTTCGAAGATCGCGTAGGTCGTGCCGTATTTCGGCACGAGGGCGTAGGCGCGGCCGCGGCCGTTGAGGACGTAGCTCGCCTGCACGTAGCCGCCCTGGAAGCTGAGCGGCCGGGCGCCGCCGAAACGCTCCACCTGCGTGCGGACGTACTCGGCCTGGACCAGGAACGGCCCGCTGCCGTAGGCCGCCTCCAGGCCGATCCGGCCGACGCCGGTGGCGTCACGGATGTCGCCGGTGTCCACGAACTGCCGTGCGAACAGGAACGCCTCCGAACGCGAGGACAGTTGCAGGGGCTCCGCGTCGCGCGGCAGGCTGCGGTAGCTGCCCGCCAGCCCGAGATGCAGCACGGCGTCGCCGGTGCGGATCGGCGCCCATGTGGCGCGGGTGGTCGCGGCGACCCCCTCGCTGCGGATGCCGGTGTTGGCGTTGCCGCCGAAGACGCTCGCCACCAGCGTCCAGCGCTCGCCGTTCCGCCCGGCGGCGAAGCCGAAGTTGCGCGCGGGCGCGAAGGCGTCGGCGAGGGAGCGCTCCGTGAAGACGGTGGTGTTGTCGCCGCTCAGCTGGTCGAGGCTGAAGGGCTCCTTCATGTTGCCCACGCTCAGCATCGTGTCCGGAAGCGCCCGCCATGCGACGACCGCGTCGTTGATCGGGCGCATGGGGTCGGCGAAATCGTACTGGAAGGCGATCTCCAGGGACTTCCCGAGGCTGAGATAGCTCTCGATCCACGAGCGCCGCACGGCGACGGTGTCCGGGAACGGCTCCGGAAAGCCCGGCTGCCGGATCGCGGCGGCGCCGAAGTCGAGCTGGAGCTTGCCGCCGATCCTGAGCCTAGCGGCCTCGTCGCGGAAGCTGAGGGTGATGCCCTTGTCGTCGACGGTGAGCGTCTCGCCGTAGGGGCCGGGGAGCGGGCCCTGATCGGCTGCGGACGCAGGCTGCGCGAGGAGGTTGCCGAGCACAAGGAGTACGGCCGGCGCCCACGCGGTCGATCGGCTCGGCATGTCGGACCCTCGGATCGCCCCACCGGCCCATAGCCGAGCCCGCGCGGCCGGGCTCGGGCTATTCGGCCACACCCTGTAGCAATCGCGCTCACAGCATCGGCAGGGTCCGCGGCCGGGGCCCGCGGGGGAACTGTGCCTCGATCAGCGTCAGTTCGGCGGCGGTCAGGCGGAGGGCGGCCGCTCCAGCGTTCTCGACCGCGCGCGTGGGCCGGCCCGTCTTGGGGATGGTGAAGGTGTTGTCCAGCCGCGTCAGGAAGGCGAGGGCCACGGCATAGGGCGTGGTGCCGTGCGCGACGGCGATCCCGGCCAGGGCCCGGCCGCCAGGGCTCGCGGGATCGGGAAAGTCTCCGCTGCCGAAGGGCGAATAGCCGACCAGGGCGACGCCGTTGCGGGTGCACCAGGGCAGGACCGCGTGCTCGATCGCCCGCTCGCCGAGATGGTAGAGCACCTGGTTGCAGGCGATCCGGTAGGGGCCGGCGATGGCCAGTGCCCGGTCCAGGTCCTCCACGTCGAAGTTGCTGAGGCCCCAGGACAGGATCTTGCCGGCCTTTCGCAGGTCCTCGAAGCCCGCGACCGTCTCCTCGAGGGCATGGTTGCCGGGCCAGTGCAGGAGGTAGCAGTCGAGACGGTCCGTGCGCAGGCGACGGAGGGACTGCTCGCAGGCCCGCACCACCCCGCGGCGGGTGGCGTTGCCGGGCACGACCTTCGAGACCAGGACCAGCTCCTCGCGAAGGCCGGCGATCGCCTCGCCCACGATGGCTTCCGCCTCGCCGTACATCTCGGCGGTGTCGATATGGGTCATCCCCGCATCGATGCCGGCCCGCAGCGCGGCGACCGCCCCGTCCCGTTCGGCGGAGTCGATGCGCCAGGTTCCCTGGCCGATGACGGGGACGCGAATCCCGGTCGGGCCGAAGCGTCTCGCGAGCATGGCAAGGCTCCCTGTCCGGGCATTCCGGACTTCGCTGCCGTCATGGCGGCATCTCTCGATCCGGACCCGTAGACCTCTCGTGGGCCTCTTGGAACGGTCCGGACGCGTCGCCGACGCCTTATTCGCGCCATCATGGGGGGATGAGCAATGGGGTGGCGGCGCCGCCGGTGCCAGAGTTTTGGCCAGGGTCCCCTCCGTGTGCACCGTCGCTTCGAAGGCAAACGCGGATCACCGGAGCATCCGCGCGGGAAAACCGTTCGCGCGCGCGTGTCCTCCTGAAAGATCCGGTCCGCGGGACGATCTTCGCGTCCTGAAGCCGTCGAGACGGCTCCGCGTGACCGCCCTGACAGGGCCGGGCTGATGCTGCCGCACCATCGCTGGTTCTGGGGCGCGATCCTGCTCGCCGCCGCGAGCGCGGGCCTGCTCTACAACTTCATCTTCGCGCAGGGGGCCTCGCCGGCCGCCGGCTTCGTCTACGGCCTCTGCATGGGCTCGGCGGCCCTGGCCTTCGACCGCGGCCTGATCCTCGGCGGCCTCCAGGCCAAGATCCGGCGCCTGCCGGCCAGCCTCTACGTGCCGGCTGCCGAGTTCGTCTACGTGCTGATGATCGTGGCCGGCAACGCGCTGGGCGGCCTCGTGGTCTGGGGCCTCAGCCTGACCGGGGACCCGCTCTCCGAGGCCGTGCGGATCACGCCGCGGGTGCTGACCTACGCCCTCGCCGTCTCGGCGGTCCTCGTCTTCGTCATCCGCATGCGCGACCTGATCGGCGGCGAGGTCTTCGTGAACCTGCTGATCGGCCGCTACCACAAGCCGGTGCGCGAGGAGCGGATCTTCCTGTTCCTCGACGTAGTGGGCTCCACCGCCTTCGCCGAGACCCATGGGGACCTGCGCGCGCAGGAATACCTCAGCGCCGTCTTCGCGACGCTGGCCGAGCCCGTGCGCCGCAACGCCGGCTCCACCGACGACTACATCGGCGACCTGGCGATGATCACGTGGCCGATGCAGCGCGGGCTGAAGGACGCCCGCTGCGTGGCCTGCGTCTTCGACGTTCTCGACCGGATCGAGGCGGAGGCCGAGACCTGGACGGCGCGCTTCGGCACCGTCCCCCGCCTGCGCGCGGCCCTGCATGGCGGCTCCGTGGTCACGGCCGAAGTCGGGATCGACCGGCACAAGATCGCCTATTTCGGGGATGCGGTGAACGTCACCTCTCGCATCGAGGCCCTGTGCCGGCCGCTCGGGGTCGACGTGCTGATCTCCCAGGACCTGCTCGACCGGCTCGGGGACCTGCCGCCCGGCATCCATGCGCGGTCGCTGGGCGCACACGCCCTGCGCGGGCGGGGGCAGCCCCTGTCCGTGGCCACCCTGGAGCGTGCGGGCGTCGGCGGAGCGCGTCCGACGGCCGTCGCGGGCGCGGTCCCAGTGGCGGCGGCCGCAATCCGATGAGCACGCCGACCCGTTCCGGCCCGGCGCCTGCGAGGCGCTGCGGATGGCCCCGCGCCTCGGGCTGCCACCGCTGGGTGTTGTCGTGGTCGGTCGGGCGACAATCGCCTCGATCGGCGGGGACATCGACAAGGGCCGCTTCGCCCTGGGTGTGATCCTGATCCCGGCGGGCTTCTCGGCCTGCCTCGTTCCGAAGCGTTGAGGCGTCCCGACCATGCAAGGCCCGATCGCGATCTACCTCGATGCCGACGCCTGCCCGGTCAAGGACGAGTCCTATCGCGTTGCCGCCCGCTACGGGCTCCACGTCTACGTGGTCGCCAACAGCATGCTGCAGGTCCCGCGCGAACCCTGGATCGAGCGCGTGCTGGTCGGCGACGGCCTCGACGCGGCCGACGACTGGATCGCCGAGCGGGCCGGGCCGGATGCGATCGTAGTCACCGCCGACGTGCCCCTGGCCAGCCGCTGCGTCCGGGCCGGCGCCACGGTGATCACGCCGGCCGGCAAGCCCTTCACCGACAGCTCGATCGGCATGGCCCTGGCAACGCGCGACCTGATGCAGTCCCTGCGTGAGGCGGGAACCATCACCGGCGGCCCGAAGCCGTTCTCCGCACGGGATCGCTCGGCATTCCTCGGCGCCCTCGACGGGGCCGTGAACCGTATGCGACGCCGGCAGGATTGATCAGGTCGCGACCAGATCCTTGAGGGCATCGTTGATGCGGTCCTGCCAGCCCGGACCATCCTTCTGGAAATGTTCCAGCACGGCACGGTCGAGACGCAGGGTCACCATTTCGCGGGCGCCCGGCACCGCGGCCGGCCGCCGCGGCTCGGGCGGTTCCGCCGGGGGCTTGGTCGAGGTCGCAGCCTTGAAGGCCGCCTCGGCCGCTTGCCGCGGGTCGGTGAAGCGCCGGTCGCGTGCCATCGTCAGGACGACTTGCCGGGCTGCGCGGCAGCCTTCTTTGCGCGGGCGGCCTTCGGCGCGGCTTTGGCGGGCACGGCCTTGACAGGTGCGGTCTTGGTGTTGGCCTGGATCACGCCGACCTTGGTCGCGCCCGCCTTGACGACACCCGTCTTGACCTTCGTGGCGCGGGGCTTCACCTCGGCGGCCTTCGACTCAGCCTCGGAAGCTTCCTTGGCGAGGCGCAGCTCGCGCAGGCGCACCGTCCGCTCGTCGACCGCCTTGATCGATGCCAGATGCTCGGCCATCGCCTGGGCGCCTTCGCGAGCCATGCGCTCGGCGCGTTCGGCACGCTCGGCGCGGCCTTCGGCCTTCGCCTTGGCTTCGGCCTCGGGGCTGAGGGCCACCTCGTTCTCGTCTTCCAGGTCGGTCTCGTCGCTCATCGCAATCCTTTCGTCGCCTCCCGATTCCGTCATGCCGAAGCACGCTGCCGCTTGCAGCGCGCCACCGTTTCCGGATCGCGGCAGATCCGGCCTTGCGCGTCGGAGGGTCGGGAGAGGCCGGGTCGATCGGGTCCGCGAGACGGCCGCGACGATGTCGCGGCGTGCGAACCTGACGCCAGTATAGCACGGCGGCACCGTCGAAGGCGAATAGTGCCGCCGCGTCATCCCCATGCACTCGCACATCCGGGGCAGGACATCCCCGGGCACGCGCTGCAGTTTCGTCTCGTCGTCAGCGCACCCGATAGTTGAGCGGGATCGTCACCGAGAGGCTGGACTGGGAGACGCCCTGGGGCGCGGCGGGCAGGCTGCCACGCACGGCCGCGAGGGCCGCGCTGTCGATCTGGCCGACGCCGCTGCTGCGGGCGAGGCCCGCGCTCGTCACCTGGCCGGAGCGCAGCACCGTGAAGCGCACCATCGCCGTGCCACCAGCCGTGCCCGCGGCAGCGCCGGAGTTCATCCGGCCGTGGATGGCCGAGCTGATGGCCCCGGTCCATTGCCGCAGGGCGTTCGGGTCGTTGCCGGCCGACGCCCGGCCCGCCGCGTTCTGGCGCGAGGACGATGCCGAGCTGCGGCTGTCCGAACCGGCGTTCGCTGCGGCCTGCCGGGCCCGCGCCTCGCGGGCGGCCTTCGCCTTGGCTTCGCGGACCGCCTCGCGCCGCTCCTCGGCCGCCTCGCGGCGGGCCTCCTCCTGCTCCTCGCGGCGCTTGGCCTCGCGGATCGCCTTCAGCTTGGCCTCGCGCTCGGCCTTCAGCTTGACGAGGTCCGGCTTCGGCTTCTCGGGCTCGACGGGCTTGGGCGGCTCCGGGGTCTGGGCGAGCACGGGGGGCGGTGGGACCAGGGGCTCGGCCTGCTGGGCCGTCGAGGTGATGACCTGGCTCTCCGGCTCGACCGCGACGGCATCCGGCGGCGGCTCGGTGATCGCCTGCGTCTGCGGAGGCGGCTCGGTCTTGGCCTCGTCCGGCTTGACCTCGGCGGCCTCGGGCGGCGGGGCTTGCGTCGCCACCGGCACCTCCGGCTCCTCGACCGGCTTGGTCTCGGGCGGCGCGGCCTCGCTCTGCTGCTGCTCGCTCGGTGCCTGGGTCTCGGCGTCGGTCATCAGCGGCGCGAGGTCGATCGAGATCTGCTGCTCGCCGGGCGGGGCCGGCGGCGTCAGGCGCAGGAAGGCGATGCCGATCAGCGCGGCTATGTGCAGGGCAAGGGCGACCAGGAATGCCGGGACGAGCCCGGAGGGCCTCTGATCGGGGCCGCCGGCGGAAGCGATGGCGCTCATGGGACTACCGCGCCGCCCCGCTGCCCGAGGCGGCGGGTGCAGCCGCTGCCGGCGCCCCCGGCGCGGCGCCGGGAGACTGGGCGATCAGCGAGACCTTGGTGAAGCCGGCCTGCCCGACGAGGCCCATCACCTCCATGATCTTGCCGTAAGGCACGTCCTTGTCGCCCCGAACGAGGATGACCTGCTCCTTGTCCTCGGTGGCCATGGCGCGCAGGCGCGGCATGATGCTCTCGACCGTGAAGATCTCCTTGGCGATGGAGGGCTTGCCCTCCTTGTCGACGGTGACCTCCAGGGGCTTCTTGGCCTGGGCGACCTTGGCGGCCGCGGTCTTCGGCAGTTGCACCGGCACGCCCGTGGTCATCAGGGGCGCCGCGACCATGAAGATGATCAGCAGCACCAGCATCACGTCGACCATCGGGGTGACGTTGATCTCCGACATCGGCGCGGTGTCGAGGCCGTCCTCGTCGTCGTCGCTCGCGCGGATCGAACCCATCGCCATTCGGCGTCCTCCGGACAGGCGGCCGCGCCGCTCGCGCGCGCCGCCACAAGGTGTACATGACGTCTGACACGCAGCGTCCGGCTCGGGTGGCCCGGACGCCGTCGAATCGCGAAGCTCCCCGTCGTGTCGACGCTCGGGGAGAGGGGGGCGCTACTCGGCGGCGGCGCGGTGCTGGGCGGTGCGGTCGCGGGCCAGCCGGTTGCCGAGCAGGCCGATGCCGGAGGCGAAGGTGCTCTGGACCCGTCCGACGTCGCTCGTCAGCTTGTTGTAGGCCATCACCGCGGGGATCGCGACGACGAGGCCGATGGCGGTGGCGAACAGCGCCTCCGCGATGCCCGGCGCCACGACGGCCAGCGACGTGTCCTGGCTGCGGGCGATCGAGGAGAACGAGTTCATGATGCCCCAGACCGTGCCGAACAGGCCGACGAAGGGCGCCGTGGAGCCGGAGGTCGCCAGCAGAGACAGGCCGGCGCGCAGGCGCTTGACCTCGGTGCCCAGCGCCCCGCGCATGGCGCGCTCGATGCGCTCGCGCCGTTCGGCGCGGGTCTCGGTCTGGTCCTGGTCGCGCCAGGCTTCCAGCCCGGCATTGACCACGTGGCCCGAGATGCCCTTGAGGCCGGTGTCGAGGCTGCCGCCCGAGCGCACCAGGGCCGCGAAGGCCTTGGCCTGCCGCTTGGCGGCGGCCAGCCGCACGATCTTCTCGAAGACGATGGTCCAACACGCGATCGAGGCGACGATCAGGAGGATCATCACGCCCTTCACGATCGGGTCGGCCTGCAGGAACAGGCCGACGAAGGAGAAGTCGTGGGCGACTTCGATCGGGGGTGGGGTCGGCTCCATTTCGGGCTCCTCAATCTCTCGAACGGGTGCGGCAACGGCCGCGGGCCGGCCGGCGGCGTGGGGCCGTCGGTCGGTTGATTCTCATCTCCGGCCGACCCGTTGGCGTCGCTCCCGCGACGGGCCGTCCGATGCGGGTCCGGTTCGGAGCCGGCCTCAACGGTCGAAGGCGATGCCCGCCTTGCTCTCGGTCTCGGTACGTTCGAGGCAGGCTTCGCGCCCGGCCTCGCCGCCCTCGCAGGCCAGTACGTCGTTCAGGAGCACGCGGCCGATCTTCGGGCAGGTGATTCCGGGAAAATCGAAGATCTTCACGGTGGTCTTCTTCGGCGACAGGGGTCCGAGTTCGACGGCCACGCGCTTCTGGGCGACCCCCTCGGTATCGAAGGCGAAGAGGTCGACCCGGTAGGATTTCAGGGCGCCGCCACGGCTGTTGTCGACGAGCATGGTGATCCGGCAGGCGTCGGGGGCGGGCTCGAGCCGGTTGAGCTGGAGCTTCAGCGACGCCTTCGGCTCCGTCGCCAACGGGCCGGCGGAATCCTGGGCGAAGGCGGAGACGAGCAGCACCAGCGACAGGACGAGGCAGGCCGCCGTGTCGAGGGCGAGCCGTCCGATCCTGAGGCGATAAAGGGGTATGCCCTGCCCGATCACCTGTCCGCTCTGCATCACGTCCCCGCTCCTCCGGACCCCGGCGGGGCCTGATCTCGTCCAATCGTCACGCCGATGGCGCTCAATGCAGCACGGCCCCCTCGGGCCGGCCCTGCGATCCGGGCTTGAGCCGGCCGGCCGCCGCGTCCATCGCCTCCACGGCCGCCCGGACCGCGGCGACGAGGCGTGGCGCCTCGGCACGGCCCGTGATCTCGGCGGCGCCGCGTCCGACCTCGTCCCAGAGGCGGCGGCGGCCGCGTCCCAGCAGGGCGACCAGGGCGCATTCGTGCCCGGTCACGCGGCAGCAGGTCGCAGGCATGAAGGACCATTCGTCCTCCCGCTCCGCCCGCAGCGCCCGGACGATGCCGACCACGCAGGAGACGAAGCGGCAGCCTTCGTCCGAACCGAGGAGTTTCTCGGCCCCTTCGAAGGCGGCGTCCCAGCAAGCCACGTCCCACGTCATGTAGCCGGCCGCCACGAACCGCACCACGGAAAGCGCCAGCACGTCCGCGTCGTCGCCGCACACCTCCGTCACCTTCGGCATCCGGTCGTGGTTCGGCGGAATCGACGAAACGCTCATTCGGCCTCCGGTGGGACGGACCGCAAGCCGGGCTCGATGGGCGAAATCCGGTCGGTGACTGTCGGCCGGCAGTATCCGAGGTGCGCCCCAAGGATCAAGGGCTGCCCTGAAAATCAGAGCAGTTCCAAACTGTTACCCGGAGGCTTCACCGTGACTGCTTCTACGGGCACCGCACCGTTGCCTAATCATCCCGAACGAGGATTCCTTTATTGCCTATCTCGGTCGGAGCCATCCGCCCGGGGACCGGCCCACAAGGGATACGGCCGGGCTCCTTGATGGCCGCCGGGGCCTCGGCCATATCTCGATCGTCGGCGGGCTGCCGCCGGACGGAGTGCCGCGCATGCGGGCTCCGCGGCAACCGAAGCGCCCGATCGCCCGTGGGTCGCCCCCGGGCGCGGGGCTTCGCCTACGAGGATCGGCTCGCCGACGATGACCCGTGTCTCTCCGTTCGGACACCCCTTCCTGCTCGGCTTCGACGAGATCGAGCAGGCCCTCGACCGCGTCTCGAAGGCCGCCAACGACGGCTATCCCCCCTACAACATCGAGCGTCTGGCCCGCACCGAGCGGGAGCCGGAGCGGCTGCGCATCACCCTGGCGGTGGCGGGCTTCACCCGCGACCAGCTCGACGTGATGCTGGAGGAGAACCAGCTCGTGGTGCGGGGCCGCCAGGTGGACGAGCGCGAGCGGCACTTCCTCCATCGCGGCATCGCCGCGCGCCAGTTCCAGCGCGCCTTCCTGCTGGCCGACGGCATGGAGGTGATGGGGGCCGACCTCTCGAACGGGCTGCTCTCGATCGACCTCGTCCGCCCGGAGCCGGACCGGATCGTGCGGCGGATCGACATCGTCGCCCGTGATTGATCGGGCGTCGACAATCCCCACATCGGGTCAGGAGCCTTTCCGTCGCTACGGGACGGGGGCCGTCCGCTCTGCCTCGTAAGGAGGGCACCCCATGACCGATCTGAATCCCTCTCCGCTCACCGCCGCAGACCTCGATCCCGCTGAGTTCGCGCCTGCCGACCTCGCCGCGCTCGGCGAAGGCCACATCGCCTACGTGCGGCCGATACGCTCGGACGAAGTCCACCGGCTGTTTCCGCAGGCGCCGGAGCTGACCCCTGGCCTAGACCTGTTCGCCCTGCTCTCGGCCAGTGGCGCGCCGATCCTGCTCGCCGATTCCCGCGACGTGATCCTGGCGAACGCCGCCGCGCACGACCTCTATCCCGTCAGCCTGCACTGAACGCGGACGGGCGGCGCCCGTCCCCGATGGGCGCCGCCCTCATGCGATTTCCGCCACCGCCGCGATCAGCCGGGTGATGTCCTGGGGCCGCGACAGGCGGTGGTCGCCGTCCGCGATCAGGGTCAGCACCGCGCCTGCGTTCGGTAGCCGGTCGAGAATCTTGAAGGCATGGGGGTGGGGCACGTCCGGGTCCTGCATCCCCTGGAGGATGTGGACCGGGCAGCCGAGATCGAGGGGCCCGTTGAGCAGCCGGTTGCGGCGTCCGTCCTCGATCAGCGCCATGGTGATCGGGTCTGGCTCGGGGGCGTAGGCGCTCGCGCGCATCCAGACCCCGTCCTGTTCCAGGGTGTCCCGCACGTCCTTCGGGAACAGGTCCCACATCAGGTCCTTGGTGAAGTCGAGGGCGGGCGCGATCAGCACCAGCCCGGCGGCGGGCCCTTGCCCGCGCCACAGGCGGGCGCGGGCGGCCAGGCACGCGATCCAGCCCCCCATCGAGGAGCCGATCAGCACCGGGGGTTCCGGCGCGAAGGCCGCGAGCACCGCCTCGGCATCCGCGAGCCAGGTCGAGATCGTGCAGGCGGCAAAATCTCCGCCCGAAGCGCCATGCCCGGAATAGTCGAAGCGCACGAAGCGGCGACCGGTCCCGGCCGCCCAGGCATCCACGGCCATCGCCTTGGTCGCGCCCATGTCCGAGCGGAAGCCGCCGAGCCACACGACCGTGGGTCCCGTGCCCTCGCGAATCCGTACCGCGATCCGCCGACGGTCCGGGCCTTCGCCTACCTCGACGAACTGGAGCCCCTCGCATTCCCCGGCCATCCCACTCTCCGCCATCGACGTTTCCCGCCCTGAACGCTGCGGCTTCAGGCTCCGTTTACCGGACCGTAAAGCGCGGGCGCGATCCTGTGGCAATGAGCGTACGCACGAGGGCGGAGTCCGGTCCGCAGAATCCGGCGCGGATCGGGCGGCGATGAGCGAAGACCTGCGTCCCGCGATCGGCTTTCCGGCCGATGCCGCGCCGCTCGCCGGCGCCTGCGTGCTCCAGATCATCCCCGAACTCGATGCCGGGGGGGCCGAGCGCACCACCGTCGACGTGGCCGCGGGCTTGGCCGCCGCAGGCGCCCGCGCCCTGGTGGCGACCGAGGGTGGACGGCTGGTCGGCGAGCTGCAGGCCAAGGGCGGCGTCTGGCTGCCGTTCCCGGCCGCCAGCAAGAACCCGGCCGCGATGGTCCTCAACGTCGGCCGCCTGATGCGCCTGTGCCGGCGTGAGGGCGTACAGATCGTGCATGCCCGCTCCCGTGCCCCGGCCTGGGTGGCCCTGGGTGCCGCGCGCCGGCTCGGACTGCCCTTCGTCACCACCTATCACGGCAGCTATTCCGGCCGGACCGGGGTGAAGGTGCTCTACAATTCGGTGATGGCGCGGGGCGACGTGGTCATCGCCAACTCCCGATACACCGCCGACCTGATCCGCTCCCTGCATGCCGAGCAGGCGGGAGCGCGAATCCAGGTGATCCACCGAGGTACGGATCTGGCCGGCTTCAGCCCGATGGCGGTCGGGCCGGCGCGGGTCGAGGCCCTGCGCCGGGCCTGGGGCGTGGCGCCGCACGAGCGGGTGGTGCTGCTGGCCGCGCGGCTCACGGCCTGGAAAGGCCACCGCGTCCTGATCGAGGCGGCGGCCCGGATGCGCGACCGGGGCGTGCGCGACCTCGCCGTGATCCTGGCCGGGGACCCGCAGGGGCGGGCGGCCTACGAGCGGGAACTCGACGCCCTCATCGCCGCCCGCGGCCTGGCGGACATCGTGCGCCGGGTCGGCCATTGTACCGACATGCCGGCGGCCTTCCGCGCGGCCTCCGTGGTCGCAGTGCCCTCCGTCGAGCCGGAGGCGTTCGGACGCTCGGCCGTGGAGGCGCAGGCGCTGGGCACGCCGGTGGTGGTCTCCGATCTCGGCGCCGTGCCCGAGACCGTGCTCGCCCCCCCCGACGTGGCGCCAGCCCAGCGCACGGGCTGGCGGGTGCCGCCGGGCGATTCGGAGGCCCTGGCGCTCGCCCTGGAAGAGGCCCTGTCGCTCGGTGCCAGCGCCCGCGATGCCCTCGCCCGGCGCGAGCGGGCCCATGTCGAGGCCAACTTCTCCCTGGAGCGGATGGTCGGCGACACTCTGTCGATCTACGCCCGGCTGTTGGGCCGCCCGGTGGAATGACCGCAGGGCCACCGGGCCTTGTGTTCGGCGGGACGCAGTCTCACATCAGTTTCGATCGTCGGGGAACCAATTGCCGCCATCGGCGATCCCCTGATGTCCGTATGTGTTGACTTGCCGCACGGTTGCGCGAAGTCTAAGTCATCCGGGAAAGGCCGGAGCGTTCGGCGGTCAGGGCATCCTCGGGCAGGATGGTCCGGGTCGCCGTTTCGTCGTTGCATCAGGAGAACACAGCCATTCGTAGACCCATGAGAGCCATGCCGGCCCCGCAGAAGGACGGGCCGCGCGCCAACCGGGACATCCGTGGTGTCCGCGAAGTGCAGCTCATCGACGATACCGGACAGAATCGCGGCGTCGTGGCCTTCTTCGACGCTCTGACGCTGGCCGAGGAGGCCGGCCTCGACCTCGTCGAGATCGCGCCGAACTCCGTCCCTCCCGTCTGCAAGCTGCTCGATTACGGCCGCTTCCGCTTCAACGAGCAGAAGAAGCAGAACGAGGCCCGCAAGCGCCAGAAGACGGTCGAGGTCAAGGAGATCAAGCTCCGCCCCGGCATCGACAAGCACGACTACGACGTGAAGATGAAGTCGGTGCAGCGCTTCTTCGAGGAGGGCGACAAGGTCAAGGTGACCCTGCGCTTTCGCGGCCGTGAGATGGCGCACCAGGACATCGGCCTGCGCCTGCTGGAGCGGGTGAAGATGGAGACGGCCGAGATCGCCAAGGTCGAGAGCGAGCCGATGTTGGAAGGCCGCCAGATGATCATGATCCTCGCGCCGCGCTGAGTCTCTCGCGTTCGCGTGTCGTCATTTCCGCGTTACAAGCGCCGCCTCCGTCGGGGGCGGCGCTTTTTTGCGGGCTTTCGCACGGTGCGAAGGCGCCCTAACTGCCGCTGATGGCCCTCGAACCCGAAGAAATCGAACGCTACGCCCGCCACCTCGTCCTGCGCGAGGTGGGCGGCCCCGGCCAGGCCCGGCTGAAGGCGGCCCGCATCCTCGTCGTCGGGGCGGGTGGGCTCGGCGCACCCCTGATCCAGTATCTCGCCGCCGCCGGCATCGGCACGATCGGCATCGCGGACGACGACGCCGTCTCCCTCTCGAACCTCCAGCGGCAGGTGATCCACGGCACGCCCGACATCGGCCGGGCGAAGGTGGAGAGTGCGGCCGACGCCGTGGTCCGCCTCAACCCGCATGTGCGCGTGGACGCCCACCCGTTGCGGATCACGGCGGAGAATGCGATCGACCTGATCGGCCGCTACGACCTCGTCGCCGACGGCTCGGACAATTTTTCCACACGCTACGCCGTCTCCGACGCCTGCTTCCACGCGCGGCGCCCCCTGGTGACGGCGGCGCTCGGGCAGTTCGACGGCTCGCTCACCACCATCCGCGCCCACGAGACCGGACCGGACGGGCATCCGAACCCGACCTATCGCTGCCTGTTCCCGAGCCCGCCGCCGCCGGGCAGCGTCCCGCCCTGCGCCGAGGCCGGGGTGCTGGGCGCGCTCGCCGGCGTGATGGGCTCGCTCATGGCGATGGAGGTGATCCGCGCGGTTGCCGGCTTCGGCGAGCCCCTGGTCGGGCGCCTGCTCATGGTGGATGCCCGCGCGATGCGCTTCGAGACCCTGTCCTACGGCTGGGACGAGGCGAACCCGCTCAACGGCGCGGGATCGCTTCCAGCACGCTGAGGACGTCGGCTATGCCGACCGTCTCCGTCTGCTCCTTGCCGAGGCAGCACTTCTTGAACTTCCGGCCGCTGCCGCAGGGGCAGCGATCGTTGCGGCCGACGTCCTTGAACGGGTTGCGCTGGGGCTGCCCGGCGCCTTCCTTGGTCCAGGCGAGCTGCTCCAGCGGGTCGTCGAGGTATCCGTGGTGCCAGTGGTCGAGGCGCTTGCGGTCTTCGGGCTTGGCCTCCGCCGCGCGCAGGGTGTCCTTGAACCAGGCCGCGTCGGAGAATTCGTCGGTGATGCGCTTGTCGCGGCGGGCCGCTTCCGCGCGCGGCACGAGATCGCGGAAGCCGAGGTAGGCGATCGCCTCCTCCCAGCCGATCCAGGCCATGTCGCCCTCGACCGCCGCGTGGGCGTCGTCGAATCGAATCAGCAGGGCCTGCATCGCCTCGCGCCCGATCCGCCGGTCGAGGGTCAGGAACACGCAGGCGCCCAGCAGGGAATGGCGGACGTAGTCGTCGGCGGTGCTGTCGAGGACCAGAGCGAACAGCGCCTCGGTCTGCCCGTCGAACAGGCTTGCCACGACGCGGGGCAGGGTACTGGTGACGGCATCCCCCAGAAGCAGGTCGAGGGTGTCGTTGTCCTGCCGGAGCAGGCGGAGCAGCGGGGGCAGGGCGCGGGCGTCGCGGGCATGGGCCAGGACGTGCAGGCCCCAGAACATCAGGTTCTGCTCCTCCGGACTCAACTCCGTCCCCTCGGCGGCGGCCTCGAGAAGACGCAACGTCTCCCCGGCCAAAGCCTCGGGCCGGGCAAGCGCCGCGCGCAGGGCCTTCTCAGGCAGGTGGTCGGCCCGCGACAGGTCCGCGATCAGGGTCGCATCGTCGGTCATGGCGAAACCTCGCTCTCCGGCGGATCACCGCCGGAGCTTGTGCTTGAAAATGCTCAGGCGCGCAGGGTGGCGCCAGTCTTGCGGCCGACCTCCGCGACGATCCGGGCACTCACCGCCTCGATCTCCGCGTCGGTCAGGGTGCGCTCGACAGGCTGCAGCCGCACGGCGATGGCCACCGACTTCGAGCCCTCCGGGATGCCCGCGCCCTCGTAGAGGTCGAACACGTCGATCCCCGCGATCAGCTTGCGCTCGGCGTTGAGGGCGGCCTTGACCAAGTCGCCGGCCGGTACGGCGCGTTCGACCACGAAGGCGAAGTCGCGCGAGAGGGGCTGGAAGTCGGAGAGAGCGAGGGCGGGCTTGGCCTTGGTCGGCTTGTGCTTCGGCAGCGGCAGGGCATCGAGGACGATCTCGAAGGCGACCAGGGTGCCCTTGAGGTCCAGCGCCTTCATCACCCGCGGGTGGACCTCGCCGAACCAGCCGATCTCGGTCCTGGGCCCGAAGCGCAGGGTGCCCGAGCGGCCGGGATGCAGCCAGGCCGGGCCGCCGGCCGCGACCTGAAGCCCCCCGGTCGGGATGCCGAGGGCCGTCAGCAGCGCCAGCGCGTCGGCCTTGGCCGCGAAGGCGTCCACGACCTGCGGGCCGCCGTCCCAGTGCCGGCCGCCGCCGAGATGGGTCCCCCCGCCGCGGCGCACGGCCGTGGCGCGGATGGTCTGGCCCTCCGGCGCGTCGGTGGCGAAGCACTGGCCCACCTCGAACAGGGCGGCATCCGGGAAGCCGCGGTCTGCGTTGCGTTGGGCGGCCCGCAACAGGCCCGGCACCAGGCTCGGGCGCATGTCCGAGAGTTCGGAGGCGATCGGGTTGGCGAGGACGAGGTCGGCCCCGCCGCCGCCGAACAGCACCGCGTCGTCGTGCGGGATGAACGACCAGGTCACGGCCTCCATCAGGCCGCGGCTCGCCAGCGCGCGCTTGGCCGCCCGCGTGCGCTTCTGGATCACGGTGAGCAGCGGCTTGCCGACGCCGCCGGCCCGCGGCAGGGGCTTGGCCTCGATCCGATCGAGGCCGGCGATGCGCACGATCTCCTCCACGAGGTCGGCCTTGCCCTCCACGTCCGGGCGCCAGGACGGCGTCCGCACCTGCACCCGGTCGCCGGAGCCGGCCACGTGGAAACCCAGCGACTCCAGGGTCACCGTCATCTCGGCGCGGGACAGTTCGATGCCGGCGAGCCGCCGCACCTCGGTCCAGGGGAAGTCGATGGTCCGCTCGGTCTCGGGCACCGCGCCGGCGACGACCGCCTGGGTCGGGCTGCCGCCGCAGAGGTCGAGGACGAGGCAGGTGGCGAGGTCGAGGCCGGAGAGAGCGAAGGCCGGGTCGACGCCGCGCTCGAAGCGGTAGCGCGCATCGGTGACGACCCCGAGGCGGCGCCCGCTCTGGGCGATGTTGGCCGGGTCCCACAAGGCCGATTCGATCAGGACGTCGGTGGTGCCGGCATCGCACCCCGAGGCCTCGCCGCCGATGATGCCGGCGATGGATTCGACGCCGTTCGCGTCGGCGATCACGACGATGTCGGCGTTCAGCGTATGGGTCCGCCCGTCCAACGCCTTCAGGGTCTCGCCCTCCTGAGCGCGGCGCACGCTGAGGCCGCCGCCGACCTTGGCCGCGTCGAAGACGTGGAGCGGCCGGCCGCGGTCGAAGGTGACGTAGTTCGTGATGTCGACGAGCGCGTTGATCGGACGCAGGCCGATGGCCCGCAGCCGCGCCTGCATCCAGGCGGGCGACGGCCCGTTCGTCACGCCGCGCACGAGGCGGAGCGCAAAGAGCGGGCACAAGACCCGGTCCGCCGGCTCCAAGGCGAGGTCGACGGTGACGGGGCAGAGGCCTTCTCCGTGCACCGGTAGCAGGGGCGCGTGCTTCAGGGTGCCGATCCCGGTGGCGGCGAGGTCGCGGGCGATGCCGTGGACCGAAGTGCAGTCGGGCCGGTTCGGGGTCAGGTTGATCTCGATGACCGGGTCGTCGAGGCCGGCATGCACCGCGTAGGGCGTGCCGACCGGCGAGCCCTCGGGCAGGTCCAGGATGCCGTCGTGGTCCTCGCCGATCCCGAGTTCGGCGCCCGAGCAGAGCATGCCGCGGCTCTCGACGCCGCGGATGGTGCCCACCGACAGGGTGATGGCCTTGCCCGGCACGTAGGTGCCGGGGGGGGCGAAAACGGAGAGCATCCCCGCTCGCGCGTTCGGCGCGCCGCAGACGACTTGGACAGGCTGCCCGTCTCCGGCGTCCACCGAGCAGACGCGCAGGCGGTCGGCATTGGGGTGCTGCTCGGCGGTGAGCACGCGCGCGATGACGTAGGGCCGCAGCGCGGCGGCCTTGTCCTCGATGCCTTCGACCTCGAGCCCGATCCGCGTCAGCGTCTCGGCGATCACGTCGAGGGCGGCCTCGGTGTCAAGGTGGTCCTTGAGCCAGGAGAGGGTGAATTTCATTTGGGAAACTTGCAGGTGCTAGCGGCGGCTCGGCCGTACAAGCAGCGCGACCGCGAGCTTGCGACGGATATCGATGGGCAGTGCGTCCAGAATACGAATCGTCTCGTCGGCGAGGTCGATGAGCGTCTTCGTCTCATTTCGTGTCAGGAGCCGCTGCTGGCTGCCGAAGCGGCCAGGCTGGCTATAATCGGCATCCTCGCGCAGTTGGCGCAACTCGATAAAGGCGCTGCCGATCCGCGCCAAGTCCTCGTGGAGCTGGCGTGTCTTCGGCGATGCCAGAACATCCTGGGCCTTCCGATGCTCCAGGCTGCGATAGATCGGCTCAATGTCCTCGGACGGGGCGGACCGGAAGCCGAGGCCCTCGGCGCCGACGGCGCAGAGGGTGTGGAATACCGCGTAGTACGAACTGCTGAGTGCACGTCGGAAGGCAGCTTGCTCGACAATCTTCCGGCGGTCACGGATTGCCACGAGATGAAGCGCCACATCGAGCAACCCGCCGCTTAGGGGATTGCGGCATCTCGCACTCATGGGCCGATGTCGTCGGACTGCTGGTCGAGAGGTTCGTCGTCGGCATAGTCGTAGCGTAGAAACGGGAAACGCTCTTCGCCCTTGCCACGAAGCGCGTCGTGTAACGTGGTGAGCGCTTCGAGGGCTGCCTTGCCGTTGGCTGGCCCCGAGCCCGGTTTGAAGCGGGCCGTCACACGCACCGCGTCCTCACCGTCGACATCCCTGTCATCGACGACTTCGGACTGGACGAATCCGTAAGGACCAAGAGCCGCCCGCAGGACCTCGTCAGCCGTCTCAGTGATCTCGGTGAGGGTCAACATCTCATCGTCTCCTGACACTCACCCCGTCAGCCCTCCGACCAGGCTCGGCACGTCGAGCGGCCGGAAGCCGTAATGGTCGAGCCAACGTACGTCCGCCTCGAAGAACGGGCGCAGGTCCGGCATGCCGTATTTCAGCATGGCGATGCGGTCGAGTCCGACGCCGAAGGCGAAGCCCTGGACCGAATCCGGATCGAGGCCGCAATTGCGCAGCACGTTCGGATGGACCATGCCGCAGCCGAGGATCTCCAGCCAGTCCTCGCCCTCGCCGAAACGGATCTCGCCGCCCTTGCGCGAGCACTGGATGTCGACTTCCGCCGAGGGCTCGGTGAAGGGGAAGAACGAGGGACGGAAGCGCATCTTGACCGCGTCCACCTCGAAGAACGCCTTGCAGAACTCCTCCAGCACCCATTTCAGGCTGGCGATGTTGGCGGCCTTGTCGATCACCAGTCCTTCCACCTGATGGAACATCGGCGTGTGGGTCTGGTCGGAATCGTGGCGGTAGGTGCGCCCGGGAATGATCACCCGGATCGGCGGCTCCTGGCTGCGCATCGTGCGGATCTGGACCGGCGAGGTGTGGGTGCGCAGCACCTTGCGACGGCCCAGGTGGTCGGGGGCCAGGAAGAAGGTGTCGTGCATCTCGCGGGCCGGGTGGCCGGGCGGGAAGTTCAGGGCCGTGAAGTTCAGCTCGTCCGTCTCGATGTCCGGCCCCTCGGCGACCGAGAAGCCCATGTCGGCGAAGATGGCCGTGACCTCGTCGATCACCTGGCTGATCGGGTGGATGCGCCCGCGCGTCTCGGGCGCCTCGCGCACCGGGAGCGTCACGTCCACCCGCTCGGCCGAGAGCCGCGCCTCCAGGGCCGCCTCGGCCAGCGCCTCGCGGCGCTCGCCGAGGGCGCCCTGAACCCGGTCGCGCAGGCCGTTGATCAGGGGGCCACGCGCCTTGCGCTCCTCCGGCGTCATCGATCCGAGGGTCTTGAGCAGGTCGGAGACGCTGCCCTTCTTGCCGAGCGCGGAGACGCGCACGGCGTCGAGGGCGGCCTCGTCGGAGGCGCCGGCGACCTGGGCCAGGAGGTCGCGTTCGAGGGTGTCGAGATCGGTCATCGCGTTCACTGATGCTGGGCAGGCGCGGCGTGGTTTTGCCTGTCGCGGGCCGGCGCGCAAGGGGAGCCGCCGGACGGGCCTTCCGAAACGACGAAGGCGCGGCGCTCCCCGAGCGCCGCGCCTTTCCCGTCGGATCGGTCGTTCGCTGAGGCTCAGGCGGCCTTGGCGGCGGGCAGGGCGGACTTCGCCTTCTCGACCACCACCGCGAAGCTCGCGGGCTCGTGGATGGCGAGTTCGGAGAGCGCCTTGCGGTCCACCTCGATGCCGGACTTCGCCAGGCCGTCGATGAAGCGCGAATAGGTCAGGCCGTGCTCGCGGACCGCCGCGTTGAGACGCTGAATCCACAGCGCGCGGAAGGTGCGCTTCTTGTTCTTGCGGTCGCGGTAGGCATACTGCATGCCTTTCTCGACCGCCTGCTTGGCGATGCGGATCGTATTCTTGCGCCGGCCATAATAGCCCTTGGCGGCCTTGAGGACTTTCTTGTGCTTCGCGTGACTGGTCACGCCGCGCTTGACGCGGGCCATGGGGATTCTCCTGGATTCGACTTAAAGCAGTTCGGCGTCGTGAAGCGATTTACCGCTGGTTGGGCAAAAAGTACTTCTTCACGTTGGCGGCATCGCCTTCGAACATGGCGGTGGTGCCGCGCAGGTTGCGGATCTGCTTCGTCGTCCGCTTGATCATCCCGTGGCGCTTGCCGGCCTGGGCGTACATGACCTTGCCGGTCCCGGTGATCTTGAAGCGCTTCTTGGCGCCCGACTTCGTCTTCAGCTTGGGCATTTGGCTCTCCGTTGCGCAAAGGCCCCGGTGCCGACCCGCGAGGATCGGTAGGGACGCGCGATGATGCTTCTGATGGAGCAGCACGAACCGCCACGGCAGCCCTATCGGCCGGGCGGTTCGACGCGGGCCGGCTTATGACAGAAACGAGACGCCGCTTCAATGCCGCGTGCGCAGCCGGCGCCCGCCGCCGGGTGTGGTGCGAACCCTGCGATGCGATCCGACCGAGGAAACCGGGGACAGCGCGCGGGAGGACCAAAAGATCCGGGACGGGCGCCCAGCCAGGAACCATAACCTTGGCTGTGGGTTTCGTTCATGTCCCACTCAGACCGGGTCGGGTTAAATCCCCGGGAAATCGGCCTTCACAGGAGACACTTTCGTGCGCATTGCCCAGATCGCCCCGCTGTCGGAGGCCGTTCCTCCGAAGTTCTACGGTGGCACAGAGCGCGTCGTCAGTTGGATCACGGAAGAATTGGTCCGCCAGGGACACGACGTGACCCTTTTCGCGAGCGGTGATTCGGAAACGTCGGCCAAGCTCGCGGCCTGCACGCCGGAGGGCCTGCGCCTGCTCGGCTACCGCGACCACACCGCGAGCCACCTCGCGATGCTGCACCAGGTACACCGCCGGGCGCACGAGTTCGACGTGCTGCACTTCCACATCGATCTCCTACAGTATCCGATGTTCGAGGACCTGAACCACAAGTGCATCACCACGATGCACGGCCGCCTCGACGTGCCGGACTTCATGCCCGTCTACAAGACCTTCACCGGCATGCCCCTGGTCTCGATCTCCGACAACCAGCGCGAGCCGATGCCGCCGAACGTCAACTGGCTCTCGACGATCCACCACGGCCTGCCGTCGCAGAACTGCCCGTTCTACCCGGAGGCCAAGGGCGGTTACCTAGCCTTCCTCGGCCGCATCTCGCCGGAGAAGCGTCCCGACCGTGCCATCGAGATGGCGATCCGTTCCGGCGTGCCCTTGAAGATCGCGGCCAAGGTGGACAAGGCGGACCAGGAATACTGGGACGAGGTCATCGAGCCGATGATCCATCACCCGCTGATCGAATATATCGGCGAGATCAACGAGGAGCAGAAGAAGCACTTCCTCGGCAACGCCCTGGCGCTCGCCTTCCCGATCGACTGGCCGGAGCCCTTCGGTCTCGTGATGATCGAGGCGATGTCGGCTGGCACCCCGGTGATCGCCTTCCGCAACGGCTCCGTGCCGGAGGTCATCGCCGACGGCGTGGGCGGCGTGCTGTGCGACAGCATGGACGACGCGGTCGCGGCCGTCCACAAGGTCAAGACCATGAGCCGGGCCGGCGTGCGCCGCCACTTCGAGACGGCCTTCACCGCCGAGTGCATGGTCAAGAAATACGTGGCTGCCTACGAGGAGTTGATCGGCCGCCAGGCCGAGGTCATAAAGCTGCCGAAGGCCGCGTCCTTCACGCCCCATTACGGCGAGATGAACGGCTCGGCCCGTCCTTCCATCGCCGTCGCGGCGATGCCGGCCTGACGGCCTTCCGGCACCGCCCTTGCACGGCGGTGCCTGCCCTGGCAGGCGTCGCACAAGCGCCTAACTGACACGGTCTCAAGGGCCGCCGCATCGCGCGACAGCGATTCGGCGGCCCTTTCGATTCGCACCCCTCGAACCCGGAGATGCCCAGGCATGGCGGCTGACGACACGACGGCGACGGTGCAGGCCAAGATCGAGCGAGCGGCGCTGGCCCACGGATTCCAGGACGCCGACGAGGTGCTGCCGCCCTACCACATCGAGGCGCAGACCTCCCTGGTGGACCGCCCTTTGCGATCCCTGAAGTTCGGCGAGGCCTTCGCCGTGCTGGATTCCTTCGGCGACATCGGCGTGCTGCCGGGGCCCGAGGGGCTCTACTTCCAGGACACGCGGTACCTCTCGCGGCTGGAGTTCACCGTGGAGGGCCAGCGCCCGTTGATGCTCTCCTCCGTGATGCAGGACGACAACGGCGCGCTCAGCGTCGACATGACGACGCCCGACATCCGCATCGACGCCCACGACGAAACCTCGATCCCCCGCGAGGTCATCGCCATCGAGCGCACCAAATTCCTGTTCCGCGGCGCCTGCTACGACCGGATCGGCCTGCGCTCCTACGATTCGCGCCACCGCAACCTGCGCATCGTCGTCAGCTTCGATGCCGATTACCGCGACCTGTTCGAGGTGCGCGGCACCGACCGTACGAACCGTGGCAAGCGCTCGGTCCAGGTCGCGAGCGACCGCGAGGTCCAGTTCCGCTACGTCGGCCTCGACGAGGTGGTGCGCACCACCGCCCTGCATTTCGGACCGAAGCCGAGCCTGATCGAGCCGGGCCGGGTCGAGTTCTCGGTGTCGCTCGCGCCGGAGGGCCGGGCCTCGCTCTTCATCCGCGTGGTCTGCGAATCGCACAAGGCGTTCACCAGCGCGCCCTCCGCCGAGCGCATCGGCGAGCATGCCGCGGCCGGCCTGTCGCACGCCTCCGGCAGCACGCCCGTGCGCCCGCCCAAGGATCTGCCCGAGGGCAACGTCTTCGCCCGCGCCTACCGCGACGCCCGGCGCGACCTGCGCCAGCTCACCGCCGGCATCACCACGATCATCTCGTCGAACGACCAGTTCAACGAGGCCCTGTGCCGCTCCACCGCCGACCTCTACATGCTGGCCACCCGCACGCCGGAGGGCATCTACCCCTTCGCCGGCATCCCCTGGTACTCCACGGTGTTCGGGCGCGACGGCATCATCACCGCGATGATGGCCCTGTGGATCGACCCGAACTTCGCCAAGGGCGTCCTGCGCTACCTCGCCTCGACCCAGGCCAAGGCCGTCGACCCCGCCGCCGACGCCCAGCCCGGCAAGGTGCTGCACGAGACACGGCGCGGCGAGATGGCGATGCTCGGCGAGGTGCCGTTCCGGCACTATTACGGCACCATCGACGGCACGCCGCTCTTCGTGATGCTGGCCTGGGAATACTATTCCGTCACCGGCGACCGGGAGACCATCGCCCGCATCTGGCCGGCACTCGAACTCGCCCTCGCCTGGATGAACGATTACGGCGACCGGGACGGGGACGGCTTCGTCGAGTACGCCCGCGACACCGACAAGGGCCTGGAGAACCAGGGCTGGAAGGACAGCCACGATTCGATCTTCCACGCGGACGGGCAACTGGCCAAGGGCCCGATCGCTCTCTGCGAGGTTCAGGGCTACGTGTATGCGGCCAAGAACGGCATGGCCAAGCTCGCCGCCATGCTCGGCCACGACGCCCTGGCGGAGACCCTGACCAACCAGGCTCGGTCCTTGCGCGAACAATTCGACGCGGCGTTCTGGAACGAGGAGATCGGCACCTACGCCCTGGCGCTGGACGGCGCGAAGAAGCAGTGCGCCGTGCGCTCGTCCAACGCAGGACATGCCCTGTTCACCGGCATCGCCTTGCCGGAGCGGGCGGCCCGCGTCGCCGAGACCCTGCTGTCGAAGGACGGGTTCAACGGCTGGGGCGTGCGCACGATCGCCCGCGGCGAGGCCCGCTACAACCCGATGTCCTACCACAACGGCTCGATCTGGCCGCACGACAACGCGCTGATCGCCATGGGGCTCGCCCGCTACGACCTCAAGGCCGAGGCCGCCCGCATCTTCCAGGGCATGTTCGAGACCGCCCTCTACCAGGACCAGAAGCGGCTGCCGGAGCTGTTCTGCGGCTTCATGCGGCGGCGCCAGCGCGGGCCGGTCTCCTACCCGGTGGCGTGCAGCCCGCAGGCCTGGGCGGCGGCCGCGCCCTTCGCCTTCCTGGCCGCCTGCCTCGGCCTCGAACTCGACCACGGCCGCAACCGGGTCCGGTTCCGCAATCCGGTTCTGCCGGCGTTCCTCGACGGGGTCACGATCTTCAACGTGAAGCTCGGCGGCTCGCACCTCGACCTGCGCTTCCAGCGCCACGACGACGACGTCACCGTCAGCGTGCTGCGGCGCAGGGGCGACGCGCAGGTGGCGACGGTGCGATAACCCCGACCCACAGATCGCTCGATCGGGACGACGCGTGCATCCGGAAACCTCTCCCTTGAGCCTCGCGCAGGCCCTGATCCGCTGCCCTTCGGTGACACCCGAGGAGGGCGGCGCCCTCGCGCTGCTCGACGCCATCCTCTCGGCGGCGGGTTTCTGGGTGGAGCGCCCGGTCTTCTCGGAGCCCGGCGAGCCCGACATCGAGAACCTCTACGCCCGCATCGGGTCGGGAGCGCCCTGCCTGCTGTTTGCCGGCCATACCGACGTGGTGCCGCCCGGCGACGCGGCCGCCTGGACGCACGGCCCCTTCGCGGGGGAGGTCGCGGACGGAATGCTCTACGGGCGCGGGGCGGCCGACATGAAGGGCGGCATCGCCTGCATGCTCGCCGCCGCCCTGGCCTTCCTCAAGGCGCGCGGACCGGACTTTCCCGGCTCGATCGCCTTCCTCATCACCGGCGACGAGGAGGGCCCGGCCGTCAACGGCACGGTCAAGCTCCTCGACTGGGCGCGGGCGCGGGGCGAGCGCTTCGACCATTGCCTGCTGGGCGAGCCCACCAACCCGAGCCGCCTCGGGGAGATGATCAAGATCGGCCGGCGCGGGTCGCTGACCGGTCGGCTGACCGTGCACGGACGCCAGGGCCACGTCGCCTACCCGCACCGGGCCGAGAACCCGATCCCGGGGATGCTGCGCCTCGCATCGAGCCTGATCGCCGACCCGATCGACGGGGGCACCCGGCACTTCGATGCCTCGAACCTCGAATTCACCACGCTCGACGTCGGCAACGCCGCCACCAACGTGATCCCGGCCGATGCGCGCGCCGTGTTCAACGTCCGCTTCAACGAGGGCTGGACGGCGCAGACGCTGGGCGATGAGATCCGCCGTCGCCTGGACGTCGCGGCCGGCAACGCCATCCGCTTCACCCTCGACCTCCAGCCCTCCAATTCCCCCGCCTTCCTGACCCGGCCCGACGCCTTCGTCGACCTGGTGGCCCAGGCCGTCGAGGCCGAGACGGGCCTGCGCCCGGCGCTCTCGACAACGGGGGGCACCTCGGACGCACGCTTCATCAAGGATGCCTGCCCGGTCATCGAGTTCGGGCTGGTCGGGGAGACGATGCACCAGACCGACGAATGCGTGGCGGTGGCCGACCTGGAGCGGCTCACCGCGATCTACGGGCTGGTGCTGGAGCGCTATTTTTTCGGGTAGTCCACCCCGACGAAGGTCAGCCCGCAGGCCGGCGCCAGAGGGCCGCAGCGGGTCTTCACCTTTGAGGCCAGGATGTCGGCCACGTCGTCGGCGCTGAGGCGACCCGAACCGGCCAGCATCAGCGTGCCCACCATCGCCCGGACCTGATGGTGCAGGAACGAGCGGGCGCTGGCCGCCACCACGATCTCGTCGAAGAAGCCGAACCGCTCGCGCGCCACGTCGAGTCGGTCGAGGGTGCGCATCGGGCTCTTGGCTTGGCACTCGGCGGCGCGAAAGGCCGTGAAGTCATGGTGGCCGAGCAGGCGTCGGGCGGCGGCGTGCATCAGGACCGGATCGAGCGCCCAGGGCACCTGCCAGACCCGGCCGCGGGTGAGCGCCGTGGGGCTGCGCCGGTCGAGGATGCGGTAGCGGTAGTGCCGCCGGAGCGCAGAATGGCGCGCGTCGAAGTCCTCGGCGACGATCTCGGCAGCCAGCACCGAGACGGGCTGCGGATGCAGGTGGGCGTTGAGGGCGTCGCGCACCGTGTCCGTGCGCCAATCCCGCGCGAGGTCGAGATGGGCGACCTGATGGGTGGCGTGCACCCCGGCATCGGTGCGCCCGGCGCAGGTGAGACGGGCGGCCTCGCCGGAGAAGCGTGTCACCGCCGCCTCGATCGCCCCTTGCACGGTCGGCGCGTCCGGCTGGCGCTGCCACCCGCGGTAGGGAGAACCGTCGTACTCGATGACGAGCTTGTAGCGGGGCATCAGCGGGAGCCGGCCGCGCGGGCGGCGCTCACGACAGGCGCGCGCCGGGCACGAGCCGCGCCCCGCGCAAGAATTCAGGGCCACCGAGGCTGCCGCCCTTGCCCGCCCGGCGCAGGTCCAGCAGGCGCACTGCACCCGTTCCGCAGGCGACCGTGCCGTCGGCATCCAGAAGCGTGCCCGGCACGCCCGAGCCTTCCGCGGCCTCGGCCCGCAGCAGCTTCACCCGCTCCGTGCCCTTGCCGAGGTCGACCTCGAAGAAGGCGCCGGGAAAGGGGGAGAGGCCGTTGACATGGCGGGCGACCTCCGGCCCGGAGCGCGACCAGTCGATGCGCGCCTCCGCGTTGCCGATCTTGTGAGCATAGACCACGCCGGCCTCGGCCTGCGGCGTGAAGGCGAGGGTGCCGCGCTCCAGCTCTGCCAGGGCTCGGCCCATCAGCTCGGCGCCGGCCGGCATCAGCGCGTCGTGGAGTTCACCCGCCGTCATTCCGGAGGAGATCGGCACGCGCGCCTCCAGCGCCACCGGCCCGGTGTCGAGCCCGGCCTCCATGCGCATCACGCCGACACCGCTCGCCGTGTCGCCCGCCATCACCGCCCGCTGGATCGGCGCGGCCCCACGCCAGCGCGGCAGCAGGGAGCCGTGCAGATTGAGACAGCCGTGCCGCGGCAGGTCGAGGATCGCCTGCGGGAGCAGCATCCCGTAGGCGACGACCACCGCCACGTCCGCCCCGTGGCTGGCGAAGGTCTCGGCGGCCTCGGGCGTGCGGAGCGTGGCCGGCGTCAGCACCGGCAGCCCGAGGCTGTCGGCCAGGGCGTGCACGGGGGAGGGGCGCAGCCCCATGCCGCGACCGGCGCGGGCCGGGGCACGGGTGTAGACGGCCGCGATCGCGTGCCCGTCCCGCGCGACGCGCGCGAGCGTCGGCACCGCGAAATCGGGCGTGCCCATGAAGACGACGCGCATGGCATTCCCTCGAAGCGCTCCCGGCCGAAGCGGATGCCGGTTCGGCGTCAGGCAGCGCGTATAACCGACGACTTGGAGCTATGCCCGATGGCGACGTGCACGGTCCACGACTCGTGGCAACGTGTGGCGCTTTCGACCCGCGCGGTCGTGGACCGCGCCCGTTCTCATGGAGGCGTCCACGCTTGAGACGGTAGGCCAAGGCGACGCAGATCGCACCGTATCCCCGTGAGGGCGCGGTCCGGATGCCGCCGGACCACAGGAGCAGGTCGCCTCCGTCCGGGGGAGATCACGCGCAGTCCTCAATCACCTCCACCGGTGAGGACGAGGCGAAGGGAGCGGGCGAGTTCGTCACGGCGGTAGGGCTTGTTCAGGACCGGAAGTTCGCCGCGGCCGATGACCTGCCCCTCGTCGAGGTTGGCCACGTAGCCGGAGGTGAGCAGGACCTTGAGGCCCGGCCGCAGGCGCTGCGCCTCCGTCGCAAGTTGGGACCCGTTCATCCCGCCCGGCATCACCACGTCGGAAAACAGGATGTCGATGCGTTCGACGCCCCTGAGGTGTTCGAGGGCGTCGGACGCGTTGCGCGCCACGACGACCTTGTAGCGCAGCTCTTCCAGGCTCTCGACGGCCATGGCCAACACCTGCTCGTCGTCCTCGACCAGCAGCACGGTGTCTCCGTCGACCGCGCGACGCAGGGGCAAGGGGCCGCCCGTGCCCGTCCCCGATTCCTGGCCGGCGGGATCGGAGGAACGCGGGAAGTACAACCGGAACGCGGTTCCGGTCCCGACGTCCGATTCGATGCCGACGAAGCCCTTGGCGCTCCGGGTGAAGCCGTAGACCTGGCTGAGACCGAGGCCGGTCCCCTTGCCGACCTCCTTGGTGGTGAAGAACGGCTCGAACACCCGCGCCAGCACCTCCGGGGCGATGCCGGAACCGGTGTCGGCGACCGAGATCACGACGTAGTCGCCCGGCGGGACGCCCTTGTCGGCGACCGCCGCGGTATCGAGGCGGACGTTTCGGCTGCGCACGGAGATGCGCTCCTCTCGGTCGCCGCCTTCCATCGCATCGCGTGCGTTGACGATGAGGTTGAGCACGGCCGCCTCGAATTGGGCGGGGTCGATCCGGATCGGGTCGAGGGCCGGGTCGAGGTCGAAGGCCAGGTCGATGGCGCCACCGGCCGCCCGCTCGCCCAGCGGCTTGAAGTCGAGGAGCAGCCGGTTCGGGTTCAGGGTCTGCGGCCGCAGCATCTGCCGCCGCGAGAAGGCGAGCAGTTGTTGGGTCAGCTGCTCGCCGCGGCGGGCGGCATTCATCGCTGCCTCGGCCAGTCGCTTGACCCGATCGACGTTGTCCGGCTTGCGGATCATCATGTCGAGGCCGCCGACGATGACCGTGAGCAGGTTGTTGAAGTCGTGCGCCACGCCCCCGGTCAACTGCCCGATGGCCTCCATCTTCTGGGCCTGGCGCAACGCGTCTTCGGTAATGCGCTGGTCGGTCCTGTCGAGAAGGACGCCAGCCATGCGCACCGGTCTGCCGTCGCCGCAATATTCGGCCCGGCCCTTGGCGGCGACCCACCGGATCGCACCGTCCCGGCGCCGGATGCGGCATTCGACGTCGAGCACGCCGGTGCCCACCGCCGCCGCGAACGCCTCCTCGACCTGCGGGCGATCCTCCGGGATCACGTGAGAGAGGAACAACGACATCCCCCAGACCGCGACCGGCTCGTCGTAGCCGAAGATCGCATCGTGCTGGCCCGAGCGACGTACCGTGTCGTGCACGAGGTCGAGGTCCCAAGACCCCATGCCAGCCGAATCGAGGGCGAACGCGAGGGTCTCGCGGGCGGCCTCGACCTCGCGGGTGCGCTCCTCGACGCGGCGCTCCAGGGTCTCGTTGACGACCCTGAGACGCTCCTGGGCCTGCTCGCGTTCGACGATGTGCCCGCGTGCCTGGTATTGGCGGCGGCGCACCCGCAGGGCCGAGGCGACTGCGCTGGTCAGTGTCTCGGCATTGATCGGTCGCTCCAGCAGCACGACGTTCCCGAGCCGCTCGATGGTTGCGGCCGCGCGCGGGGTGCGCGGCCCGGCCTGGCGTGTGGCCAGCAGCACGAAGGGGAAGTCCGACCACGGCGGCTGTCCGGCCAATAGGTCGTCCAGGTCAGCCGGGTCGATGTCGGCCAGGGCCTCCTCGGTGACGATCGAGGCGCCGGCCGGTCCCCGGAGGCCGTCGACCCAGGCCCGGCCGTCGGCGCATCGGGTGACCGCAGTGCCGGATTTGGCGAGCAACTGCTCGATCACGATGGCGTCGCGTCCGCGCGGCGCCAGGATCAGGACGCGGTTCTCGTCCTCCGTCGTCACGCTCACGTCGCGGATTCCGGGGCGGCCCCTTCGAGCATCGCCATCTCGCCAGCATACGAGGGAAGCCCGCTGAGCACGCCCTGGAAGTCGGCGAGTGCCGGCCCGACCTGGAGGCCGGTCGACGACAGCTTCATCTCGCGAATGGTGCGCTCGTGCGCGTTGACGCGACTTTTGACCACCGAGATTGCCGAGCGGACCTCGCCCTTCGCCTCGAAGTACCGGAACAGCAGGATGCAGTCGCTGAGGTAGCTCAGGTCGATGTCGGTCCGCACGTCGCCGATCACCCCGTGCTGGCCGAGGACGAGGAGGGTCGTGACGCCCTTCTGGTTCAGATAGGTCAGCAGTTCGTGCATCTGCAGGATGAGATACTGCTCTCCGGGCATTGCATGGATGTACGCGTTCAGGCTGTCCAGGACGACGAAGGTCGAACCGTGGTCCTCGACGGCCTCGCGGACCCGGCAGGCGAACTCGCCGGGAGCGAGTTCGGCCGGGTTCACCGGCAGGATGGTCAGCGCGCCGCTCTCGATGTGCGGCCGCAGGTCCATGCCGAGCATGGCCGACCGCGCCAGCAAGGTCGCGAGCCCCTCGTCGAAGAGGAAGTACGTCGCCTTCTCGCCCCGATCCAACGCCGCGAGCATGCAGCGGACCGCGGTCGTGGTCTTGCCCACGCCGGAGGGACCGAGGAGCAGCGTGTTGGTGCCCGAGACCAGGCCGCCGCCGAGCAGGAGGTCGAGTTCGGTCGAGCCCGTGGACCCGGTGGTGGGATCGAACGCGGCATGATGCTCGCCCGCGATCAGGCTCGGGAAGAGCCTGATGCCGCCGGTATCGAGGTTGAAATCGTGGAAACCGCCCCGGACCTTGACGCCGCGCATCTTGAGGACGCGCAACCGCCGCCGCTCGGCCCCGAACGCGCGCGTGTTCTGCTCCAATACGATCACGCCGTGCGCGATGCTGTGGAGCTGGACGTCGGCCGTGCCGTCGTCGAGCATCAGGACTGTGCACTTGCGGGCGGTGAAGAACTGCTTGAGGGCCAGGATCTGGCGGCGGTACCGCAACGGGTTCTGCGCCAGGAGCCGGAGTTCGGAGAGGCTGTCGAACACGACGCGGGTTGGCTTCAGGGCGTCGACGCGCTCCATGACCTCCCGCACCGTCTCGCCGAGTTCGACCTCCGACGGGTGCAGGATCGACTGCTCGCTCTCGGGGTCGAGGCCGAGTTCGCTGACGAGTTCGTAGACCTCGATCCCGTCGAGGGACCAGCCGTGAGAGGCCGCCGACGCCTTGAGCTCGACGGCGCTCTCCGACAGCGTGACGTAGAGGCCCTTCTCACCCCGGCCGGCGCCTTCGAGCAGGAACTGGAGCGACAGCGTGGTCTTGCCGGTCCCGGGCGTGCCTTCCAGCAGGAACAGGCGTTTCGCCATGAGACCGCCGGCCAGCACGTCGTCCAGGCCGGCGATGCCGGTCGATACGGTGGTTCCGGCAACGGGGACGACACGCGACTGGGTCTTGGGGGACATGGCTACCACGGTACGAAAGGGCATCCGGCAACCGTCCAAGCTGGAAGACGGCCAAGGGCTCCTCGGGAAAAGTTCGTCAGCCTTCAACGCCGCACGATCCGATAAGTCTCCGCGGACCCGGAGGATAAACGGCCAAGCGCCACACGGTTGCCAGGTGCCGGCGGCTGGTGCGCCGGCTGCAAGGCGACCTCCAGGCATTCGGACAAGGGAGGCGAGGTTGCACGCACCAGAGCGTATCCGTCCGTATCGTGAGAACGGCTACGAACGCGCGGCCTTGGAACCGGTTACCCACGCTTTTCGCTGCGGCTTAATCCCGATGCCCGCAACAATATCGGGCGGCCAAGATTGTCCCTACGCCGTCAGGGACCGCGTGCTTCCATGGACCGAGTGAACGACTTCAGCGACACGAACCGGCAGATGCTTCCGGGAACCGAGCAGGGCGAGGAGCCGTCTATCGAGGCCGCAGAGGCGGTCGTACTGGAACCGCTGGCCGACTATCCGCACATCGACCTTCGTGAAGGCGGCGAGCCCTGGGACAGGCGCCGGGCCGCCGGCAAGCGCCTGCGCGATGCGGTGCCCCATGCCGGACACGCCGCCCTCGACCGGCCCGACGACCGGCCGGACCCGGTCGCCTTGATCGAGAACGCGCACGTGGGGCGCCAGACCGACCTGATCCCTCTGCGGGTGGCGCGCATGGCCTCGTCGCCCTTCGCGTTCCTGCGTGGGGCGGCCCACGTCATGGCCTGGGATCTCGCGCAGAGTTCCCGCAGCGACATCATGGTGGTGATGAACGGCGACGCGCACATCGCGAATTTCGGCCTGTTCGGCACGCCGCAGCGCGACGTCGTGCTCGACCTCAACGATTTCGACGAGGTCACGATCGGCCCGTGGGAGTGGGACCTGAAGCGGCTCGTGGCCAGCATCGAGGTCGCGGCCCGCGGCGATGGGGTTCCGGCAAGCGAGCGGCGTCAGGCGGTGATGGCCGCGGTCGGCGGCTACCAGCACACCATGACCGACCTGGCGCCCCAGGGCTCCCTCGACGTCTGGCAGCAGGCGGCGCGGGCCGACCAGCTCGACTTCTCGGGCATCCGGATCGACGCGCAGTCGCAGACGGTCGTCCGCAAGGCGGTCGAGAAGGCCCGCAAGAAGGACAATCGGAGCCTGCTGGCCCGCGTCGGCGAACGGCGGGTCGACGGCGGCTGGCGGTTCCGCGAAGAGCCGCCGATCCTCACCCGCGTCGACGAAGAGACCCGGGACGGCGTGATCACCGGACTCGAACACTATGCCGAAACGTTGCCGCCGGAACGCCGGTTCATGCTGAGCCGCTACCATGTCGTCGACGTGGCCCACCGCGTCGTCGGCGTCGGCAGCGTCGGAACACGCGCCTACGTCGCGCTGCTCTGCGGCAACTCGGACCAGGACGTTCTCTTCCTGCAGGTGAAGGAGGCCGTGCGCCCGGCGCACGCGCCCTACCTGCCCGGGATGCCCGAGCCCTACGCCAGCCACGAGGGCGAACGGGTGATCTATGGCCAGCGCCTGCTCCAGGGGGTCGGCGACCCGCTTCTGGGCTGGACCACGATCGCCGACCGTCCGTTCTACGTGCGCCAGATGAAGAACATGAAGGGCGAGATTCCGGTCTCCTGCATGGTCGGGCAGCCGCTGCTCTACTTCGCCTGGGCCTACGGGGCGCTGCTCGCCCGCGCGCATGCCCGCACCGGCGATGCGGCCGCGATCGCCGGCTATTGCGGCAAGGACCGTCACCTCGACCTGCGCGAGGCGCTCGCGGACTGGGCGCAGGCCTACGGTGAGCGGAACGCGGACGATTATCGGGCCTTCCTCGCCGCGATCGAGAGCGGTCGCCTTACGGCGGCGGACGATCCCTGTCTATGAGGGGCCGGTCCCGTGGAAGAGGCGCGACCCGAACCATTCATCGGTCGATACGAAGGGCACGGCCGCGCGCGAGATCGTGGCGACGATCCCGGCGCGGTCCCACTTTTGAACGGGCGCTCTAGAGCGTGTTATGAACTTCTAGGGTGGGTTTTGCGTTTGGGTTTA